>CAXSDM010000012.1:15201-17645 GCA_964235575.1 uncultured Acidobacteriaceae bacterium | reverse complement strand
AAGACCTTTCAGCAGGTGCAGGAAGAGTTCGCGGGACTGATCATTCCCAAGGTATGGCTGCGCAGCGGTAAGAATATATCTTCGGTCGCGAAAGCGTTGAGTATCTCACCCAAGAAGATTCGCCGCATCCTCCGCAGCGCCAATCATGTGTAGAAGTCGCTTTTCACACCGAACGATGCACGGTCGCGTCAGTCGCCTGTTGCACCTGCTCATAGGCTACGCCGGGCGCAAGCTCCACCAGTTCAAATCCGGCGGGCGTCACATCGAGCACACAAAGATCGGTGATGATTCGGCTGACAACGGCCTGCCCGGTGAGCGGCAGCGTGCACGTCCGCAGCAGCTTGGCTCCGCCACCCGGCGCGTTGTGTTCCATCAGTACGATCACGCGGCGAACACCGGCAACCAGGTCCATGGCGCCGCCCATGCCTTTGACGCGCTTGCCTGGGATCATCCAGTTGGCCAGATCGCCATGTTCGGAGACCTGCATTGCGCCAAGGATAGCCAGGTCCACATGGCCTCCGCGAATCATCGCAAACGATTCGAAGCTCGAAAAAATGGAGGCGCCTGGAAGATACGTGACTGTCTCTTTGCCGGCGTTGATCAGGTCCGCATCCACCGCATCCTTGGTCGGAAATGGTCCAAGCCCCAGAAGGCCGTTTTCCGATTGCAGCGTAACCGTCATACCGTCAGGAATGTAGTTCGAAACGTAAGTCGGCATGCCGATGCCAAGGTTCACGTAGAAGCCGTCGCGTAGCTCAAGCGCTCCCCGCTGGGCCATTTCCTTTCTTGTCCAGGGCATCGCTAAGCCTCTCTCGTTGTGATCTTTTCGATGTGCTTGTTCGGGGATGGATTGTGCACCAGACGCTGCACATAGATTCCCGGCGTGTGAATCTGCGCCGGCTCCAACTCACCTGCTTGGACGATGATCTCCGCCTCGGCCACGGTAGTTCTGCCGCACATGGCCGCGCCGGGGTTGAAGTTCTGCGCCGCATAGCGATAGATCAGATTGCCGTGCGTGTCGGCCTTCCACGCCTTCACCAGCGCGATATCGGCGCGGATGCCGCGTTCGAGAATATATGGATGCCCGTCAAAGTCCTTGTGTTCCTTGCCTTCGGCCACCGCGGTGCCCACGCCGGTGCGCGTATAGAAGCCCGGTATGCCTGCGCCGCCTGCGCGCATGCGCTCGGCCAGCGTTCCTTGCGGACAGAACTCCACTTCGAGCTCGCCGGCTAAGAACTGACGCTCGAACTCCGCATTCTCGCCGACATAACTCGAAATCATTTTCCGAATCTGTCGCGACTCCAGCAGAGTTCCAAGTCCAACACCATCAATTCCAGCATTGTTGCTGGCAACCGTCAGGTCACGCACGCCGCTGTTCCGCAAGCCTTCGATCAACGCCTCGGGAATGCCGCACAGGCCAAAGCCGCCGATCGCGAGCGTCATGCCATCCTGCACTATATCTCCAAGAGCGGCCGCGGCATTCGGCCAAACCTTATTCACGGTATGTCCTTTCTTGGGGAAGAGAAGTAAGCGAATAAAGACTTAACAAGGAAATCAATTTCCGGACAGGAGCATGATCCTAGTCTCCAGTCTACGTCCACTCGACAAGTTGTTTCGCGATCGTCCTGGCTTAGGCCGAGAGGAGAGTGTAGGTCGTTTCTTGAACATTAAAGCTGCAGCATGGAGCTTCTCCTGACGTGTTTGCGTCTAAATGGTAACGCAAAAAGCTACACTGGTCGACGAGCTAGTATGCTTCCTTGCATACATTGATCCGGCTTATCGGGTTCACCATTTCATGAAGTTACCTGGAGAGATAACACGATGTCCGCACATGACGATCTTGAAAAGCTTAAACTTGGCCAAACGGATGTGCCAGTCGAAGCGCTTTTGGTAAAGCGGTGGAGCCCTCGCGCCTTTTCCGGCCAGCCTATCGAAGCAGCGGATCTGCGCTCCATCTTTACCGCGGCCGCGTGGGCAGGTTCTTCCTACAACGAGCAGCCCTGGCGCTTTTTACTGGGACGCAAAGGCGATCCATCCTGGAACATTATCTTTGGTGCGTTGAATGACAAGAACCAGAGTTGGGCTGCAGCCGCGCCGGTTCTCTATGCAGGCTTTGCAAAAAAGACTTTCACGATGACTGGCGGCCCAAACATGGTCGCCGTGCACGATCTGGGAGCAGCGTCTGCAAATCTATCTTTGCAGGCTGCCGCCCTGGGAATTCATACCCATGGGATGGCGGGCTTCGATCGCGAGAAGCTCCAAACAGGGTTTACCATACCGGATGATTTCGAGCCAGTAGCTTGCTGGGCGATGGGCTATCTCGGTGACGTCGACACGCTTCCATCTCCTTTCAAAGAGATGGAACTGCAGCAACGGTCGCGCAAGACGCTCGATGAATTTGTCTTTTCTGCTTGGAATACACCGGCGCTGCAGTAACTCAGCTA
>CAXSDM010000012.1:6931-15101 GCA_964235575.1 uncultured Acidobacteriaceae bacterium | reverse complement strand
AAACTTGATTCGAATGCGTTTCTGACGTCCAAGTTCACACGTGCCGGTGAGCTTCTCATCACGTGTGTGGAAGGTCCGTTCCGCTCCTTTCTTACGACGAGCTGTACGGTGAGATCTCGTGATGAATTAACTCGGCCATCGCTGCGCCTCCATCCCGAGCCGTCGCTCCATGACTCGAACCGCCTCTTCGCTTTCATCCACCAGCAGAAAGCGGCGGCCATGCTTTTTAGCCGCAACGCCGGTCGTGCCGCTGCCGGCAAAGAAGTCCAGCACGCGATCTCCCGGACGCGAGTGCACGCGAACGATGCGTTCCAGGATGCCCAGCGGCTTCTGCGTTGGATAGCCGGTTTTCTCCTTGCCCGTGGGCGAGACGATGGTGTGCCACCAGACATCGGTCGGCGTTTTGCCGCGCGCCGCCTTCTCCGCGCCCACCAGCGTGGGAGCCATGTACGCGATGCGATCTGTCTGATCGAGCTCGAAGGTGTAGCGCTTCGGGTTTCGCGTGTACCACAGCAAATTGTCGTGCTTGGCCGGCCAGCGTTTGGTGGCGCGCGCGCCGTAGTCATAAGCCCAGATAATCTCGTTTTGAAAGCAGGCGCGGCTGAACACCTCGTCCAGCATAACCTTGCAGTAGTGGACCTCGCGCGGGTCGACATGCAGGAACAGCGAGCCTGTGTCCGTCAGAATACGCCGAGCCTCCACCATGCGCGGACGCAGGAAGCCGGTGTAGTCGTCGAAGGCATCGGCATAACCCGTCAGCAAGCCCTCCAGCTTCTCCGTGCGATATCGCGCGCCGCCGAAGCCAGTGCGGTCGCCACTCACATCGCGCACCGTCTTCAAGCGCGGCCGGGCTTGCCGCTTTCCCGTGTTGAACGGCGGATCGATATAGATCAGTTCTGCCGAACCGGCGGGCAGGTTTTGCAGCACAGCCAGGTTCTCTCCATGTACGATTCCGTCCAACGGCTTTCCCTCGTAGACTTGAGCTTATGTCCTTGTTTCGACGCGCGCACAGAGACGTGTATCGTTTGCGGCAGCGAGTGGCTCCACCATCCATATTGACTCAAACGGTCCAGTTCGCCATGCTCTCGCACCCCGGCCGCGTGCGCAAGGGCAATGAAGATAGCTGCGCCGCGGCTGAGGAGCTAGGCGCGTTCGTGGTCTGCGACGGCATGGGCGGAGCCGCGGCTGGGGAAGTAGCCAGCGCGCTTGCCACGCAGATGTTTCTTGAGGCGCTGCGGGCTGGGCCGGACGACGCTTCCGAAGCCGGATCGGCAGAGAAGCGGCTGGAGGCGGCGGTCGTCCTGGCCAATCGCGTAGTGTATCGCCAGGCATGCAGCTCGCCGGAGCTTCAGGGCATGGGCACGACGCTGGTCGCGCTGCTCTACGCGCCGGCCGAGGGCAAAATCGCTCCTTCGCTCACGCTGGTCCACGTAGGCGACAGCCGCTGCTATCGCTGGCGTGACGGCATCCTCACTCCCCTGACGCTCGATCACTCGCTGGTCGAAGAGCAGGTGCGCCTCGGCGAAATTACGGCTCTCGAAGCCGAGACGCATCCCATGCGCAACATCATCACCCGCGCGGTTGGCGCCGCTCCCTTTGTCGAGCCTGAGATCCAGCGGCTCGAACCTCAGCCCGGCGACCTGTACCTGCTCGCCTCCGACGGCCTCACACGCGAGCTGTCCGATGCGGCGCTCGCGGCAGCGTTCGGTCAGGGAGCAACCCGCAGCGGACAGAAGACAAGCGATCCTGCCGATCTCGCAAAGACACTCATAGACACGGCCAACAACGCCGGCGGTCGCGACAACATCACCGTCCTGCTGCTGCAGCTTACCTGACGACGATCCCTGCGATAATCACACCTGAAGGAAGATCAAGATGCCCCAAGAGCTTTACTTTGAAGATTTTTATATTGGTCAGCTCTTCCACTCCGCCGGCACCGCTAAAGTGACTGCCGAGGAGATCAAGGAGTTCGGCCAGAAGTACGACCCGCAGCCCTTTCACCTAGACGAAGCCGCCGGTGAAGGTTCGTTTTTCAAGGGCCTGGCCGCCTCCGGCTGGCTTACCGCCGCGATCGTGATGCGGCTGCGCGTCGAATCGATCAAGGTGTTCGGAGGCATGATCGGCGCGGGCGTCGAAGAGATGCGCTGGACCGAGCCCGTGCGCCCCGGCGACACGATCCGCACGGAGATCGAAGTCGTCAGCGTGAGGCATTCCACATCGCGGCCTACCTACGGCCTCGTCCGCACCCGCACCCTGGCCTTCAATCAGGACAAGAAAATCGTGATGCGGTCGACGGTAAACTTTCTCGCGCCGCTGCGCTCGGTCAAGTAGGCCGCTGTCCGATGACCGCCGAAGACGTGGAGCTTCTGAAAAAGTGCGAGGGCCGTATCGTAGCCATTGAGCTCACCTCTGGCGAGCAGTTCTTTGCCGAGGTGGAGATCGTCGTCGACCAGCCTCCGACCCCCGACGTCTTCCTGCTGCGCGTCGACCGCGAGCCGGACGGTGCCTTCACTGCAGCAACGGAACGTGGCGAGTCGATCTTACTTGCGGACATTCAGCGCATTGCGCTTGTCCCCGGCATAGACTACCCAGACGTCTAGCTACCATCCTGGTGCCTCGTTTGAGGATGGGGTATTGAGCGAAAGTTCGACCGTCGTCCTCATTCACGCCGCCCATAAGCTCCGCTATGTGCCCAATCACTGTGTCCCGCCGGTTTCACCCGGCACAACAGGAACGCGCTTGGTCGTAGCGCTCGGCTTCCCCCCCGCTTCAGGCTCCTTCGCCTCCGGTTGAACCGGCTCCGGCACCACCACCTCGGCGATCTTCAGGTTGTGCTCCTTCGCCCGCTGCTTGGTCACGTACGCGTTGATCACCTGCGACGCCAGCTTGGCCGAATTGTTCCCCCAGTTGCCATGCTCCCAAAGCACCGCCACCACGATGTCCGGGTTGCGCCGCGGAGCCATGCCCACAAACCACGCATTCGGCAACGTGTTATGGCCCTTGTTGGTCCGTGCCAGCGCCTCGTGCCCGATCACCTGCGCCGTGCCCGTCTTGCCCGCAAAATCGATCCCTTCAAGATGGGCCGCAGCTGCTGTTCCGGTCGTCGTCACCGCGGCCATGCCATCCGTGATCGTCTGCCAGTTCGCCGCCGTCAGCGGAATCGTCCTGTCACCCGACCCCGAATAGGTATCGTGAATCGCCTGCAACTCATTGGCCGGAACCTCATCCGGGAACACCAGGTGCGGCCGATGCAGCACGCCTCCTGAAGCGATCCCGCCAATCGCCCGCGCCATCTGCAGCGGCGTCACCGTCACCGCGCCCTGGCCGATGCCCACCGAGATCGTCTCCCCCGCATACCACTTGCGATGGTAGTTCTTGAGCGCCCACTGCGTCGAAGGCACGGTCCCCGAAGCCTCTTCCGGGAGGTCCACGCCCGTATGCTGCCCCAGCCCAAGTTCCGCCGCATACTGCGCGATCCGGTCGATGCCGAGCCGGTTCGCCAGCGTGTAATAGAACGTGTCGCAGCTATAGGGAATCGCGTTGTGAATATTCACCGCGCCATGGTGCTGGTCGCACGCGAAGAAGTGCCCATAGAAGGTCGCGCCACCGTTGCACTGCACGTGCATGTCCTGCGCGATGTTGTCCTCTAATCCTGCGACGGACATGATGATCTTGAACGTACTTCCCGGCGCCAGCTGCGCCTGGATCGCCTTGTTGAGCAGCGGATGATCCGGGTTATCGAGAATCGATTGCCAATAGCTGTGCGTCAGCCGCACCGAGAACTGGTTCGGGTCATAGCTCGGCCGCGAGACCATCGCCAGGATCTCGCCGGTATGCGGATCCATCGCCACCATCGCGCCGTTCTTGCCTTCCATCGCCTGCTCGGCCGCGCGCTGCACGTCGAGATCCACGGTTAGCCGCAGGTCCTTGCCGGGCGTCGCCATCTCCTGCCGCAGCAGCCCGAGCTCCTTGCCGTGCGAGTTCACGATCACGTCCCGCGAGCCATCTATCCCGCGCAGCAGAGCGTCGTAGGTCGCCTCGACGCCCGACCGCCCGACGACATCGCCCGGCTGGTAGTCGGCGTAGCGATCGTCGTTGGCCAGCATCTGCTCCGACACCTCGCCCACGTACCCGATCATGTGGGCCGCAAACCCGTCCCGCGGATAGAGGCGCCGCTGCTCCTCGAGCGTCTCGAGCTCCGGAAGCTCGTTCCGGTGCGCCTCGACAAACGCCTCTTCATCCGGCGTAATGTCCTGCTTCAGCGGGATGGGCTGATACTTCGCCGCGCCCGCATAATGCCGTAGCGTCGCCGTCACCTGCTCGAGAGGTAAGTGCAATCCATTCGCAATAATCGGCAAATCGTAAGCCAGGTCCTTCACCTGGTCGCGGATCAGGTAGCACGAGGTCGAGCTATAGTTGTCGACCAGCAGCCGGCCTTCGCGATCGAAGATCCGTCCGCGCGGCGCAAGCACCGGAATTTTGCGAATGCGATTTGCCTCCGCCAGCGACTTATAGCTTGCCGCGTCCAGAACCTGCAGATTCCAAAGTCCAAACACCAGCACCGCCAGGATCACGACGATGACGTACTGCATCGCGTGCAGCTTGGCGGGGGAGAGCTTTTCTTCGCGGTCGATCGACGGCAGGGTCGTAGCCATGGGGAGGGCGTCTGTACCGATTCTATCCGGTTAGACTCGTGGCAGCACTCTTCCGTCGCAGCCCGAACCTGAAAACCAACTCACTTCCTAATGGCCATCTTCTAAGACTGCGGAAGTCCCGATGCGCGTTCCATGTGCTTGTGAAGATCTAACCCTCGAACTTCAGCGTGCTGCTAAGCTATGGCGTCGTCCTCGAGATGAACCGTTGGAGTTGTGTGCCATGACACTCTGGGAAAGTATTTTTTTCACACTGGTGCTCTTCATCGTCAGCTTGCCATACCCTTCAAAGGGTGTTAAATCAAATCTCGCAGACTGGTCGCCAATTCGACCTAGCAACTTACTGCTGCTATCAGCCACCAGCTATTCTATTTGGTACTGCATCGTACATCCTCTTGTAAATTACAGGTCGTCGGGCCTCTTTACCGGTTGTTGTTGGCTCATTGTTCTTTCTCGTTTGTTGCGTTCAGAGGCAACCTAGGTTCGGCTCCGCCACCTGTCCACCCTCACTCCCGCTCCTTGAACCGGTCCAGAAACAAAAACAGCGGAATCGCAATCGCCGTATTCACCCCCGCACGGATCAGCTCGTGCACCCACCGCAGCCGGTCCACCGGCAGGCGCAGCAGGTAGCGCTCAATCACGAAGATCACCCCGGACTCAAGCAGCATGAACCCAAAGCTCATCAGCAGCCGCGTCGCAATGTTCTCCACATCTACCTGCAAGCCGATGCTCGAAGCCGCATACCCCACCAGGGTCTCAGCGATCCCATGAATTCCCAAATATTGCCCTGTAAGCGCGTCCTGCGTCAGCCCGATCACGCACCCGAACAGCGCCCCAAAAATGGGACTCCGCCAGGACACCGAAAAGAAGATCACCGCAATCAGCGGCAAATCCAGAATCAGCAAACGTGGCATCCGCAGCGGAAGCAGCGCCTGCAGCAGGATCAACACAAACGGCACCGCAATGACCACCAGCGGGTTGAAGCTGTACTGCGCAAATTCCGTGCGCGACGTGTAAGACCGAGTCGTCATAGCTTCGGAGGCCCCGCAGATCTTGGAGAACCCGGCGTCAACTCAGCCGCCGGTGGAGCCGCACCCGGCGAGTAGCGATCCGGATGCATCACCGGCTTCGGCTTCGGCACCAGGCTCGTCGAGTTATCCGGCGGCGGCATGCCATCCGGCGTACTCCCGTCTGCTGGCGCATCCGCCTCGCCATCTTTTCCATCGTGCAGCCCGGGCAGCCTCTCCGCGCTCACATCGGCAGCGTTGTTGCCCGGATCGCTCGCCTCGTCCTGTCCTAAATCCGTCGTCATGCCTGTCACAACCAGCACCTCGTCCAGCTGCGCTAGGTTCGCTGCCGGCTTCAACGTGATCGCCGTAAACGGCTGATGCTCCGGGTCTGGAATGACGGACTCAATCACCCCCACCGGCAGTCCGCGCGGAAACACCCGGTCCCCGCCCGACGTCAGCACCTTTTCACCCGGCTTGATCCGCGCATCCTGCGTCAAGTTGAGGATCTGGATCCGGCCTTGCGGACTCCCCCGCAGGATCGCATGGATGCGCGTCGACTCGAGGATCACCCCCGCACCCGACGTCGGATCGTTCAAGAGCAGTAGCTGCGAGGTATGCGGAAAGACATCCCGCAGCTTGCCTACGATGCCGTCCGGTGTAATCACCGGCATGCCCGGCTTCAAGCCATCGCGCGCCCCCTTATCCAAGACCAGCAGCCGCGACGCATCCGACCCCGACGTGCCAATCACCTGCGCCGCCACCGTCGTCCGCGCGTAGGTCTGCCGAAAGCCCAGCAGCCCGCGCAGCCGCTGCCCCTCGAGCGCATCCTGGGTTAGAGCCGCGCGCTCCAGCCGCAGCTCGCCCAGCTCCTTCTGCAGGTCAGCATTCTGCTGCCGGACATGGCGGAGGTCCACATAGTTGGCCCACAGACCGCGAACTTTATGTCCGCTGCCGGCGGAGAGCCGCTCAAACGGACTGACCATAGCCAGCGTCCACAGCCGCAGTAGACGCACGCTCGCTTCATCCGGATGGCTCGGGTCTGCCGGACGATTTACCTGCGTTGCCAGCCCGATCGTCTGCACCAGCAGCAGTGCAATCAGTACCAGGGCATTTTTGAAGCGGCTGAAAAAGGATTCCATGAGGCATTCGGCGTGCTCACTCCATTATCAGTGAAGCCCTAGCCGCGGAGCGAGGACGTGACGTCAGAGAGTAAATGACTGCTTCCTGGCCAGAGGGACCACGCGTCCTTGACCGTCTGCTGCACGGGTCCTTCTTCTCCGTCGATTCGCCAGCTTTTTACCGGGAGAACGCTCGGAGATATGGCGACGTCCTCAGCTTTGTCACTCCGAGCGGCTACCGTCAGTTCCAGTTCAATCACCCCGACACCATCGCCGACGTCCTGGTCCGCGACGCCCCCCACCACCGCCGCGGAGTCGTTCTCGAGCGTGCCCGCGGCATCCTCGGCGACGGCCTCCTGACCAGCGAAGAGCCCCTCCACCTCCGTCAGCGCCGGCTCGTCGCACCTGCCTTCCATCGCGATCGTATCGCCGGTTACGGCGCACAGATTGTCGCGCTCACCCGCGAGACGACCTCCACCTGGGGCGCGGAACCCGCCGTCGAGCTCCACGCCGCCATGGTCCAGCTCACCCTGCGCATCATCAGCCGGTGCCTGCTCGGCACCGACGTCCATGCCTCCGTTCAGACCGTGGTCGATTCCATGGCAGTCTTCAACAATTATTTGCCCTTTTCGCTTCTTCCCGGCGCCAGTCTGCTCGAGCGCCTGCCCATCGGCCCCATGCCCGGCATGCGTCGCGCCCTCGCGGCCCTCGACGAGATGATCTTCGGCCTCATCCGCGAGCGCCGCGCCTCCGGGATAGCCGGAGACGACCTCCTCGGCATGATGCTTGAAGCCAGCGACGAGTCCGGCTCGATGAACGACCGCCAGGTCCGCGACGAGGCCCTTACTCTCCTGCTCGCAGGACACGAGACCACCGCCAACGCCCTCACCTTTCTGCTCTGGCTCGTTGCCCGGCATACCGAGGTCCAGGAGCGCATCGCCGCAGAGGTGGAGACCGTTTGCGGAGACCGCCTCCCTCAGGCCTCCGACTTCCCCCACCTCAAGTACCTCGAGCGCGTCTTCGCCGAATCCATGAGACTGTACCCGCCGTCCTGGGTCGTCGCTCGCACCGCTGCCGAGTCTTACACCATGCGCACCGGAGAACACATCCCCAAGGGCGCCCACCTGGTCATGTCCCAACTCGTCGTCCACCACGACCCGCGCTGGTGGCCCGACCCGCTACGCTTCGACCCGGAGCGCTTTTGCGAAGAAGCGAAGGCGGCTCGCCCCAAAATGGCCTACTTTCCCTTCGGTGGCGGCGCGCGCTTCTGCATCGGAGACCGCTTCGCCTGGATGGAGGGCGTCCTCATGCTGGCCTCTGTCGTCCAGCAGTGGCGGCTTTCGCTCCTCGACCCCTCACTTGAAGCGCTGCCGATCAAGCCTCACTTCAC
>CAXSDM010000012.1:0-6831 GCA_964235575.1 uncultured Acidobacteriaceae bacterium | reverse complement strand
AACGGCTGCATGACTCATCAACCCGAGCAGGAAAAGGAGGAGCGCACTTCCGGCTCTCCCCCTTGCGCAGGCATATATGGAGGAGCGGTTGCCATGATCGGAAATGATTTAGATTGATCTGAGTTGGGCAGGGCGCTGTCAATCTGCTGCCATGCCTGGCGCACTTCCAACACAAGCCCGATCTGCTTCTTCAGTATCTCCGAAGAAAGTTTGAACTGGGCCGTCAGCATCTGCCCGCGTAAGTGGCTGTAAAAGCGGCGATTCTTGGCCGCTGTTTCTCCCCCGCGTTCCATGTCGAGCATGGCATCCAGCTGCTGCAGAACCTTGAACCCATGGATCAATTCGTCGCAGCGGGCCTGAATATCGTTTTTATCCATAGCCTCGGCAGCGCGCCGAAGGTTGCCAATGAGCGTGTCGTAGAGTGCGATGACTAGTCCAACGACGGAGGCCTGCTGGGTCGCCGCCTGCCGATACGAGAGAGAACTTGCCTTGTTCGTCATAGAGGGTCATTATGAGGAGCTATTGGAGTTTGGGTTCAGAAGCGCTTGAATCTGTTTGATCTTTTGTGGCAGTTGCTGGATTGCGATGTCTGCCGCGTTGTACTGCGCCGTGAGAATCGTCTGCTGGGAGGTGAGATAGAGCTCCAGCGTACTGGTCTGATCGGTAAGATCCTGGTTTTCGCTGCTGATGCTTTGAAGATCAACAGTGAAGGCGCCCTCGGTCGGATCCGTATAGGTGCCCAGTGTGTCGCTGAGCGATCCCGCGAATCCATTGTTGGCAGTGCCCTGAAAGAACGAGGCAACGGCTGTGCTGTTGTTCTCAATCGCATTGTCAAGGGTCGTGGAGTTTACCGCAAGCGTTCCGTCCGAGTTGGTCGTGATGCCGAGCGAGGTCAGGGTTGTGTAGGTTCCGCTGCTCGCGAGATAGTTGCTCGCCTCTAAAAGCTGACTCTGCAGTCCTTGAACGGCACTGTCCTGTTGCAGCGTACCTGCGACGTTTGTTGTTTTGTTATAGGTAAACTGCGAGTTCACATCTGAGATCAAGGTGTTGTAGTCCGATACAAAGCTATTGATTGCCGAGCTGATGGAGGCAGTGTCGGGCCCGATCTGCAATCCGATCTCGGTGCCTGCCGAGGCGCCTTGAAGGTTGAGCGTGACTCCGCTGAGCGCGCCGGTAACCGTGTTTGAAGCACTCGTAATCGGAACTCCATCTATTTTGAGAGAAGCGTCTTTGCCGGTATTTGCGCGGGTGAACGCGAGACTGCTGCCGCTTGTGACGGTAAAGTCAGCCGCGGTGCCGGAGTTGTCGGCGACCAGCGAGAGACGTGCACCGCTGCTATCGGTAACAACGTTGGCCGTGACGCCCAGGGACTGATTGTTGATGGAGGCCGCGAGTTGGTCCAGCGTATCGTTCCCGGACGCGAGCGTGATCGTCACGGGGCTTCCGCTGCCCACTGTGATCTGGAAGCTTGTGCCGTCGGTCAGGGAGGAAGAACTGCTCGTCTGCGCAGCGCTATACCAGGATCCTGTTACTGCCAGGTTGTTAATGGTGATCAGGTGACCACTCGATGCTGTGCCGGACACCGCGCTGGCAGTCAGCAGGCTGCTGTTGGTCGAGGTAGCAACGGCGGAGCTGAGGACGCCGACTGGATCCTGCAGTATGCTCAAGTCGTTACTTAAGATCGAGGACTGCGTCTGAAGCTGGTTAAGAGCTGATGTCTGATTGGACAACGTGGTCTGCTGTGCCTGCCAGGCGCGCTCCGGAGCACGATCCGCGTAAAGGACCGTATTGACAGCCGATGCAACGTCGATGCCGGTTGTTCCGCCAAGCGCGGAAAGAACGGAGTTGAGTGTGGACGTAGTTCCCATTGGAAGCAAGCCTCATCATCGTGAACGTGCTGCAAAGAAGCGGGCGGACGCCGATATTGTTCAGCGGCCGCCCAGGTTGTTTATTGCAGCAGTTTGAGAACCGTTTGGGCCTGCTGATTCGCCTGTTGCAGAGCCGAGATGCCGGTCTGTTGCAGGATGCTGTACTTGGTATCGTTTGCGACCACGGTGCTGATGTCGGCCGAAGTGATGTTGCTGGAAGCGCTGACCAGGTTCTGGGACTCGTTGGTGTCGACGGAGGAGGCTGCCTGCAACTGTTCGACAGCAGCACCGAGAGTGCCGCGCGCGGCTGAGATGGTCGAGATAGCCGAGGTGATCGCACTCAGGGCGCTCGCCGCAGCCGTGGAGGAGGTGAGGCTGGAAGAGTTGAGTGCAAGGGTCGAAACACTGACGCTGCTGACAGTGGCACCGATGTTGACCGTACCGTTGGTTGTTCCGTCGCTGGTGAACGCCGACACGGTTGAACCGAACACAGCGCTGCCATTGAAGTTTGTGCTTGTGCTGATATTGCCGATCTGCGTCAGGAGCGCCTGGAACTCATGGTCGATGGCCGATGCCTGCGAGGTGCTCAGCCCGGTGTTGGCCGCCTCTGTGGCAAGGGTAACGGAACGGTTGAGCAGCGCCGTCACCTGGGCGAGCGCGCCGTCGGCGGTCTGCAGAGAACCAACAGCATTGGTGGCGTTGAGCGAGCTCTGGTTGAGGGCGGCGACGTTGGCGTTCAAACCGTCGGAGATGGCAAGGCCGGCAGCGTCGTCCGAACCGGAGTTGATGCGCGAACCGGAAGAGAGCTGCTGAAGGCTCTTGTTTGCGGAAGCGGTTGTGAGGGAGAGCTGATTCTCTGCCTGGAGAGCAGGAATATTGTTCAAAATGCTGAGTGACATGTGTTGCTCCTTTTGGATTGTTTAACTTCTGAACTTGTTTGCCACTACTGAGCATCGCTCTTCGAGGGCAGGTCATTTCTTGCTGCAATACGTTTATCGGCTGACAACGTGTTTTCGTTCAGGGCAACTCCACTTTTTCTTCGCCTTTATGAAATTATTTTTTTATTTCAGCGATTGTTCTCATAGAACGCTCACACAATTTGGTTGCGACAGGATTTTTGCTCATAATTCCTCGAGAAGCTGGAGATTATGAGCCTGTTCGGATATAGCCGGTCCCTTAGCGAGCTTTTGCAATGGCCCTCGGCTTGCAGCAACCAAGGTGGACTTACCCGACCTATGACCAGACGGCACATTGATCGAGGCACCTTATTAGGAATGTTCCTCGCCACCTCGGGCGTGGTTGCGGGCCTCTTGCTCGATGGCGGTACCTTAAGCCAGATTGTGCAGCCTACGGCCGCGCTCATTGTGCTGGGCGGCACTTTGGGCGCAGTCATGATTCAGTTTCCGCTGCCTACCTTGTTCGGCACGGCACGAGCTCTGCGTCACACACTGTTTGAGAGTCGTATTGTTGCCTCCGAGTTGATCGAGCAGCTAGCCGCATACTGTACGCGCGCGCGACGCCTGGGTATGCTGTCGCTCGACGCCGAGTTGGAGGAGATCGAAGACGCCTTTCTTCAAAAGGCGCTCACGTTGGCGGTCGATGGGGTGAGCCCTGCCGAACTGCGGACAATTCTGGAAGTCGAGCTTTTACAACTGGAGGAACGGGAAGAGCAGCATCCCCAAGTCCTTGAGGCGGCCGGCGGCTTTTCTCCCACGCTTGGAATTGTCGGAGCCGTGCTCGGCCTTATCCAGGTGATGCAACACCTGGATAATCTTGGCCAGATCGGCCGAGGCATTGCCGTTGCGTTCGTCTCGACCTTCTACGGTATCGGCGTGGCCAATCTTCTGCTGTTTCCTCTTGCCGGCAAACTTCGGATTCGGTTTCGGGAACGCCAGCTCATGCGCGAGATGACGCTTGAAGCTGTAACGGCCTTGCTGGAAGGACTGAGCGCGTCGGCTCTCCGGCAAAGGCTCGAGCCCTACGTGCGTCGGCGCAGCGCGCAACCGCCGCTGCTGCATGTGCCGGAGTTGATCTCCCGATGAGACGAAATCACGAAAGCTCGGCTGGACGCAAGGCGCACACTCTTCCGCCTCCGGACCGCTGGCTGCTCTCTTACGCGGATTTTGTGACGTTGCTGCTGGCCGTTTTTATTGTGCTTCTGGCCTCTGTATGGCATCGCTCCCGGCCTCTCGGAACCATCTCCACGGCGATTCACTCCGGCTTTGAGGAACTAAGAGCAGGCGCAGCTCAGCCTCCCTCTTCAGAAGTGACCACTCCCCTTCCCGAACCGCCGCAAACTGCTCCTCGGAACGAACCCTCTGTGCCGCAGGTGGACACCGCCGCACTTAAGCGAGAGCTGCGCGGCGTGCTTGGCGACGCGATCGACCGCAATGAAATCGTCCTGCAACAGACGCCGGATGGACTGGTCATCAGCCTGCGTGAACTGGGCTTCTTCAACTCCGGGGAGGCCACCCTGCTGCCCGGCGCCGACGACAAGCTGCGCAGCGCGGCGGCTGTTTTGATGCAGCACGGCCTGGAGATCCGGGTGGAAGGGCACTCGGACGACCAGCCGATTCATACGGCCGAATTTGATTCCAACTGGCAGCTCTCCACGGCACGCGCCACGAGCGTCCTGCAGCTGCTGCTGGATGGCACAGGATTTCCGCCGGAGAGAGTTTCGGTCGCCGGATACGGCCCCTACCACCCGGTCGCCGATAACACCACCGCTGAGGGACGCCGCATGAACCGCCGGGTGGACCTGGTCGTGGTGGCTCCCCGAAGCAGGGAAGAGAACCTGCCGTAGCGCAAGCTGCAGCCGATCTCACTCCAGGATTTTGCCACCAGACCACAGGATGACCCAAGATGCAGGTGCGCTTTCTCAATCTCGACCGCAGCCAGGATCGCCGGGCAGCGTTTCTACAGGTAAATCGGCACCTCACCAATCCCGTACGGGTCGCCGCGGTCGATGGTTCGGCCTATTCACGTGGAGACCTCCAGGCCGTCCACGCTCTCTCCGGCGAAATGCCTGGATACACCGACGGAGCGATCGGCTGCGCACTGTCGCATCTCGGCGAATGGGAGCGGGCCAGCAAGGAAAATGCGCCAATCACGCTTGCCGAGGATGACGCTATCCTGCATCACCAGTTCGAGCCGCTGGCCGAGACGGTTCTGGCTTCGCTTCCGTCGGATTGGGACATTATTCAATGGGGCTGGAACTTCGATTCCATTCTGGCATTCGACCTCATGCCCGGCGTCTCTCCCTGCGTCGGAGTCTTCGATCAGGCTGGCCTGCGAGCCAATACCGCCGCTTTCCAACAATTGCCGCTGAAGCCGACGACCTACCGCCTGCAACGGTCTTTGGGCACGCTCTGCCAATCGGTCTCGCCGCGCGGGGCCGCGAAGCTGCTGCAGCACTGTCTCCCGATCCGGCCTATGGAGGCGTTCTACCCTGTGCTCAACCGCATTTTGCCCAACACGGGCATAGACAGCATGATGAACGAACTCTACCCACGCATTAACGCCTACGTCTGTTTACCGCCGCTTGCCATCACGCGCAACGAGCATGCGCACTCCACGGTCCAGGTACGCCCTGCCGATTAGTCGCGTGCAGCCATCTTTGCTATACCATCCACAATCCTTTGTACGACGGAACTCCACCCTTTGGGCGCCGTTTGCCGAAATAGCTTGGCGGTCGGATACCAGGGACTGTCATCGCGGTCGAGCAGCCATCGCCAGTCCGCGACATACGGCAGCAGAATCCACACAGGCACACCGAGCGCGCCCGCCAGGTGAGCCACGGCCGTGTCGACGGTGATGACCAGATCGAGGTGCGCAAGCGCGGAGGCAGTCTCCGCAAAGTCGCCCGAATCGGGAAGCGCTCCGGCGAAGGCCAAGCCGCTGGAGACGACCTCGCCCGGCGTGGCAGCTCGTTGCAAGGAGTACATAACCACGTCCTCTATTGCGAACAGCTGGGCAAGCTCAGCCAGAGGCAGAGACCGGCGATGGTCGACCGTGTTCTTCGGGTTGCCGGCCCAGACCAGGCCCACCTGCAGTCGGCCGGCCTTCGCGGGGCCTAGCCAGGCAGGTCGATCCGTCCGCGGTGTGGCAAGGTACGGCGTGTGGGAAGGAATAGTCTCGAGCGTCGTCGAGAAGGCCAGCGGAAGACTCATAAGCGGGCAGTGCCAATGAAATGGCGGAAGGGCATCGCCGCGAGGCAACAGTTGCGCAACCTCGTTCATAGGCGCGGCCAGCGACAGCAGCTCCGGAGGAACCTCCAGCACGATCCGGGCACCGCGCCGTGCGACCAGCGGGACATATCTAAGCATTTGCAGTGTGTCGCCGAAGCCTTGTTCGGCATGCAGCAGAATCGTCGCCCCGCCCAGCGGTTCGCCGCGCCATTGTGGTTGTGCGAAGTTTCGCGCCGGGGAAGGGAACTGGTTCCACTGCCAGCGCCACTCCGCCTCAAGCCAACCCTCGGTAAGCTGGCCCCGGCGCAGAAGATGCTGACTTAGATTGACGTGAGCGAGGGCAAGATCGGGCTTCCGCCGCAGAGCGTGGCGATAGTGTTCCTCGACGAAGGCATACTGTCCCTGCTCGGCAAGAGCGAAGCCTAAATTGACCGAAGCTTCAGCGTAGCTCGGGTCTAAGGTAAGCGCTTTTTCGAAAGCCTGTTCCGCTCCGAGGAAATCTCCCGCGAGCCGCAGCGCGTTGCCAAGATGGTTGTAGTACGTCGCCTTGTCCGGCTCAAGCCGAATCGCGTCATGGTAACTCGCGAGCGCTGCGGGAAAATCGCTTCGTGCGAGCTGCACGTTACCCACGTTGCTATGAATTTCCGCGACTCCAGGCTGCAGCACCAGCGCGGCATGGAGAAAAATCAGCGCCGTCTGGCTGTCTCCCAGAGAAGCGAACAGCGTTCCTAGATTGTTGTAGGCCCTGAAGGAGTTCGGCTCCAGCTCGATCGCTC
>CAXSDM010000011.1:29126-37548 GCA_964235575.1 uncultured Acidobacteriaceae bacterium | reverse complement strand
TCGTGATTGTGGCTTAGACCGCGAAGCGACTGGGCGAAGAGCATGACGGTGGGGATGCCAGCGCGGGCTACCTCCGCCGCATCGTGGAGCGGGCCGGAGGGCAGAAGCGGGGCTTGTCCGGCGACTTCGCTGACGGCTTCCGCAGCGAGCGCGATCAGGTGCGGGTCGAAGGGAATGGGCTCAATCGACCAGATGCGCGTCCACTCGACCGTGCAGCGTTCTTCCTCTGCGAAGCGCCGGCTGGCAGCTTGCGCTTCGGTGAACATCTGGGCGAGGACGCTCGCGTCGAGGTCGCGCATGTCGAGCGTGGTCTCGCAGCGACCAACGACTGCCGTCACGATGCCGGGATGCGTTTTGACGCTGCCCATGGTGGCGACGGCATCCGGATGCCGCATGGCGATGGGCCGGATCTCGAGCGCAAGCTTCGCGGCAGCCGCCAGCGCATCGTGCCGCGCGCGCATGGGGGTGGAGCCGGAGTGCGCCTCCTGCCCGAAGAAGGTGATGGCGTGGCGCTCCACGCCCTTGGTGCCGGCGACGACGGCGAGGGGCAGGCCGCGGCTTTCGAGCACCGGTCCCTGCTCGATGTGCAGCTCAAGATAGGCGGCGGCGTGGGCGCGTTCGACAGCGGCGTCACCGATGCGATCGACTGCGATGCCGCAGGCGCTGAGCGCTTCTTCAAGCGTGCGGCCGTTCTTGTCGGTGCGGCCGCGGTCGGCTTCGATCGAGTGCGTTCCGGCGAAGGCGGACGAGCCGAAGAGGCTTCGGCCAAAGCGCGCGCCCTCTTCGTCGGCCCAGTCGACCAGGCGGATGGTGATGGGTGGCCGGCCGGCGTAGGTCTCGTTCAGCGCTCGGAAAACCTCAAAACCGGCGAGCACGCCGAGGCAGCCGTCCAGCCAGCCGCCGTTGGGCACGGAGTCGAGGTGCGAGCCGAGGATGAGCGCGCGCTCCTGATCGCCGCGCAGCGTGACCCAGTGGTTGCCGGCCGCGTCGTAATGGCGCTCGAGGCGATCCTGATGCGGCAGCGCGTCGACCAGCGACGTAAACCAGGTGCGCGCACGCAGCCAGGTCTCGGTCCAGGCGACGCGCTGGGCGCCATGCTCATCGGCAGTCAGATCGCGCAGAGCTTCGAGATGTTTGAGCACAGAGTTTGCATCGGCAGGCATGAACGTACTCCTGAGACTTTCCGCTAAGACTAACCTCCGACCGAGGTCCGCTTGATGTCGTCGCTCAGCAGAATGGCCTCTGCGATCTCGCGCATGGTCTTGCGTCGCTGGCGGCTCTCGCGCTGCATCCTGCGGTACGCATCGCTTTCCGAGAGGCCAAGGTCGCGCTGCAGCAAACCCTTGGCACGATCGATGGCCTTGCGCGTCTCGAGGCGGTCGGCCAGCTGCAAGTTCTCCGTATCCAGCCGCGCTCGTTCGATCTCGGCTCCGACGAGATAGCCGATGAGCGCGATGAGCCGTGTCTCGACGCCGCTGTGGCTGTAGGGGAGTCGATGCTGCAGGGTGATGACGCCGACGACGCGGTTGGCACACACAATCGGCGTGCAGAGCATCGCCTCGAAGCGGTCTTCAGGCACATTCTTGAACGGCGCGAAGCGGGAGTCCTCTGACGCCTTCGAGGCGATGGCGACCGGCTCGCGATGCTCGGCGACCCAGCCCGTGATGCCCTGGCCTACCTTCAGGTCGAGCGAGTCAACGATGTCCGCGTGCGGATTGCGCGAGGCGCGCAGCAGCAGCTTCTCGCCTTCAAGCGTGTAGATGAAGCAGGAGTCGCACGGAATCATCGTCGTGACGAACTCGACGATGCGGTCGAGCACGGTGTGCAGCGGATCGGCCGCGGCCAGGCGGGTGGAGATCTCATGCAGGAAGTTGAAGGAGCTGAGGCCATCGCTGAAGCCTGCCATGGTGGGTGTCGAGGGCGCGACGCGGCGCACGCCTGAGCTCGACTGTGCGGTGTGCGGCTCGAAGACAGCGGCGGTCGGGTCGTCTCCCTCAGGCGGCAGCAAGGCCTTTTCACGCTTCGCCTTCAGCACCTGGCCCGCGTACTGCGCGGCCTCGTTGATGAGGAAGCCCATCTTGGGCCGCGAGGGTTCGAAGTCCGGCGTGATGCCGTAATGCAGCAACTCCGCCGTCGTAGTGGGGCCGACCGAGACCACGACGATCGACCGCAGGCCGGCCAGCAGCTCCGTCACCTGGCCCAGCTCCTGCGCGATCTGCATCAAGTGGATCACCTGCACGGCGGTCGTGAAGAGGACGACGTCGACGCTGACCAGGGTGAGGCCGTGGACGCATTCCCGCAGCGGCTGCAGGTCATGCGGCAGAGCCCACTGATACACCGGCACCTTCAGCACGGAGGCGGTGCGCTCGGTTAGTTCGGCGAGCAGCTCCGGGTTCGACGCGCCGTACTCCTGGAGCGCCACCCGCTGCGTCTTCAACGTTGCGCCGAAGTAGCGGTCGACGGCGGTCATCAGCTCATGCCAGGTCGTAGGCTCGGCCGCGGTCGCGACGGAGCGCAGCTTGAGCTCGCGCAGTGCGCCCTCGGGTTTCGAGCCGCGGGTGACGATCTTGACCCTGCCCAGCGCGGCCAGGACGGCGGCGTGTTCGTAGCGCGTCTCCACGATCTCGAGCAGCGCGCGCACGCCGACGCCGGTTGTCAAGATGACGAGGTCCAGTTCGTCGCGCATCAGGCGATCGGCAAATTCAAGCGCGGCGTCGTTGGACTCAAGCTTGGCCTCGCGCATGAAGGGCACGACGAAGGGCTGTCCACCATAGGTGCGGATGAGCTTCTCGACCTCTGTGGCCCGGCGCGACTCGAGCGACAGAACCCGTAATCCGTCAAAGCTGGCGTGCGCCATGATGAACCCCGTCCGCCCCTTGCTTTAGCCGTCGAGCTCTCTCTCGTGAACGCACAACGAGGTTCTTTTTGCTCCTCTGGCTGGGGCTGGTGGTCATGACGATAGCATAAAAAGCTGCTCGCGACGGCTTACTTGGCCGTCCTGGCCGGCGTCTGCTTGATCCCGAACTTGTAGATCAGCTCGAGGTAGCCAAAGTTGGCCTGCTTGCCCGGATAGAGCGACGCAATGACGGTGCGCCCGTAGGCGTGCGCGTAGTAGGTGTTCAGGCTGAGCGAGGGCGACAAAGCGTAGTCGGAGCTGATGTCGAAGACCGAGGCAAGGCTATTGTGCAGGTTGGCCGTGCGCCCCGTGACGCCGAAGACCTTGTTGTCGTACGCGCCGCCGCCGTTATAGAGAAAGTCGGTGTTCGAGGTCAGCTGGAGGAAGTGCATGTCGCTGCGCAGCTCCCAGCGCTTGCTCGGATTGTCGATCAGCTGAACATACTGGTCCTTGTTATTCATCGAGTTGTAGAAGGGAAAGCGGGCGTAGACGCGCGGGGTGGGCAGCGGGGCGAAGAAGGTGCTGTGCTGGGTGTCCGTATTGTTGTTGTCGCCGGTGGAGCGGAAGTCGCCGCCGCGGATCCAGGGCTTGGACGCAACCTTGGTGAAGCGATAGCCAGCCTCCACTGCGAAGGCACCCGAGTGCTGGTTCAGGAAGCCCCACTGACCGTTCTGCAGGACGCCCCAGAACAGCGCATCGAAGTTGCCCGGGCCTGCTGGGATACTGGCGATCGCGTCTCCGCCGTAGGTGCCGATGCGGATGTTCTTGTGGTCGAGCGCGCGGGCGGCGGCGGTGCGGTTGTCGGTCTTGGTCAGGCCGGTGCGGCCGTCGTGATAGCCCAACCCGAAGGCACGGAAGATGAGGTGATCGGAGAACTGGCGCTTGGTGAAGGCGAGGTACTGGATGTCGACGTTCAACTCCGGGTTGGCGTTCATGTTGAAGACGCCCTGGTCGGCGCGGCCGGCCATCGCGGTGACGTCGAAGGTTCCCTTGCCGAAGTGGGCGTCCGCGCCGTCGAAGGAGCGCTGGCCGTTCGAGAAGCCGAAGTTGCCCACCAGCCGCTGCGCAATGCGGTTGGTCTGCAGCCAAAGCAGCGTGCTGTCCTTGGGGGTCGTCTCCTGGCCGTCGAAGAACTCGAAGCGTCCGAGGCGGACCGTGGTGTCGGGGCCCTTGCCGTGGTAGCGCAGCCAGCCCTGCTTGAAGGAAGCGGCGGAGGGTGTGGTGTTCGCCGGTCCGTTCGAGGCGTAGTAGGTGCCGCCGAAGAAGAGCTGGCCGCGCGAGGCGACCGGGTCGACAGAGGTATTCGGCACGTCGAAGACCGTGTTTTCGGCAAGCTCGGCCAGCCAGTCAAAGTGGCCAATCCGCTGCGCGAGGGCGATGCGCAGCAGGTGCTCCACGTACGGGTACGTGCTGGTGTAGGTCCCGTCGTCGAAGTAGTTAAGCGCGTCGGCGCGGTTGCGGCTGAGGAACGAAACGCTGATCGGCTCGGTGCGCTGGATGGTTCCGGTGGCGATGGGCGAGCCGAGAAAGCCGGGTTGCAGCTTGGCCGCGGCGGGGGCAGGGGCGGTCGTAGTCTGCGGAGTCGCCTGGGGCGTGGGTGCGTTCAGCAGCTCGGCCGGGGCGGAGCTGGTGCGCTCCGTGTCATCGACCATCTGCGCCGCCAAAGGCGTGGTTGCGACGGCAGCCGCGGCCAGCGAACAGGCAAACGTGGCAGTGCGTAGGAAGCGGCGACGGGGACGGGCGATGGTGCGACGGGTCATGCATTCTCCATGCGGGTCGAGCGGGGTGAGGCACGCACCGGCTGGCTGCGTCCCCTTGCGGGAGGACGTCTTCAGCAGCACAGAGGGGCGCGGACGAGAAGAAAGGGATTCCGGCGCAGGGCGCATCGTTGCGCTCCGCCGTGATCGGCCGTTGCGACACAGTCAGGGGGTCGCATGACTTCGGGTATGTTCTCCATGGTGTACCACGGAGGGTGTAGGCAAGCAAGACTTTTTCGCCATAGACGCCGGTCGCGCGCAACACGCTCCGGCTTGCAAGCGCGCCGCACTCCGGCTATCCTGACCCCACCGGATGAGAGTGGGGAAATCCTGGAACGGCTGCCATGATGCAGTCGTTCCGGACCTGGCTTACCCCCTTCCGCTGCGACCTCGTTTGGTCTCCGCGCGCTCACCCACACGTCCTCCCCATCAGCTCCACGACGAGCTCCCCAACGACGAACTCTCTCCCCAGCGGCATGGGAGAGCACTCCTTTCGCTTCGCCAAGGACTTGATCGATGCCAGCTCCAGACCAGATTCCCGGTGCGGTCTCCGCCCTCGCAGCCAGCCTGCCGGCGGGCGAGCCTTTCTCGCACGAGCAGAAGCAGTACCTGGAGGGCTTTTTCTCAGGCGTGGCGCAACGCGTGCCTTTCGCCGGCCATACGGCTGGCGGCCAGATCACGGCCGATCCGGACTCCGGCGCACCGAACCTGGCGGCGGTGTTCCATGGCACGCCGGTCGACGACCTCTGCCGCGAAGAGCTCTGGAAGTACGAGCGCAACCCGCTCGATGCGTGGGACGAGCTGCTGGCCCACACCAACGAGGACAAGGCTCCGAGCCCCGAGAACACCTTCCGTTTCAAGTTCCACGGCTTCTTTTACGTCGCGCCCGCGCAGGACTCCTTCATGCTGCGGATGCGCGCTCCCGGCGGCGTGCTGACCTCGCGCCAGATGCGCGGTCTGGCCGAGATGGCGGAAGACTGGGGCGCGGGCCGGGTCGACCTGACCACGCGCGCCAACCTGCAAATTCGCGAGCTCCGTCCGCGGCATCTGGTGCCGGTGCTGAACAAAATTGCCGCGCTTGGCATGAGCTCGCGGGGCTCCGGCGCGGACAACATCCGCAACATCACGGCCTCGCCGATTACGGGCCTCGACCCGCAGGCTCTGCTCGACGTGCAGCCACACGCCGATGCCCTGGCGCAGTACATCCTCAACTCGCGCGACCTGTTTGGCCTGCCGCGCAAGTTCAACGTCGCGTTCGACGATGGCGGCTCCATCTCGGCGGTGGCGGATACCAACGACATCGGCTTCCAGGCCGTGCGGGTGGGGGAAGGGCGCGCGCTGCCGGCAGGGATTTACTTTCGGGTTGTGCTCTGCGGGATTACTGGGCACCGGCAGTTTGCCACCGACTGCGGCGTGATCCTGAAGCCGCATGAGGCCGTCGCGGTAGCCGCCGCGATGATTCGCGTCTTTGCCGAGCATGGGGACCGCACTGACCGCAAGAAGGCGCGGCTGAAGTACCTGGTCGACCGGTGGGGTGTCGCCAAATTCCTTGAAGAGACGGAAAAGCTGCTGGCCTTCCCGCTGCTGCGGCTTGCGGCCGCGGAGTGCGAGCCGCGCGGGCCCGTCGATCGTGCCGGGCACATCGGGGTGCATCCGCAGCTGCAGCCGGGCCTGTCGTACGTCGGCGTGTCGGTCCCCGTGGGCCGCCTGCCGGTGGCGCAGATGCGCGCCGTGGCGGACGTTGCGGAGCGGTTCGGCGATGGCCAAATTCGCCTGACGGTGTGGCAGAACCTGATCCTGCCGAACATACCGGAGGCGCATCTCGAGGCCGTCCGGAGCGAGCTTACGCTGGCCGGCCTCTCCTGCTTTGCCGGGCCGGTTCTTTCGGGAACGGTGGCCTGCACCGGCAACCAGGGATGCCGCTACGCCGCCAGCGACACCAAGTCGCACGCGGTCGCGCTTGCTCGTCATCTCGATGCGCGGTTCCCGCAGCTGACGCAGCCGCTCAACCTCCATGTGACCGGCTGCGCGAACTCCTGCGCGCAGCATTACATCGGCGACCTGGGCCTGATGGGCACCAAGGTGGAGGGCGAGGAAGGCTACGTGGTCTCGGTGGGCGGCGGCACGGACGGCGACCAGGGCTTGGGCCGCGAGCTCATTCCGGCCATCAAGTTCAGCGATCTGCCGCCCGTCATGGAGCGTCTGCTCGAAGCCTTCGCCGGCGCGCGTACGGGCGAGGACGAGACCTTTCTTGCGTTCACGCGGCGTCACTCGGTGGACCAGCTACGCGCATTTGCGCAGATCGGGGAGGAAGCCTAGCCATGTCTTCTGTGCCGTTTATTCCTGATTCCGCGCCGTTCAATCCGGCGCAGCGGGCCTGGCTCAACGGCTTCCTGGCCGGCCTGTATTCGAGCGCTCCGGCGACGTCCGCTGCCCCGCAAGCGAGCTTCGAGCCGCGCAACGTGGCCGTGCTCTATGCCTCGCAGACCGGCACCGGCGAGCGGCTGGCGAAGAAGATCGCCAAGGAGCTGAAAGCGAAGGGTCACACCGCCAAGCTGTCCTCGCTCGACGCCTATCCGGTGCATGAACTTTCGGTCGAGGAGTGCGCGGTAATCGTGGCCAGCACGTATGGCGAAGGCGATCCGCCGGACGGCGTGAAGGGCTTCTTCGACGCGCTTTCGGCCTCTACCGCGCCGCGTCTGGAGCGCCTCGAATACACCGTGCTCGCCTTGGGCGACAGCCACTACGAGCACTTCTGCAAGTTCGGCACCGACCTCGACCAGCGGCTCGAGGCGTTGGGCGCGCGGCGCATGACCGCTGCCGTCACCGCCGACGTCGAGGTCGACGAACCCTTCGAGCGCTGGAAGGCCGCGCTGCTGGCCCGGCTGGAGTCTTCTCGCCAGGCCGAGGCTGAAGCTGCCGCACCCGCGCTTGCGGCCCTGCCGTCGGCCGCCGCGGAACCGGCCAGCATGTATAGCCGCGACAATCCGTTCTTCTCGCCGCTGGTCGAGAAGCGTGTGCTGACGGGCGAGGGTTCCGGCAAGGAGACGATGCATCTCAGCTTCTCGCTCGCCGGCTCCGACCTGCAGTACGAGGCGGGCGATGCGCTGGGCGTGCTGGCGGCCAACGATCCCGCGCTGGTCGCCGACATCCTCGCCGCCACGCACCTTACCGGCGACGAGCCCGTCGTGCTGGCCAAGGCCGGCCAGGTCACGCTTGCCGAAGCGCTGACGCACAAGCTCGCGGTGACGCGGCTTAGCCGCAAGCTGGTGGACGCGTACGCGAAGCTTGGCGACTTGAAGATCCTGCGCAACCTGCTACAGCCGGAGCAGCAGACGCACCTCGACACCTACCTCTACGATCGCGGCCTGATCGATCTGCTCACCGAGCACCCCGGCCTCATCACGGGAGCCCAGCAGCTGGTCGACCTGCTGCCCGCGTTGGCTCCGCGGCTCTACTCCATCTCTTCGAGCCCGAAGGCGCATGCGGGCGAGGTGCACGCAACGGTCGCCGTGGTGCGCTATCGCTCGCACAATCGCGAGCGCGGCGGCGTCTGCTCGACGCTGTTCGCGGACCGCACCACGCTCAACGGCACGCTGCCGGTTTACATCCAGCACAACAAAAAGTTTCGCCTGCCGGCCGACCCTGCGGCGCCGATTATTATGATCGGTCCGGGCACCGGGATCGCGCCGTTCCGCGGCTTTCTGCATGAGCGTTGCGCGGCCGGCGCTACGGGGCGCAACTGGCTCTTCTTTGGCGACCGCAGCGC
>CAXSDM010000011.1:26594-29026 GCA_964235575.1 uncultured Acidobacteriaceae bacterium | reverse complement strand
AACCTGCACGACACCAGGCGCTACCTGCGGGATGTGTACTAGATGAATCTGCCCCTCCACGAGCGCGCGGTCGAAGGCACGAGCCCGGACCTGGTGCGCTTGACCGGCCTCTCGTTGGGCGAGGGAGGCATCGTGTTTCCGCCGCCGCCCGAGGTCGTCTCGACGCTGCTGCCTGCGCGCAAACCCGGGCCGGGCGAGCAGTACCGCTTTCACTTCGACATGACCAAGTGCATCGGCTGCCGGTCCTGCGAGATTGCGTGCAATGAGCAGAACAACAATCCTGCGGATATCGAGTGGCGGCGCATCGGCGAGCTCGAGGCGGGCAGCTACCCGGAGACGCAGCGCCATTATCTCTCGATGGGCTGTAACCACTGCCTGGACGCCGACTGCCTAAAGGGCTGCCCCGTCGATGCGTACACGAAGGACCCCGTGACGGGCATCGTGCTGCACTCGGCGGACGCGTGTATCGGCTGCAGCTACTGCGTGTGGAACTGCCCGTACTCGGTGCCACAGTACAACCCGGAGCGCGGCGTGGTGGGCAAGTGCGACATGTGCAAGGGGCGACTGGACGAAGGCCTCGAGCCGGCCTGCGTGAACGCGTGCCCGGAGGGTGCGATCGCGATCGAGCTGGTGAACATGGCCGAGTGGCGCAACGACTATGCACTCGCCGATTCGCCCGGCATGCCCGCCGCCGAACAGACTGTTTCGACCACCCGCATTACGCTGCCGGGCAAGTTTGCTGCGGCCAAGTCGGTTTCGCGTGGCCTGGAGCGGGTGGATCTCGGCCAGATCGGGCGCGAACATGCGCATGTGCCGCTGATTTACATGACGGCGCTGATGCAGGCAGTCTCGGGCGCGTTGTGGGTGCTGCTTGCGTGGCATGCGCTTGATGCGTTGACGCTCTGCGTTCTGCTCGCCATCACAGCGGCGGCGCTCACGCTTTCGACACTGCACCTTGGGCGCCCGGCGTATGCGTATCGCGCGCTCAAGATGTGGCGACGCTCCTGGCTGAGCCGCGAGGTGCTGCTGTTTACGTTGTTCTTCGGCGCACTCGCCGCGGCTGCGGCCAGCACAGCTGCCCGGCAGTTCGGCGTGCCGGTTGTGCCCTGGCTTCCCCTAGCATGCGATCTCGCCGCCGCCACGTTTGGCGTTCTCGGCACGCTGGCGAGCGCGGCGATTTACCTGGTGCGGGCGCGGCCGGCGTGGAACACGGCGCACACGCCGACGGACTTCGTGCTGACCGCCGCGCTGCTCGGCAGCCTCCTGGCCTCGGCTTTAGCAGACCTGCTGCCAAAGTTGTCGGCACGCTATCCGCTGCCGACTGTCCTGCATCCGCTCACCAGCGTGGCCGTACACCCTGCCCACTCGCTCGCGATCACGGCGGCGTGCGCCGGTGCGTGGCTTTCGAACCAGGCACTCCGCGCTTACCGCCTGCGCCGCTCCGCCGCATTTGAGTCCCGCGCCGCATGGTCGCTGCTTGCGGGATCAGGCCTGTGGCCGTTTGCCGCCGCCGCCGTGCTTCTGCTCTGCTGCGCGCTGGGCCTCGTCGCCACAGCGCATAGCCTGGTCGCCCTGGCGTTCGGCTTGGCGGCCGTGCTGGTCTCGCGCTACCTCTTCTTCGTCACCGTCGTGCCGCTCAACATGGCGCTGACCTTCGTGCGATCGCGTCCTGCAGGAGCCCACGCATGAGCCTGCTGACACAGATCAAGCGGCTCGCCGGCATCGACACCGCGCAGACAAAGTATGCCTACGCGGAGGACCCGGTGTATGGCAAAGTCTCCGCCGCGCGAGTGGCCGACTCCTGGGTCAAGACGACCTGCGGCTACTGCTCCGTCGGCTGCGGCATGCTGGTCGGCGTCAAGGAGGGCAAGGCGGTCGCGGTGCGCGGTAATCCGGATCATCCCGTGAACCGCGGCAAGCTCTGCCCCAAGGGCCTGAGCGAGCACCACGTGCTCGACAACCCGGGCCGCGCGCGCACGCCGCTGCTGCGCAAGAACGGCAAGCTCGAGCCGGTGAGCTGGGACGAAGCGCTCGCAACCATGGTCGAGCGCATCACCGGGCTGCAGGCCGAGCATGGGCCGGAGACGCTCGGCGTCGTCGGTACGGGGCAGCTGCTAACCGAGGAGTACTACACCCTGGGCAAGCTGGTGCAGCTTGGCTTTCGCACGCCGCACAACGACGGCAACACTACGCTCTGCATGGCCTCCGCAGTCTCCGGCTACAAGCTCTCCTTTGGCTCGGATGGGCCACCCGGCAGCTACGCCGATATGGCCAGCGCGGACGTGGTTTTGCTCATCGGCTCGAACATCGCCGACAACCATCCCATCCTGTGCACGCGCGTGGGCGAAGGCCCCGGCAAACGGCCCGGACGCACGCTGATCGTGGTCGATCCGCGCGTGACCAAGACCGCCATGATGGCCGACATCCATCTT
>CAXSDM010000011.1:24411-26494 GCA_964235575.1 uncultured Acidobacteriaceae bacterium | reverse complement strand
GCACTGATCACCGGTCACCTCGGCCGGGCAGGGGCCGCACCCTTCTCGATCACCGGCCAGTGCAACGCCATGGGCACACGCGAGAGCGGCTTCACCTCCGCGCTGCCTGGCTATCGCAAGTTCGACAACCCCGCGCACCGCGAAGAGCTCGCCGAGCTCTGGGGCGTCGACGCCGCCGAAATTCCGTCCGCCCGCGGCATGGCTTATCCCGACATCATCGAAGGCGCGGTCACCGGCAAGATCAAGGCGCTCTGGTTCATTGCCACCAACCCCGTCGTTTCGTTTCCCAACTACGGGCTGCTAAAGCAGGCGCTCGAAACGGTCGAGTTCCTCGTCGTGCAGGATGGCTTCCATCCCACGCCTACCTCGGACTTCGCGCACCTGGTGCTGCCGGCCGCCATCTGGGGCGAAAAAGAAGGCACCTACACCAACTCCGAGCGGCGGATCTCGAAGGTCAACCGCATCGTCGACCCGCCTGGAGACGCGCGCGCCGACTTCGACATCTTCCTCGCGCTCGCCGAACGCCTCGGAGTCAAAGACAAGCTGTATCCAGGCTGGACCTCGACCGCCGACGCCTACGCCGAGTGGCAGCGCGTCTCCGCCGGGCGCATGTGCGACTACAGCCCCTATAGCTGGCAGCAGATTGAAGACGCAGGCGGCATCCAGTGGGGAGGCGAGCGGCTCTACACCGACGGCGTCTTCCCCACCGCCGACGGCCGAGCCATTCTGCACAACGTACCCTGCGATCCGTTTTCCGAGCAGCCCAACGAAGAGTACGGCCTGATCCTCAATACTGGCCGCACCGTCGAGCACTGGCACACCCGCACCAAGACCTCGCAGGTGGAGATGCTTCACAAGATGGTGCCCAACGCATGGCTCGAGATGAACCCGGCCGACGCCGAACGGCTGAAGCTGCGCTCGCATGACAAGGTCACCGTGGTCAGCCGCCGCGGCAAGGTCGCCGGCCTCGAACTGCGCGTAACCGCCATCATCGCGCCCGGCCAGGTCTTCATGCCATTTCACTTTGTCGAGACGAATTCGAATCGCGTCACGCTGGGGGACTTCGACCCCATCTCACGCGAGCCCAACTTCAAGCAGTGCGCGGTGCGCGTGCATAAGTCTTCCGCTCAGTAAGAGCGACTCAGGTTTCACCGGCCCCGATGCCGGTGTTGGCATGGCAGTACCGGCGGCAGTTCAAGCGACCACGACGTCGCCCTCAGGCCGCCGAGGCACTACCCGCTCCACATATCTCCTTGGAGGAAACTGACATGGCAAGCTACAAGATTTTCATGAAGTCCGGCCACCCGCTGACACTTCTCGCCGCCTTTCTCTACTTCGACTTCTCCTTCGCCATCTGGGTGCTCAATGGCGTCATGGCGCCCTTCATCTCGGAGGGCTTCCACCTTACCCCGATCCAGACCGGCACCATGATCTCCATCCCTATCCTCGCCGGCGCGCTCATGCGCTTTCCGCTGGGCGTGCTGTCGCAGTACATCGGCCGCAAGATGGCCGCCATCATTGAAATGAGCTGCATCATCGTTGCGCTGCTCTACGGCTTTTACTTCGTTCACACGTTCAACTCCGTCCTCGCCATGGGCGTGCTGCTCGGTATCGCCGGCGGCAGCTTCGGCATCGCGCTTTCGCTTGGCTCCGGCTGGTTTCCGCAGGAATACAAGGGTCTCGCCATGGGTATCGCAGGCGCCGGAAACTCCGGCACCGCGTTCGCCGCGCTCTTCGCTCCCAAGCTGGCGATGCACTTCGGCTGGCAGCACGTCTACGGCTTCGCGGCCGGCTGCATGCTGCTCCCACTGCTGGTCATGATCTTCTTCGCCAAGGAGCCACCCGACGTCGAACACCAGTCCCTCGCCCAGCATCTCCAGTGCCTCTGGCAGGCGGATGGCTGGTACTTCAACATGGTGTACATCATCACGTTCGGCGGCTTCATCGGCCTGTCCACCTTCCTCACCACCTTTTACGTCAGCCAGTTCCACATGACCAAGGTCCACGCCGGCTTCTATACGGTGCTCGCCACCTTCACCGGCTCGGCTACCCGCGTTGCCGGAGGCTACTTCGCCGACAAGGT
>CAXSDM010000011.1:15533-24311 GCA_964235575.1 uncultured Acidobacteriaceae bacterium | reverse complement strand
GTCGCCGCCCGTCCCAGCGGATCCTGATCGACCGCAATCACTTCATCGTTGGTCAGGATGCTCAGCGAGAAGCTGTCGAGCGTGGTCAGGTCGCCACCGACAATCAGTGGCGCTGCGAGCAGACTCCAGAGGCTCATCTGCGCGTACTGCTCGTCCGGCGTGAGCGGTGGAGGCATCCGTCGGTCGATGTGCACGTTCGGTGGATGCTGATTGAACGGAATGTAGGCGATATGGCCGACCAGCAAATCGTCCAGATCGTTCCATCCACCCGGGCCAATGTATTTGGCCTGATCCGCCTGAACAAACGGAGCGTTGAAATCGGCGGCGATGTTTTCCCACGAGGTATATATCCCTCGCTTGCCCCAGGCCAGGTCTCCCGTTGTTCTCCAAAGCTGCCCACCGATTTGGCGACCCCACTGCCAGACGTCGTTTCTCCCGTACTGGCACAGGCTGAACAGGATGTCGCGGTTCTCCGCCGCCAGAATGGAGCCCATCAGCCGATACGGCTTCTCCATCTCCGCCTGCGAGTTATCCTTCGCCGGGTACTTGCACCAGTCGTACTTGAGGAGGTCAAATCCCCAGGCCGCGAACTGGTCCGCGTCCTGCTGCTCGTGCCCAAAACTTCCCTCGTATTTGCCGCAGGTGAGCGGCGAAGGAGACGTATACAGTCCTGCCTTCATGCCCATGCTGTGCACATACGTGGTCATGGCCTTCATGTCGGGAAAGCCCTGACTGGGCCGGATATTTCCCTGGGCGTCGCGCGGCTGCATGCCTTCCTTTGCAGCGGAAGGTTTGACAGACCAGCCGTCGTCAATATTGATGTAGGAGTAGCCATGATCGATCAGGCCGGTTGAGACCATTGCGGCAGCCTGCGCGCGAACCTTCTCGTCTGTGACTTCTGTCTGCAGGAAGTCCCACGTGCTCCAGCCCATGGGCGGAGTCAGGGCAAGCTGGTCCCCAATCACAATGCGGAACTTGCACTCCGAGGTTCCGGCTGCATTGCTTGCGCGAAGAACAACGTCACTGCTCCCGGCGGACTTCACCTCTCCAAGGATGATTCCTGTTTTGCCATCGAGCTTGAGTCCCGCGGGAAGCCCCGTTGCGGAGAACTGCATCGGCCTGCTGCCGGTGGCAGGAATCCGGTAGAGAAAGGGATGGTTTGGACGTGCGCCAAAAACCGGGGCCCCATGGATGCCGGGGCGCTCTGTTGTTCTAACCGTAGATTGCTGTCCGGCTATAGAACTAATTCGCAAACAAGGAATCGCCAGAGTAATCCATACCGTGGCTATAAATTTTGTACTGACGATCTTCATGCAGGCGTCTCCCTCAACCTGACATGCTCTGGCGGTAGCCGAAACAGATCGTTCTACAACTCAGGCTGTCTTGCGTACGATATTACAGAAGCAGGAATAACTTACGCGTAGAGAGGCTTGGCATGAAGGGATTTGCAATGCGATGGCTGCTTTGCCTGCTGGCGATCTGGCCGGCCAAATTGATTGCTCAGACTCAGAGCGGCACGCTTCCGGATCGGTCCGTTCCGGCCAAGAATCTGCCGGTGCCGATGGATGTGAGCCCGGGCATGCAGGAGATCATTGCCGCGCCCTTCAGCCCGACCTGGAACGTTCTCTGGTCGACCGGCGAGGAGTGGCGCGCAACCGCGAACGCGCAGGCAGCCAAGGCGATGGAGACGCTGCCGGCGCTCCGGGAGCGGCTGCATGTGAAGGTGAAGGCCTCGATCATGGGCGGGGTCAAGGTGTACATGGTGACGCCGGACGTGATTGCGCCGGAAAACCGGGATAAGGTGTTGATCCAGGTACATGGGGGCTGCTATGAGCTCTCGCCGGGAGAATCCGGGACCAAGGAGGCGATCATGATAGCGGGGTTTGGCCACTATCCAGTCATCGCCGTCGACTACAGGATGCCTCCCGAGGCGTACTTCCCGGGAGCGCTCGACGACGCCATGACGGTTTATCAAACCGTCCTGAAGACGACAAACCCGAAGAAGGTCGGAGTGCTGGGGACCTCCGCCGGGGGCGCGCTGGTGCTCGAGATGATGCTGCGAGCCAAGCAGCTCGGGATGGCCATGCCGGGCGCCATTGCGCCGAGTACGCCCATGTCCGACCTCACCAAAACGGGGGATAGCTTCTACACCAATGAACTGGTAGACAATGTTTTAGTCTCTCGCGATGGCTTCTGCGATTCGGCGGCCAAGGTGTATGCGCATGGGCATGATCTGAAGGATCCTCTGCTTTCCCCCGTGTATGGAGACATGCACGGCTTCCCGCCAACGATTCTGACGACCGGGACCAGGGACCTGCTGCTGAGCAATACGGTGCGTGTGCATCGCAAGCTTCGCGAAGCCGGCGTGGAGGCGGAACTGGAGGTGTATGAAGGGCAGTCGCACGCGCAGTTTGGACGGGACGATCGGCTGCCGGAGACAAGGGAGGCGTACGGCGAGATTGTCGAGTTCTTCGAGAAACACCTAGGGCGCTAACCAGTGTTGAATGGCCTGTAGGCTCTTCGGCAGTGTGCATGAACATTCACCCATGGGTCGTGGCAGACCCGAACCGCCCTCTGCGCATCGCTAAATCCCTCTCGTTGCCTATCCAGCTTGTGAATGTGTATAGTCGCTCCGCCGTTGATCAGACAATCACACCGGGACGGAAAGCGGTGGGATGTGGCTCCGGCCGCCTGATTGGAACGGGGCACACTGGGGAGGCAGCAGATGGTTTGCACCAGACGTACAAAGGCATGTCCACGCTTGAGAGCATGGGCTCGCTGTCCTTGGCTGTTTTCGGCTTTTCGCATGGGCCGGCATTTCTTTCCTCCACGCCTGGCCACGCTGGGAGCAAGCCTAGCCCTTTGCTGTTCCCTCCCGGCCGGCGCGCAGGTGCTCTACGGCACGCTGACAGGCAACGTCACCGACAATACTGGCGCCGTCATTCCAAACGCCAACGTCAAGGCTCTGAATGCCGCGACCGGCGTGGCACGTGAGACGAAGAGCGGTGCCGACGGCAGCTACTCCTTCAATGACCTGAATCCCGGTGCTTATCAGATCACGATCGTCGCGGAGGGCTTTACCCCGCAACAGCAAAACGGCATCACGGTGCTCACCAACACGGTAGACCGCGTCAACGTGCAACTTGCGGTCGGCTCCGTTTCCCAGCAGGTTACGGTTGGCACGGCGCCGCCGCTGCTGCAGGCGGACCGCGCCGAAACCGACTACAACATCTCGCCCGAGCAGATCGCGGAGCTTCCCACCACCTCGACCACCGGCCGCAACTTCCAGAGCCTCTACCGCCTGGTGCCAGGATCGACGCCGCCTGCCGAGCAGAACTCCGCCGCCTCCAATCCGCAGCGCGCGCAGGCCGTGAACGTGAACGGCGTTTCGAACTCCACCAACACCACCCGGATCGATGGCGCGGTCGATGCCTATCCGTGGATTCCTTACCTGGCCGCCTATCTGCCCCCGACCGACGGCATCGACAGCATCAACGTAGTCACCGGCAGCTTCAACGCGGAGCAGGGTTCGGCTGGCGGCTCGGCCATTAACGTGACGGTAAAGAGCGGCACGAACAACTTTCACGGCAGCGTGTGGGAGTACAACTCCATCGCCCAGCTCAACGCGCAGACGTGGCAAAATCGGACCGGCATCCGTCAGAAAAACATCTACAACGAGACTGGGGGTTCGCTCGGCGGTCCCATCATCAAGAATAAGCTGTTCTTCTTCGGCGACTACGACCGCGTCACGGTCAATAAGGACATCAATGGGGTCTATTCCGTTCCGACGATGGCCATGCGCGCGGGAGATTTTTCCGCGTTTGACACGCCGGCGATGATCGCCGCGAAGACGCCAAGCTTTGTGTTCGACCCGGTATCGGGCAATGCGGCCGGCGCAAACAAGACACTGTTTCCCGGCAACATGATTCTTGCCAGCCGTTTTTCTCCGGCGGCGCTAACTCTCTTGAAGGTTCTTCCTCTCCCCAATTACGGAGCCCCCACGCTTACGGTGAACAACTATTTCGCTTCCGCCGTCAATGCCTTTGAACGCCAGAGCGGGGATGTCAAGGTCGCCTATGTTCCCTCGGCCAAGACAAGCTTGTTCGGACGGTACAGCCTTTCGCCCAGCCAGATCAGCGATCCTGAGCTGTTTGGCATCAATCCGGGTGGTCCTACCATCGATGGAGGCCAGCCCGGGACAGCCTCCGGTCTGATCCAGAACGTCGGGTTGGGAGCGACCTATGCTCTTAAGCCACATCTGCTGCTGGACGCCAATGCGGGCTATACACGGCAGCGTCTGGTGGCCACTGCGCCAGACCTCTCGCTTGGCGACTACGGTGCAACCCAGCTCGGCATTCCCGGTACCAACAACAACGGTCAGTATCTCTACGGCGGCATCCCCGCCTTTGATTTCACCACTTATGCAAACCTGGGCAACACCAACAGCGGCAGTCCGTTTACCTTTCGTGACAACCAGTACACCGGCAACGTCAACGCAACCTACCTGAAGGGAAGCCACTCGATGCGCTTTGGCGGCGAATACCTCCATGCTGCCATCAACCATGAGCAGCCCGGGAACAGTACACTCATCATCCCGCGCGGCGGCTTCCTCTTTTCCGGCGGCGTCAGTACCGGCAACGCAGCGCTGTACGGCTACCCGAGCTCCACTGGCGGCTCTAACTTTGTGACCACCAATATCAATTCATTCGCCGACTTCCTGCTGGGCCAGGCCTACAACTACGGAAAGGGCGTGCAGAGCTTCAATCCCGAAGCTCTGCGGATTTCAACCTTCGCGGGTTACGCACAGGATACCTGGCAGGCAAGCAAAGCCCTGGTGCTCAACTACGGCATTCGCTATGAGTACTACCCGCTGCCCGTATCCGATCACTTCGGGACGACGCGGTACGATCCCAGCGTTCGCTCCACGGTCACGGATTCGTTCGGAACTCATACCGTCGGTACGGTTCTGGTCGGCGGAGAAGGCTCCATCGATCAGCATGCTGGAACCAAGAACGGCTACGGTCAGTTTGTTCCGCGCTTCGGCGTCTCCTACCAGGCGAATCCAAAGACCGTCGTTCGCAGCGGATTCGGCATCACTGTCGATCCCGACAACCTGCGCAACCTGCTGCAGGCGTACCCAGCCAATATTTCGACCAACGTGACCGGAGCCAATACCCTGGTAGCCGCGACCAGCATCAATGCCGGCCTGCTGAGCACGACGACGCAGGTCGGTATTCCTGCAACGGTTCTGCCGAACATCAGTAACGGCATGGTTCCGCTGCCGGCGACCGTCTCCACGGAGACCACGCTGCCGCAGTTCCGTCGCGGCTACATCGAAAGCTATAACCTGGCCGTGCAGCATGAGTATCCGCTTGGCCTGGTCTCGACGGTAGCGTACGTGGGCACGCACGCCATCCGCCAGATCACCCACGTGGACATCAACGCCGCGCCACCGGGCGGAGGCAATCCTGGGCGTCTGCTGAACACCACCTACGGGGCAAACACGAGCAACGCGGATGTCTTTGCGCAGCAGCCGTTCGCTGGATCGGTCTATAACGGCCTCCAGACGCAGTTGACCAAGAACTCCAGGCATGGCTCGACCGGCGTCATCTATACGTTTTCCAAGGCAATGGATGAGTCCGACAACAGCATCTCGAACCCGCTGATTTTTGCGTATCCAACGTATTACAGCCGCAACTGGGCGCTCGCGGGCTACGACCGCAAGCACAACTTCCAGTGGTGGACGAGCTATCCCTTTCCGTTTGGCCGCGACGGCCTGTTTCTAAAGCATGGCGTTGCTGGATATGTGCTCGGAAACTGGCGCGTGAGCACCGTTCTCAGCCGCGTCAGCGGTACGCCCATCAATGTAACCGCGAATGCCACCAGTCTGAATGCACCAGGCAGCACCCAGGTGGCGGACCAGAACTACGGCGTGAACACGGTGATCGGCGGGCGCGCGGTTCTGGCCGGCAATGGTGGAAGCTATCAATACCTGAACCCCGCCGCCTTTGCTCCCGTAACCGCGGTGCGCTTTGGTACCGCGGGCCGCAATGACGTGCGCGGTCCCGGCCTGTTTGACCTTGATGCCAGTCTGAAGCGCGAGTTTCCCCTGTACGAACAATTTCGGCTGGAGTTTGTGGCCGACTCGTTCGACGTAACCAACACGCCTGCCTTCGCAAATCCAGCCGCGAATATTTCAAACGCTGGATTCGGTCAAATCACCACCTCGAACGCCAACCGGACACTGCGCCTCAGCGGTCGAGTTACGTTCTAACCGTTACACCGACAGAACAACAAAGGACAGACTCGTGACATGCGGGTGCCCTTTTCACTTCGCGGCCTTACTTTCTTGATCACTCCACTCTGCAGATCAAACACTTCAGATAGCTTGTCTCCGGCAGTCCAAGCATGGCCGGATGATCGGGCGCCGCGCCACGAGCTTCCAAGACCTGCACGCGCCGATGGCCGTCCACCGCAGCCGAAGCCACCACGGCAGTAAAGTCCTCCTGGCTCACATGGTGCGAGCAGGAGCACGTGACCAGCGTTCCCCCGGGCTTAAGCATCTTCAGCGCACGCAGGTTCATCTCCTTGTAGCCGCGCACAGCTCCCTCGATCGCCCGCTTGGATTTCGCAAACGCCGGCGGATCGAGCACGATCGTCCCGTATCTCCTCTGGTTGGCTTCAAACTCCCGCAGAAGATCAAAGGCATCCGCCTCCATCCAGTCCACCTCCGCACGCAGGTGCGGGTTGCGCTCGAGATTCCCGTCCGCCGCCTCCAGCGCCGTCCGGCTCGCATCCACTCCCGTCACGCGCTCGCACACACCGGCGAGATGCAAAGCAAAGCCTCCCTGATAGGTGCAGATATCGAGCGCGGCCCCGTGTGCGTAACGGGCCGCGGCGGCGTAGTTGAGTCGTTGATCCAGAAACGCGCCCGTCTTCTGTCCGGACAAGGCGTCGTAGGCAAAGTGTAGGCCGTTGATCGTGAACACCGTCGCCAGCTTCGGTTCTTCCCGGTCCGCATAAAGCGACTCGCCCGTGGTCATTGGCAACGCTTCCGCCACGCGGACGCGCGGGTCGGGCCGTTCGACGATCGTCGCCGGGGCAAGCCGTTCGCGCAGCACACGGGTTACGGCGGCGCGCACATCGTCCTGAGCCGTGGCTTGCGTGAGGAGCTGCAGGACGATGAGGTCGTTGTAACTATCGACGATCACTCCAGGCAGACGGTCCGCCTCCGAGAAAACCAGCCGGCAGGCGTTCTCGTGCTCTGACTGCGGCGCCAGTAGCTCGCGCAGATCGATCGCTCCATGGAGGCGCTGTTCCATCTCCGCGAGGTACTGCGCGCGGCCAAGCGAATATGCATCCGAGACCATGCGCAGCGTAATCTGCGACGCCGAGCTGAAGATCGCGCTGCCCAGTGCTGCGCCGCGCGCATCCAGCACCGAGAGCAAGCTTCCCGGTACAATCTCGGCGCTTTCCGCGCTTGGAAAAAGCTGTTCCACTTCAGAGCGATAGACCCACACCGAGCCGGAACGCAGCCGCTCCACAGCGCGCCGCGTGATCCTCGCCGCCGGCCCTTGTGGGTGCGCAGAGCCGACCCGAAGCGGCTGAAGATGGACCGTCTGTGCCATGCTCTATCGTCGCATGGACCGCCGGCTGTGGCTTTGCGAAACTTCGCTCCGGCGACGGATGGAGAACAAAGCTTCTTCCTCTTCCGCGATGACTTTTGTCACCAGTCGACACGCCGCTTTCAGGCTCAATCCGCCTTCCTCGAGCGCTAGAATAAGAGGACTGGCAATGTTTCCGATAAGCCAGCGAAGCTTGTTTTCTCTTCCCATTTCCACAAAGGATTAGCGTGCGCCGGTTCGACGTTCTCATCCTTGGAGCAGGTGCTGCTGGACTGATGTGCGCGGTGGAAGCCGGGCGCCGTGGGCGAAAAGTTCTCGTCGTGGATCATGCCGATCGCATCGGCAAGAAGATCCTGATTTCCGGCGGAGGCCGCTGCAACTTCACTAACCTGCATTGCTCGGCAGAGAACTTCCTTTCCGAGAACCCGCATTTCGCCCGCTCCGCGCTCGCACGCTTTCCCCCTGCTGACATGATCGCGTTGGCCGAGCGCCATCAGGTGCCGTACCACGAGAAGACGCTTGGGCAGCTCTTCTGCGACCGAACTGCGCGCGATATTACGGACCTTCTCGAATACGAGTGTGCTCAAGCCAAGGTCCAGATTGAACTAGAAATTTCCCTTGGAGCTATCCGCCACGGGGAGCAAGGCTTCGCGGTGGAAACGACCGGCGGCTTGCTCACAGCCGAATCTCTTGTCGTAGCCACAGGTGGACTCTCCATTCCGAAGATCGGCGCTACGGGCCTCGGCTACGACTTGGCACGCCAGTTCGGGTTACGTGTAGTGGAATGCCGGCCGGGTCTGACGCCACTTACCTTCGGGGCGGCGGATCGGGATCGGTGGTGTGACCTTTCCGGCAGCTCGGCAGAGGTGCTTGCAACTCTTGGAACTCCCGCATCGAAGCCGGACTTCCGTCCGAGTCGTCTTCCCGGCTTTCAGGAAAAGCTCCTCATCACGCATCGTGGAATCAGCGGCCCTGCGGCCCTGCAGATATCTTCCTTCTGGGAACCCAGAACCATTCTGCAGTTCGATCTCGCTCCCGGACGGAAGGTTCTCGATCCAATCCTGGCTCCGAACGCCTCCCGTGATGCCGCGGCTATCCTGACGGCGATCCGCACCGTGCTGCCTGCGCGCTGGGCAGAGCGTTGGCTGCGGGA
>CAXSDM010000011.1:8429-15433 GCA_964235575.1 uncultured Acidobacteriaceae bacterium | reverse complement strand
GTCAGGGGTACGGTTCGCGTCAGTCCCGCGCTCGAACCGGTGACCACAAGGGAGTAGGATCCGCTCGGAGACACGGCTGTAGTTGACGTGCCCGCAGACCCCGTCCCAGGCTCCGTCCGTCCGGTCGCGCAACCACCAGCCCCGACCAGAGCCAACGCGATCAGGAAGACAAGCAATCGCTGCGGCCACCGCTTGTGTCTGCAAAACAGGCCTGTCGGTAACAGAACTGCCAGCCACGTCAGCGGCTTCTGCCACGGAAGCGCGGGAGCATCCAGTCGCACCGTCGTAAGGCCGGTCGCAACCGTCACAGTCATCGGTGTTGATCCACCGAGAGCGACGCTCCCAGGATTCACGGTGCACGTACTGTGCGCTGGAACTCCGGTACACGTAAACGTAACAATTCCAGTCACATTTGCCGCCGAGCTGAGGAGTAGAGCGTAGGTAGCCGCTTGGCCGCTTGCCACGGTGAGCGACGATGCGCCGTTCACAGCCACCGCGAAGTCGGAGCCGCTACCAGTGAACTGGATGGTCTGCGGGGAGGAGCCTGCGCTATCCACGAAGGTGAGTGTTCCGGAACGAGGTCCGCCTGCCGTGGGCGCGAACACAATTCCGAGCGTACACACACCTGCCGGTGCGAGGGATTGCCCGCAGGTATTAGAACCCGTGGCGATCGCGTAGTCGCCTGTCACTGAAGTGTTCGAGATGGTCAGGGCGGCTCCACCATTGTTTGTCAAGGTCACGGTTTGCGGCGCGGAGTTCAAGCCTACACCGATGGTGCCAAAAGCGAGCCCGTTGACGGGCGCAAGCGACACTCCCGGTGGCGCAATTCCATAACCACCCAATTGCACGGTTTGGCTGCGAAACTGGTCGGAGATGGTCAGTATTCCACTCTGCTGGCCGAGGCCTTTAGGCACAAAGCTCACCGAGAAGGTACAGGTGGAGTGCGCGTTCAGCGAGTTGCCACATCCGTTGACTACGGTGAAGTCACCACTTGTCACCTGCGCCGTAATGAGTGTCAAGGCGACATCGCCTGCATTGATGATCGACACAGTCTGGTTTGCACTTGCGGTACTTAGTTGCTGCGAAGAGAAGCTCAAAGAAGTCAGCGAGAGAGTATCGGTCGCGGGATTGGTGGCAGTACCGCTGAGACTTGCCGTCTGGGTGCCCGCGTCATCGACGACAGTCAAGGATCCGGAACGCGCGCCGGTTGCGCTTGGCGCAAAGACAATCGAGACGGTACATCCCGTCTGCGAACTGAGCGTCGTGCCGCAGGTGTTTGCTGTCATCTTGAAATCTCCTGAAACGACCGGTGTCTGCATTCCCGCAGTAGCGCTTCCGGTATTCGAGATGGTGATGTTCTGCACGGCGCTGGTCGCACCCACGCTGGTCACGGGAAAGGTTGCGGTGGTCGGGGTGAGAACGATGGCCGCGGCCGGAGTGCCTGTTCCGGACAGCATGGCCGTAGCTTGTCCACCAGCAACGTTGCCATACACCGTGAGTACCCCGGTGCGCGCACCCGTCGAAGCAGGCGCGAACCGGACCTGCACAGAGCAGGTGGACCCTTGCGGAATCTGATTGCCCGCGCAGGTGTCGATCTCGTTGAAGTCGCCGGTAGTCGTGACGCTTGAGACCGCTAGGTTGGCGCTTCCGCTGTTTGTAACCGTGATGGTTGCGTACGAGCTGACTGTCCCCACGGCCTGCGCTGCAAACGCTGCGGTCGTCGGACTCAGCGCAATCGCGGGAAGAACGGAGTTCGTGGCCGTCAACAACGGAATTTGCCAGATTCCGCGGCCGTAGGTTGCCGCACGGAGTTCTCCCAAGCGTCCGTCGGCGGTCGAGACCTGCGCTGCGGCTTGCAGGCTGACTACGGGAGCGTTCGGCAGAGACATGCCGAAAACACTCCAGCAGTTCCCGCTGGTGCAGGAAGAGACATTGGTGGTGACGTACACTCCCGTATCCAAAGCGACGTAAACGGTATTCGCGTCATTGGGGTCAACAATAATGCTGTTTGCCGGAGCATTCGGCAGATTGGAGGTGATGTTGGTCCAATGCAGGCCTGCGTCGACTGAGCGGTACACGTGAGGTGAACTCGCCCCAATCTGGCTGAAGCCCAGAAGCGTGGCGTAGACGGTGTTTCCTGTCGCATCGTGCGTGTCCGCGACAATGGCAGAGACATCAAAGCCTTGCGGGTTGAAAAGGCCCGAATCGGAGGCGTCGTTTGTGACTGTGGCCAGCGCGGCGTCACGCCACGCCGTGGTGCTGCTCGCCAAGTTTGCGGCGGTAGTCACGAACAGATGTCCCCCGAGACCCTGGCCGCCATCGAGAACCCCGGCCAGGCCAGCATAGATCACCTTGGACCCCGCACTTTGGCCTGCCGCCGAAAGGTTGGAGGGTCCACCCGCTGCGAGCGAGCGCACCAGAGGAGCCGTCGATGCACAAGCACTCGCCGCTGGCGTGGCGAAGGGAGCACTGATTACATTTGCGCTGGACCAGGCCGCGCCGCCGGTTGCCGCGCCGCGCCAGACTCGACAGGTCCCGGCAATCAGGTTCGACGTAAGCAGCGGGTCGAGCAGCCAGGGCGCATCTAACTCCGCCAGGTCTCCGCCGACCTGAGCCGCTCCGATTACATTGCTGGCAAAGTTACTCGGGCCACACGCGGCTCCTGAAGTACAGCGCGCGAGACTGACCCCTGCCCCGGTAGACAGATACCAGAGCTGCGGATTGATAGGATCGATGGCGACCGTACCGCCTTCGCCGGTCGCAAGCTGCGTCCAGGCGCTCATCGCCGATCCTGTACCGGCTGTGCCCAGGGCGCCGAGTCCGGCCAGCAGCGTATTGGCCGCGGTAGGCGACTGCGCGAAAGACACAACCTCTGCGAGCGATCCAATGCCTGCGTTCAAGTTCTGAAAATGGTTGGCATCGTCCAGCGAACAGACGCTCGCCTGCTCGTTGACGCCGTCTGTGGAGCGATAGAGACCGCCATCATTGCCAACATAGAGCAGCGGTGCGCTGGCGCCGGCAAGCGCCGCAATCGCATGTTGCGCAGGAGCGACCCCGGCCGGATTGACACAGCCGTTTTGCGCGTTGGTGGTGTTCCGCAAAGTGCATCCAGCGGCAAGGCTGCAGCGATAGAGGTCGATTGTGCCTGCGTAAAGCAGAGTGTCGCTTCCGGACGGAACGGCGTTCAAGGCCATGTTGTAGTCGGCTTGTAAAATCACCTTACTTCCGCTGCCGACCTCCAGCGGTGCCGCATTCAATGCGGTCCCGAAGAGCACCGTGGCGTTGCCGCACGCTGTGCCGGAAAGGGCACACACATCCTGGTATAGTCCCTGATCGCGGTTCGCCAAGTCTGTGGTGAGTGCGAACATGTCGCCGGTCGTTGGCTGCACGGCGAGAACGCCGCGGAAGATCGGGCAAACCGAGCTGGCGGAAGCTCCGAAGGTCGGGCATGCTGTCGTGGTCAGCCCGGTTCCCGGCTGGTGAACGAGGCGCGTCCAGGTCTGGCCGTCGGTCGACTGATAGTAGCCGTGCGAGCGCACAGCCGCGTAGAACCGCTGCCGGACGGGGTTCCAGACGACCGAGGTCACTGCGTGCCCGCCAGCGTTTGCGCCGATCGGCAGTGGCGTCTGAACGATCTGGCTACCATCCTGAATCGTCGCCATCTGCCACGTCACTCCGCCATCGCTCGACCAGTACAGACCCATCACGCTGTTGAGTACGTCCGCCGCATGCACCACGTCGCCCTCCGCGGACTCGGAAAACGCCGCAACAACTAACGATGGATTCGCGGAAGAAAAGGCGATCCCCGCAACAGCCAGCCCCAGGAACGAGTGGTTCCCTGCGACGCCGTCCAAAGACTGCTGGGCCAGCGTCCACGTCACACCACCATCCACCGAACGCAAAATGCCTTCGCCATAGTAGGAGTCTGTAGCGTCATTAGGATCGCCGGTCCCGGCCAGCAGCACACCGTTGCTCATTGTCATGGCGCCGATACTCAGCGACGGCAGCACCGCGCCGCCGGGACTGAAGACGGGAAGCGTGTCCGTCAGCGGCGTAAAGGTCACGGCGTTAGCCGCACCAGCGGCATTGGTGGACTTCCAGATGCCTCCGCCGGTCGTACCGAGATAAAGAGTGTTCCCGGTCGCATCCGCCGGATCGAGTGCCAATGCCGTTACACGACCCGTGACATTGCCATACAACGGACTCGCAACCTGCCCCGGTCCCACCGGAGTCCAGGCCGCACTCAGCGTAGTGCTGCTCCCCTGGCCCGATGCGGATTGCACCATGGCCTGGTGCTCCTGCCGTGCGCTTGCGAGCGCCTGAGCAGCTGGAACGGAACCCGTAGAAGTCCTCCCCCGAAGGAAACGCTGTGCTCCTGCCTTCCGTGCCACGGCCCGGCCTAAAGCGGAGGGCTCCTGGAAGGACGCCGTCTGACCGGCTAAACCGGTCGTCAGCAGCGCCATCCAAAGAACCAGGGCCGCCCAAAAGCAGGCGTCAAAACGGGAGCTCGGATGCAGGCGGAAACTCGGATCTGCGGATCGCATTGTGCTTTCTTGCTGCCGAAAATGAAGGCAGAAATCGCCTGAGAACTCTATCGGCAGATCCGCGAATCTCTTCAGTCAAATTCGAGATTTCTTTTCAGCAGTGGACGATTTTCGCCGAATTGATCGGTTTAGTCGCGTTTCTGGAGTCAATTACCAGCCGCGCCTCCGCCACGATGCCCGCAAAGTTGTACGCACTGTGGTCCGTCAGGATGATGACGCAATCAAATCGCCCTACCTCCGAAAGCGGCGTCGACTCCATCTGCAGCGCGTACCGCCGGCCCGCACCGACCCGCGGAAAGTAAGGGTCGTTGTACGCCACCTCAGCCCCCGCCGCCATTAGCAGCTGCATCACCGTGAGCGCCGGGGACTCGCGCAGATCATCCACGTCCCGCTTGTAGGCCACTCCCAGCACCAGCACCTTGGCGCCCGCAAGCTGCTGCCCGGCACGCTCCAGTGCACGCCTGGTCGTCTCGACCACATACGCCGGCATCGATTCATTCACCTCGCCCGCAAGCTCGATAAATCTGGTCTCAAACCCGAACTGCTTCGCCTTCCACGTCAGGTAAAACGGATCGACCGGGATGCAATGCCCCCCCACCCCCGGCCCTGGATAAAACGGCTGAAACCCAAACGGCTTCGTTGCCGCCGCCGCAATCACCTCCCAAGGATCGATCCCCATATGCAGGCAAAGCTGCTTCATCTCATTGATCAGCGCAATATTCACCGCGCGATAGATATTCTCAAGCAGCTTCGTCATCTCCGCCGCCGCCGTGGACGACATGGCCACCGTCCGCGCAAACACCACGCCGTAGAGCGCACACGCGGCCTCGGTCGCCCTCGCGTCCACGCCCCCCACCACCTTCGGCACGCTGCGCCGCGGAATCGTCATGTTGCCCGGGTCCTCGCGCTCCGGCGAAAACGCCACCAGCACGCCCTCTACCGACTCCGGATCCCCACCCCCACGCTGCACCCGACGCCCAGACCGCTCGATCGTCGCCGCCACGATCTCCTCCGTCGTCCCCGGATAGGTGGTGCTCTCAAGCACCACCAGCTGCCCCGCCCGCACATGCGGCGCAATGGACTCCATCGTCGCCACCACTGCGCGCATATCCGGCGTGTGATCCGCGTAGAGCGGCGTGGGCACGCAGATCAGCACCGCATCCATCGATCCTGCCTCTGCATACTCCGTGGTCGCCCGGAAGCCGCGCCCCTGGGCCGCCGCGATGTGCTCCGGCGTGATCCGGTGAATGTAGCTCTCCCCGCCATTCAGAGTGAGAACCTTCGCCTCATCAATGTCGAAACCCGTCACCGCGAAGCCGTCCTCGCTCAACAGCAGCGTCAGCGGCAGCCCGACATACCCCAGCCCCACCACGCCCACGCGCAGCGTTCTCGCCTCCACCCGCGCCTTCCATTCCGCCATATTCCGCACCGGCACAAACGCGCCGTCGCTCATTGCCTCGCCCCGCATGCCTGCTCCGCGCGCACCCACTCCACCGTGCGCCGCAGCCCCTCTTGAAAGCTCACCCTTGGCTGATAGCCGAACGCCTCGAACGCAGCCCAGATATCCGCATGCGAGTCGCGCACATCCCCCTGCCGCGCCGTCTGGTACAGCGCAGGCTGGTCGAAGCCGATGATCTCCGCCAGTAGCCCATACGTCTCGTTCAGCGTATGCCGTTCTCCATGCGCCACGTTGAACACCTGGCCCGCAACCGCACGCGCCGGAGCCGCCAACGCGAGCAAATTCGCCTCCACCACGTCATCCACAAATGTAAAGTCGCGCCCCTGCTCCCCATCCCCGAAGATCACCGGCCGCTCCCCCCGCAGCATCTGCCCGGCCCACTTCGCAATCACCCCCGCATATGCCGACTCCGGATCCTGCCGCGGCCCAAACACATTGAAGTACCGCAGACATACCGTCTCAACCCCATAGACCTGCCAATACGACCGCATGTACAGTTCTCCCGCGACCTTCTGTACCGGGTACGGTGCAATCGGCATCGTCAGCATCGTCTCCCGCCGTGGAAAGCCCGGCTGATTTCCATACGCCGACGACGAAGCCGCAAAGATCACCCGCTTTATGCCCGCGGCTCGCGCGCCCTCCAGCACGTTGAACGTGCCATCCAAATTGCTCTCGTGGCTGGTGCGCGGATCTTCGACCGACCGCGGAACACTCGGCAGCGCTCCCTGATGCAGCACGAAATCCACGCCCTCGCACGCTGCCTGCACCGCGTCGGCATCGCGCAGGTCTGCTTCGATTAACTCAAGCTGGCCCGCAAACCCGGCCAGATTTTTTTGTTTGCCCGTCAAGAAGTTGTCCAGCCCACGCACCACTTCCCCGCGCGCCAGGAGTGCCTGCACCAGATGCGAGCCGATAAACCCTGCCACCCCGGTGATGAAATAAGTAGACAATGCGTGCGCCGATTCCAGCTTACCAATTTACGCACGCGCCGCGACACACCC
>CAXSDM010000011.1:1911-8329 GCA_964235575.1 uncultured Acidobacteriaceae bacterium | reverse complement strand
AAGTGAGTGTGATTGTGACAGTGCATCTGCGAGACGTTCCCTGTGAGACTCTTGGGAACTTCAACATCGAAGCGCAGCATTCCGATGACTTTGTTCTGGCGGCGCTGGAGGTTTCCCCAGAGGTCGTCGTGGAGGCTACAAGGAATCAACGCACTTCGCGAGTTCCTTGTCGAGCATGCTGCGGTCGTTTAGCGCAACGCAGCAGGTCTTCTCTTAGAACACCTCTTACAGGTTTGGCGGGCGGCAGCTGAGCATACCCCCGAATAGGCAGAGTGATCCATCGTGGAATGAAGTGTGGGTCGAATCTTATCTTTGAAACCATATTCAACATGCGGAACAGAGCCGCCAAGGTTTCTACGCTACCTCATTGGCCACCTTCACAGACTAGAGCTCAATAGCGCAGAACAAGCACCCCAGGGCTAAAGAGTTGCTTTCACAGGATCCTTCCGTGGCGGAACTGATGGTCAGATTGGGACGAGCTCTACATCAGCTCTATCTTTCAGAGTTCGGGTGGGAATTCCTCGAAATCTTTGCCCCAATTACGACCTTCTCTGCGAGATGATGGCGCTGCATGGAATGGCGTTCGCCCGGCATGAAGGTGAATGACGAGTTGTTATGAACGATGAAGTGCGAAGGACTCCTGAGCTAAAAGACTTTCTATTACCCAAGGCGAAGAAGCCCGCTGAGTCAACACAGCAGTACATCCGACGAAAGACCGCAATGTCCGCGGACAGATGTAGCGTACGGAGTAGGCTGGAAGTCAATATGAACCTTTCGCGACGCGTTCTGCTCATCCTGCTCTGTCTGTCCGCCTGTGTGCTGAGTCCGCGGTCCGCACTGGCCTACTCCGTCCAGACCCATGAGCAGTTAATTGACCTGACGTGGGATCAGTCGATCGTGCCGCTCTTGCTGAGCCGGTACCCAACGTTGACTCCCGCTCAGATTGAGCTGGCGCGCGCCTATGCGTATGGCGGCTGCATGATTCAAGACGTCGGCTATTATCCGTTCGGTGATCCGTTCATTTCCAATCTGACCCATTATGTGCGAACTGGTGATTTCGTCGTGAACCTGTTTCGCGATGCGAACAACGCGAACGAACTCGCCTTTGCCGTGGGTGCGCTGTCTCACTACATCGGCGATGCCGTGGGACATGCAACGGCGACAAACGTAGCCGTACCCGTGGAGTTTCCCAAGCTGGAAAGAAAGTACGGGTCTGTTGTGAACTATGCACAAGCCGAGCATCAGCACGTACAAACAGAGTTTGCTTTCGACATATACGAAATCGCGCATGACAGGTTGGCGCCGGTTCATTACCTTCGCCACGTAGGCCTTAAAGTTCCGGCGAGACAGTTGTCCCTGGCCTTTTACCAAACATATGGGCTGAGCGCAAATTCTCCGGAAGCAAAGGCAAGCGGATCAACGTCGGCGGGTACCGCTTTGCGGTACGCCGGTTCATTCCACGCATTGCGTATGCCGTGACAGTTTTGCATCGCAATCATGAACCCGCCGAAGTGATGGACGCGGATCTCGCGAAGCTGCAATCGGAAATCATGGTGGTGGCTGCGAAAAACAACTGGGCCGCATACCGCAAGAGGGTAAGCGTCCGGTTCTGGCCGGGGTGTACATGGTGTGGCGTTGCCGTGATGATGTTTGGATGGCTGATGTTGCTATGAGCGGTGGGTTGTTGGCTGGGCCACGTCGTCGGCGGAGTGCGGTGGAGCGCCGGCGGATTGTGGAGGAGACGCTCGAGGCTGGAGCTTCGGTGGCTCGGGTGGCGTTGAAGTATGGCGTGAACGCGAACCAGGTGTTTCAGTGGAGGCGTCTGCATCGAGATGGCAAGCTGGGTGTCGCTATCGAGCAGGAGTTGAAGCTGCTGCCGGTGAGCGTGGCGGAGGAGAGCGAGCTCCGCAAGCCTGAACCGTCTCAGGTTGAGCCGGCCAGGTGCGGTGTCATTCATATCGAGTTGCCGGGCAAGGTGCGGATTACGCTCGATGGCAGCGTCGATCCTGCGGTTGTTCGTGCGGTGCTGAAGAGCCTGCGCTCGTGATCGGTCTGCCGACAGGGACGAGGATCTGGATTGCAGCCGGCGTGACGGATATGCGGCGCGGCTTTCATGGGCTGAGCGCGCAGGTGCAGACGGTACTCGAACAACAGCCGTTGTCGGGCCATGTATTTGTCTTTCGGGGCCGCAGAGGAGACATCGTCAAGGTGCTCTGGTTTGATGGTGACGGGCTTTGCCTGCTAGCCAAGCGGCTGGAACGTGGGCGCTTCGTGTGGCCTCAGGCGACGAGTGGTACTGTGTCTCTGAGTCGTGCGCAGTTGTCGATGCTGCTCGAAGGGATCGACTGGAGAGCACCGCTCCGGACGGCAGGACCGGTGATGAGTGTTTTCTCCTGTATTCATGGGGGTTTTGTGCTCTAAGGCCACGCCGATTCGTGACATACTTCGCACATGCTGGCCACTGCGCTTCCGGACCTCGAGTCGCTCGATCTTGAAGCCTTGAAGGCGCTTGTGATCGCGCAACATGAGCGCTATACGCGTACGCTCAGCACACGTGCCGGCGAGATCGAACGGCTGGTGCTGCTGGTTGCGAAGCTGAAGCAGATGCTGTTCGGCAGGAATAGCGAGAAGGTGCTGCGCCAGATCGAGCAGCTGGAGTTTCAACTTGAAGATTTGCAGGCGGCAAGCGCTGTCGAAGAGGCTCAGGCGGCAACTCCCGCAGAGCGTCCCGCAGCGGCGAAGCCGCGCCGCCGTTCCTTGCCCGAGTATCTTCCGCGCGAGGTTCACACCCACATGCCGGGTCATGACGCCTGCCCCGACTGCGGCGGTCGGCTCCGCGAGCTGGGCGAAGATGTGGCCGAGATGCTGGAGTACGTCCGCGCCAGCTTCAAGGTTATGCGCCACGTTTGACCGAAGCTGAGTTGCGATGCCTGCGACCGGATCGTGCAGGCGCCGGCACCTTCGCGGCCGATCGAGCGCGGTCTTGCCGGACCAGGGCTGCTGGCGCATGTGCTTGTGTCGAAGTACGCCGATCATCAGCCGCTCTATCGGCAGTCCGACATCTACGCCCGCGAAGGCGTCGACCTGGATCGCTCGACGCTGGCCGGATGGGTCGGCGCAACCAGCGAGTTGCTGGCTCCACTGGTTGCCGCCGTGCGGGATCACGTGCTGTCGGCAACCAAGCTGCACGCCGACGACACGCCGGTTCCGGTGCTCGCACCAGGCAACGGCAAGACCGGAAGGCTCTGGACCTACGTGCGCGACGACCGGCCCTCGGGCGATACGACCGCGCCTGCCGTCTGGTTCGCCTATTCGCCCGACCGTAAGGGCGAGCGGCCGCGCGAGCACCTGAAGCTCTACCAGGGTGCGCTCCAGGCCGATGCATACGCCGGCTTCCACCACCTGTACGAAGGAGGAGAGATCTACGAGGTCGCCTGCTGGGCACATGCACGGCGCAAGTTCCACGAGATCCATCTCGCGCACGCTTCCCCGACGACGTCACAAGCCATCGAACGCATCGCCGCGCTCTACGCCATCGAAGCCGAGATCCGCGGCAGTACAGCGGAGATCAGGAAGATCATCCGGCAAGGCAGGGCAAGACCTCTGCTCGACAGCATGCGCACCTGGCTCGAAGCCACGCTCGCGAAGCTCTCGTCCAAGTTCGACACCGCCGCTGCGATCCGCTACGCGCTCTCGCGCTGGCGGGCGCTCACCCGCTACGTCGACGACGGCCAATTCGAGATCGACAACAACGCCGCTGAACGAGCGCTGCGCGTCGTCGCGCTCGGCCGCAAAAACTTCCTCTTCGCCGGATCAGACTCCGGAGGAGAACGCGCCGCCGCCATCTACTCGCTGCTCGGCTCAGCCAAGCTCAACGGACTTGACCCGGAGATCTACTTCCACCACGGACTCCAACGCATCGCCGACCACCCGATCCGCAGGATCAACGACCTGCTGCCCTGGAACTTGGCTCTGTCCACTCAGCAAGCACCCTCATAGCTTATGTATCCACATAACGCTATGTGGATACATAACTCTGACACCCATTCAGAACAACGCCCAGGCCACACGCTTACGCAAGAGGCCCGGCATCGGCACCTATAGCTTGGCCGCTCTACTTTATATCCTTCCGAAGATCGGTCCCATCAAGTTGGTGAATGTTAAAGGGCCGACGCAGGCAACGGAATCTGAGTACGTGCGGTCGGTACTCCGATCGACAGATTCTTTGAATGCAGCGCTGCGCCGGTTCACGCCGACTTCTGCGAGGGGGACCTTGGCGGATGACGGCGACGCGTTAGCACACGCTCGTTCTGCAGTCGCAGGCGTAACACCACAATCGTCCCAGCCAGCACAAGCAGTGGATAACAGCACTACCGACCCGCGACATCCGCTAAAGAACCTCGATCTGGACACCGGCAATTTGGCAAAACCGTCGGGATATCGACTCGCCGATGATACCTACGCCGAACTGCTGCACCGCGTTACAGCAAATCCGCGGCAGTCGGTTTCACCGGGTATCAGGGAGGATCTCATAGCCTATTATGCTGATCTGAATTTACCGTTCTCCACCAAGAGCCATCCGGAACAATGGGCGGCTGTCGTGCAGAATCTTACCGTGCTTCGGACGATGCCCACAAATGCCGAGCCCGTTCCTTTTGAAGTCTACGATGATGTTTTGAACGGAGATCGTGCTTCGGCCAGCGATGTCGATCAAGAGTTGGATGGTCGATTCGGGCGGCGTCCTTGATGGCTTGACGGCCGAGATGGTGGAAGTTGTTCGTCGAACCTAATCGTCAACAAGATTCGGATACTTGGGCGTCACGCCGCTCTTAGGGTCGAAGATTCGAATGATTGACTGCCTAGCCTATGCTGGTTAGGCTTGCGATGGCGACGTCCCTGGCATAGGCAGATGCCAACCTCGAAATATGGCCATCACTCTCAGCCAGAAACATAGAATTACGCCCACGATCATGCCTGCGGAGGATGGGAAATGAAGAAGGTGTCCTGTCACCACCGCGATGCCGGCAGCAAGTGCAGCTACAGCATAAAGATCGGCCCGGAGCACCGTAGGAGTCTCGTTCACGAGGACATCACGCAGTATTCCACCACCAATCCCAGTCAGCATTCCCATCAGGGCGGCCATGAGAGGGTTGAGTCCGGCGGCCAGAGCTTTCTGCGTTCCGGTGACCGCAAACAGTGCCAGCCCAGCGCCATCAAATAACAGAACTGGTCTGCGATGCTTGTCGATATGGGGATACCACAGGAACGTGACCAAGCCCGCTATGAAACAGACTGCGACGTAACGCCAGTCGAGGATAGCAGCAGGCGGTACGGCGCCGATCAGCAGGTCACGGATAATCCCGCCCGCGTTCCCCGTAGCAAAGGCAAGCACCATCAAGCCGAATAGATCTAGCTGGCTCTTCACGCCGGCTGCTGCGCCGCTCAGTGCGAAGACGAACGTTCCGAGCAGATCCAACAGGACAAGAAACGGACCTGCTAGGTGTCGTCCGTACATGTGAAGTTCGTTCACGATGCCAACCAGGCATAGGTTGCGACGACCAAAGCCTTCACGCCAGTTTCTAAAGTCGGATGGATCACGGGTGCGAAGCTTGGATTGTGGTTGCTAGGAAGCTCGTTGAGTTTGCCTTCCTTCTTCGCTTTTGCATAAACGCCAGGATCGTCGCGGCCAAAAAACCAGAACACCGCCGCGGCGTGCCACTCGGCTCCAAAGCATCCGAAGTCCTCGCTGGCCATCGTGGGCTTTGTCTGCTCTACCGTTCCCTCGTCGAAGTTCTGCCGGAACGCTTCGACGACTTTGTTTGTTGCCTCCACGTCATTCGTCACCAGGGAGTAGCGATCCAGAGGGGTAATTTCTGGCGGCTTCGGGGCTCCCGCCGCAGCTGCCTCAGCATTCACAATGCGCTCGATCGCTGTCAGCACGTGTTTTCTCACTCCCTCGTCAAAGGTACGTACGTTCAGTTTGATCATCGCCTCGTCCGGGATGACGTTCTCCTTTGTACCGGCTTGCAACACGCCAATCGTCACTACGGCCGAATTTGTGGGTGCGACTTCCCGCGAGACAATCGTCTGCAGCCTCATGACAGTCGAGGCAGCCATGACCACGGGATCGATGCTGGACTCCGGCATGGAGCCGTGCGCGCCTCGTCCGAACATGCGGATTTGCAGGCTGTCAGCAGCTGAGGTGACAACTCCGGTGCGCCAATCAAGATGACCCGAGGGTATGCTCATTACATGCTGGCCAAGAACAACATCGGGCTTCGCGAAGCGCTTGAATAAGCCGTCGTCGATCATTGCCTGCGCGCCTTGTGCAGTCTCCTCGCCGGGTTGGAAGACCGCCATCAGCGTTCCGCGCCAGCTATCGCGGCTTTTGGCGAACAGCGAGGTAGCCCCCACCAAA
>CAXSDM010000011.1:0-1811 GCA_964235575.1 uncultured Acidobacteriaceae bacterium | reverse complement strand
AAAACATCTTTCCACCCGCAGCTGAAAATCGTTCAATGACTTCGGCCATATCGTCCGCATACAGTGCAAAATGCTGAAGCCCGAAATCACTCGGCACTGCCGAAGGTGCCTGCCTGGCTCCTCGCAGCTCAAACAGTTCGATTCCTGGTCCGTTGTGAATTCTAATCTTCGGATCGCCACTATTTCAGCTCCAGCCGCGATGTGTAGTCTGCTTTCTACACCCGAGCCCGCTTGTGGCTTCTCTTTCTTAGAATGCGTGTCATACAGCACCTGTGCATCAAACGCCTTCAGCAAGAATGCTGTCGCAGCCTCAAGATTCGGCACCGTGATCCCAATGTGATCGATTCCAAGCAACATAGCAACCTCATCGCTCCACTTTCGGCCCGTAAAGCATTCCCGCCAGTCCTGGATTGACGCGGCGATACATAAACGTTCTCAAGTTGGAGAGATTCATGGAGTTGATCTCGCGTGCGCGGCATTCAATAGATCACCGGTTCTGTATCCAAGATTGGCAAGTTGAATCAGCACAGAAGTGCGGGCTGTCACATCCTGACTGAGCGACTGCGCGAGTGTCCTCTGCGCTGTCACGACATCAACGACACTCCGAACGCCACGCCCGTAGGATTTGACGGCGACGTCATAGGAGCTCTGAGAAGCCTTCAGGAGCGAGGCGGAAGCCTTCTTTTGGCGGAACGCCGTACGGAGATTGATGTACGCTGTCCAAACCTGTGGCTCTACGTCGTCTTCTGTTTGTTTCGCTTGTGCCTGTGTCCGGCGTGCGTCGTCATGAGAACGGGCCAGCTCCGCTTCGCGGCTTCCTCCGTCGAACACAGTCCACTGTAACTTCAAAGTATCGTTCTAGGTTTCGGTCGGACCGGTATAGAGACCAGCACTCTGCGCTTGCTGTCCATAGACTCTTTGCTCACCTCCGACGCCGTCTAAGCTCAGTGTTGGGAACCTCCACGCTGAGACCGTCTGGATCAGTCAGATATAACGCTTCGCTGTATAAGTGATCACCAGAGCCGAACTGGACATCGAGTTCGTGCAATGCTGTACGAAGCTGCTAAGTGCGTCCCTGCTTGGCAGAAGAAAAGCTGTGTGATAAAGGCCCAGACGACTCCTCCGGCCAATTGGCTTAACGTTTTGAATCTCCTTAAGCTCAAGTAGCACAACTGCCGTCTCGTGTGTCCCGAATCGCGCCAGAGTGCCTTGTGTTTCGAGCAACTTGAGACCGATCACTCGGGTGTAGAAATCTACGGACCGGGTGAGCTTAGATATGGCAAGTCTGACCCTGCCAACCCTGGCGGAGGATGGAAGGCGGTAAGCAGGTGGCGGAATCCCTATACTCGTATTGTCTATAAGCACCGAGTTCTCAGTTTGCATGGAAAGCTCCTTTCAGCATCAGATCGATTTGTGGCCGAGCGAACTCTCTTAATCGTTAGCAAAAACGTCATGAATCAGACCCGAGTAGACGGAACGCAGTCTGCTCAGTTTGCATGCTTCATTACCCAACTCACGTAGCGATCCATCTTACCTTGTAAGAAACTCTTCGTGTCGGCATTGACCAGGCTTCCACTCTCGTCGAAGAACCCGGTTGCACTTGAATGAAAACCTTCGGCTGGCCAAGTGTCGGCATATCAAGATATGCCAAGATATTCCGCAGATGTTGCTGTGCCATTGAGGTTCCTGGAGCGCCCACCGATGCACTAACCACGCCGACGGATTTCGCTGCCCACACACTTTGGCCATATGGCCTCGAAGCGTGGTCGATGGCATTCTTCAACACCCCCGTAACAGAACGGTTATATCCG
>CAXSDM010000010.1:34416-38774 GCA_964235575.1 uncultured Acidobacteriaceae bacterium | reverse complement strand
TGCGAGCGAACTACCATGACAGCGGGTTTCAGGTGCTGCAGGTGGATATCGTGGGGCCGACGGCAGGTAAGCAACTGCAGAAGCAGGCTCTCTGGGCGACGGTCTATTCGCTGATCGGGATGCTTGTTTACCTGTGGTTCCGGTTTGAGCTGATTTATGGCGTGGCGGCGGTGGTGGCGGTGTTTCACGATACGTTGATCACGATCGGGGCGTTCTCGCTGACCAACCAAGAGATTACGCTCACGGTGATCGCGGCGATCCTGACGCTGATTGGCTACTCGATGAACGACACCGTGGTCGTATTCGACCGTATCCGCGAGAACCTGGCGATGAGCCGTCGTGAGAGCCTGAGTGCGGTGGTGAACCGAAGCATCAACCAGACGTTGAGCCGGACGGTGCTGTCTTCCGGCCTGACCTTCCTGACCGTGCTGTCGCTGTATCTCTTTGGCGGCGAGGTGCTGCACGGGTTCTCGTTTGCGTTGGTGGTGGGCATTCTGATTGGGACGTATTCGTCGATTGCGGTGGCGGCGCCGATGCTGGTGGCGTGGCAGGATGCGCGGGCGGCAAAGGGCAAGGCAGCTGCCAGCCTGCCGGCAGGGCGGGTTCGGGCCTAGCCGGAGCCGCGAAGGATGTACCTGACCGGTTTGTTGTATTGACGGTGTTGGCGCTTCGGGAACATTTTTGAATCCTCTGGTGTCTAAGCAAGGTAGCTCCTCCTGAAGTGCATTTTGGGAGCGCGTTCTGGCCGTTCCGCTTCCCCTCTCGCGACACCAGTAACGATGTGCTAACTCAAGTTCCGACTGTGAGGCTTTGCCATGTTTGAAGATTCCCTCGTTGATTCCGGCGGACGGCTCAAGACGAAGTCGAAGTACTGGATGATTGCCACGTTCGTACTGAACCTGTGCATTCTGGTCGTGATGATCATCCTGCCCTTGATCCATCCGGAGGCTTTGCCGAAGACTGCCATGACGGCGATGCTGACTGCGCCGCCACCGCCTCCACCCCCACCCCCGCCTCCTCCTCCGGCGCAGATCGTGAAGCCGATTAAGATGGTTTCGGAGATCGACCAGGGTCTGCATGCGCCGACCAAGATTCCGAAGAAGATCGAGATGATCAAGGAAGATGCCGCGCCACCGCCGCAGGTCGCAGGCGTGGTCGGTATGGCCGGCATGGCGGGAGGCTCCGCCGGGGGCGTGCTGGGCGGAATCCCTGGAGGCATGGGTTCCTCACCGGCGCCGGTGGTGAAGGCAGCGCCAGAGAAGCCGAAGGGTCCCGCGCGTATCTCGGGCGGTGTGATCGCCGGTACGATTCTTGAGAAGACGACGCCGGTATACCCTCCAATTGCCAAGGCGGCGCACGTCTCCGGTGCAGTGGTCTTGCATGCCATCATCGGCAAGAATGGCACGATCCAGAATCTTACGGTGATCAGCGGGCCGGAGATGCTGCGTGCCAGTGCGCTTGATGCGGTCAAGAGCTGGCGCTACAAGCCCTATGTTCTCAATGGCGACCCGACGGAAGTGGACACGACGATCACAGTCAACTTCAACTTCGGCAGCTAGCCAACGATTTGCTTTGCACGCGGTACCGGCAGACGTCTCGCAGCGGTTTACGTCTGCCGGTTCCAAGATTTCTACGCTTCATTTACTCCCGGAGGAACGTTCCTGTGATTCTCGCCCACACTGCAGTTGTTGCATCCGCCCACGTCTCTGCTGCTCTGGTCTTCTTTCAGGAGCCTGCAGGAGCCACTGTTGGTTTTTCCCCGCTGCAGCTCTGGTCGAACATGAGCTGGATTCCGCGCGGCATCGTCATCATCCTGTTCATCATGTCGATCTGGTCGCTGGCGGTCATTATCGATCGCGCGCTTTACTTCTCGGCGGCTCGTTCGCAATCGCGTGAGTTTGCTCCGAAGGTGGCCGGCGCCTTGAAGAATGGCAACCTGGACGAGGCGATCAAGGTGGCGGACCGTACCAAGAAGTCGCACCTGGCTGAGGTAGTTACGTCCGGTCTGCAGGAGTTCCGCAGCTTCGGTTCGGGCGGCTCGATCTCCGAAACGCAGATTGAATCGTCGAAGCGCGCTCTTGAGCGCTCGGAGGCGATCGTTCACTCCAAACTGAAGCGCGGCCTGGGTGGTCTGGCCACGATCGGCTCGACAGCACCGTTTATCGGCCTGCTCGGCACCGTAATCGGTATTTTGAACGCCTTCCAGCAGATCGCTACCCAGAAGACCTCGGGTATCGGCGCAGTAGCCGGCGGTATTTCGGAGGCGCTGGTGACGACGGCCTTCGGTCTGGTGGTCGCGATTCCCGCCGTTATGTGCTTCAACTACTTCACCAATAAGGTGGAGGCGTTCGACGTTGAAATGGATAACAGCTCGTCGGAACTGGTGGACTACTTCATCAAGCAGAGCCACCGGTAGCTTGGTCTGTTGGCTTTCCCGGCGGTGCAATACCCGCCGGGAAGCGGTAAGGATAGCAAGAGCTGAGCCGACATCCGGCTGGAGTTGAATGCATGGCGATCAATAAGCGGGACGAAGGCAAGAAGGTCAATTCGAACATCAACGTGACGCCGATGGTGGACGTGATGCTGGTGTTGCTGATCATCTTCATGGTGATTACGCCGATGTTGAACAACAAGGTCAACGTCGATTTGCCCAAGGCAGATGCGGCGGTGGTCATGGAAGATGCGAATAAGGAAGATGCGGTGACGGTCGCGGTAACGCGGGACGGCAAGATCTTCCTTGGCGGCGATCAGGTGCAGCCGGATGACATGGGCGCGAAGATCTCGTCAAAGCTTGAGAACAAGACCAGCAAAGAAGTCTATCTGCGCGCGGACATTCGTGCGACCTACAGCAAGGTGATGGACGCGGTGGATGGCATTCGTGCCGCCGGTGTGAGCCAGCTTGGCCTGCTGACCGAGAAGACGGACAAATAGTTTGGGTGCCGGGAGACTGGCAAAGGAGAAGTCGTTATGGGAATGGGCGGTGGAGGAACTGGAGGAGCGGTCTCGGAGATCAACGTGACTCCGTTGATTGACGTACTTCTGGTGCTGCTGATTATCTTCATGGTTATCGTGCCAGTGACGCCGAAGGGTCTGGATGCGCTGGTTCCGCAGCCTCCGAAGAACAAGACTCAGGAGCCGGATAACACCCGGACAATCGTTGTACAGATTCTGGGCAACAAGAACGGTCAGCCGGCCTATAAGATCAATGACGATTCGTTTGCACCGTCGGGTATCGAGCCAAAGCTTGCCGAAATCTTCGCCGCGCGTCAGGAGAAGGTTATGTTCGTGAAGGGCGACCCGGACCTGTTCTACGGGGCGGTGGCGCAGGCAATCGATTGGGGACACCAGGCTGGAGTGGATAACATCGGCATCATCACTCCTCGGGTGGAATCCGGACAATAGTTCAAAGCAACATGGAGAGCGACCCGGCTACGGCTGGGTCGCTTTTTTCTACCTGTTAGATTGACGCTGTGTGGTCAACTCGCGAAATGACATACCATGCGAACATGCTTGTGCCAGAGTCCATCCGCGAGTTCTTTCGCTGCAGGATACTGCGTCCTCTGCTGCGTCAGCTGCGGGGGGGAGTGACTCCACGGCGCCTGGCCTGGAGCCTGGCGCTCGGAATCGTGCTCGGGATCAACCCGTCGGTGGGGGTCACGACGATTCTGGTCGTCCTGCTTGCCTGGGTCTTCGGCTTGAATCAGGTTGCGTCGCAGGTGGGAGCGCACGCGATGACGCCGTTCCATCTGCTCCTGTTCCTGCCGTTCATTGAGTTGGGAGTTCATCTCTTTCACACGCGCCGTCTGCCTCTGAGCCGGCGGCAGATCGAACACCTAAGTCATCATCCCTGGCGACTGATCCGTGACATCTGGCAATGGGAGTGGCACGCCTTGATCGTGTGGGGCGTGGTTGCGGCGATCCTGATGCCACTGCTTGCGAGGTATCTTCGCCGCGGACTGGTCATCTTAATGCGGAGGCACCGTACGTTGGTGCGTTCGCGGCCGGCGCTGGACTGAAGCGGAGCCGAGAAAGAGAAAGGCCGCCCGGAGTGGGCGGCCTTTTCAGCATGGAGCGTATAAGGGTTAGTCGTTCGACTCGTCTGACTCTCGTTCCGCGCGCTTCCAGTTGAGCAGGTCGCCAAGCGTGGTGGAGGAACTGGAGCCGCCGGAGGACTGAGCGGGTTTGCCCTGGTTTCCTTTACCCTTGTTGCCGCTATCGCGGTCGCGGGAACCGGAGTTCGAGCCGACACCGGTGTTCGAGTAATCGCGGGTGTACTCGCGATTGCCGGTGGCTTCCTTGTAGGACTCGACCTCAGCCCGACTGGCTTCCTCACCGACTGCGCGGATCGACAGGCCAAC
>CAXSDM010000010.1:21722-34316 GCA_964235575.1 uncultured Acidobacteriaceae bacterium | reverse complement strand
GAAACGTGGACGAGGCCGTCGATACCGTCTTCGATCTCGATGAAGGCGCCGAAATCGGTGAGGTTGCGAACGCGACCCTCAATGATGGCGCCGGTGGGGTACTTGTCCTCAAGCTGCTCCCAGGGATTGTCCTGGAGTTGCTTCATGCCGAGCGAGATGCGGCGGTCGTTCGGGTTGACCGAGAGAATAAGCGTGTCGACCTCGTCGCCGGGTTTGACGAGCTTCGACGGGTGCTTCATGCGCTTGGACCAGGTCATCTCGGAGACGTGGACGAGGCCTTCGATACCCTGTTCGAGCTCGACGAAGGCTCCGTAGTCGGTGACCGAGAGGATGCGACCGCGAACCTGGGCGCCGATGGGATAGCGCTCGGTGGCGTCGAGCCAGGGGTCCGGGGTGAGCTGCTTGAAGCCGAGCGAGACGCGCTGCTTGTCCTTATCGAACTTTAGGACCTTGACCTGGATCTCGTCGCCGACGTTGACGAGGTCGCGGGGATGGGTAAGACGGCCCCAGCTCATGTCGGTGATGTGGAGCAGGCCGTCGAGGCCGCCGAGATCAACAAAGGCGCCGTAATCGGTGAGGTTCTTGACGGTGCCGGTGAGAACGGTTCCTTCCTCGAGGGTGGAGAGGGTGACCGACTTTTTGGCGTTCTGCTCCTCTTCGAGGAGCTCCTTGCGGGAGATGACGACGTTGCCGCGCTTTTTGTTGAGCTTGATGACGCGGACTTCGATCTCGGTGCCGACGTAGCCGTCGAGGTTGCGGACGGGGCGAACCTCGATCTGGGAACCGGGGAGGAAGGCCTTGATGCCAATGTCGACGGTCAGACCACCCTTGACGCGGGACACGACCATGCCCTTGACGGGGGTCTTGGTGTTGGCGGCCTGCTCAAGCTTGTCCCAGACCTTGTGGCGAAGGGCTTTCTCGTGCGAGACGGCGTATCCGCCACCGTGCTGCTCCTCATGCTCTACGACGACTTCAATGGAATCACCCGGCGCGAACTTCGGTGTGCCGTCGGCGTTCATCACCTGGTCGAGCGGCAGCAGGCCTTCACTCTTGAGGCCGATGTCGACCACCGCGTGCTTGTCGGTGATCTTGACAATAGTCCCGGTGACGACGACCTCTTCCTGGGTTAGGTTCTGGGCGATCGAGGACTCGACGGCCTGCTCGCGGTCGAAGTTGGCGAGGGCGGCGGCGAAGTCGGAGTCGTCGTAATCCTGCTCCGGCTCCTCGGTGTTCGCGGACAGCGAGGGCGCGATCTGGCCGGAGGCCGGGTTCTCAGAGGGCGTAGTCTGGCTGGTGGGAGCCGGAGCGGCCGGGGAGGCGGCAGGCGCGGATGCGTCGAGGTGGATGGAGGTTGAGTCGTTTGACAGGTCGGCCGTGCCGTCTGCCGCTTCGGGCGCCAGGGTTTCGATTTCGGTGTTCAGGGGTTTGCTCTCGATGTACTCAGGATTATGGTCGTCTACCATGATTGATGCGGACTCCGGGATCCAACAAGCCTTGGTGCATACGTTCTACTTCGGTCAGACCGGGGCGGCGCCGGTGAGGGGAGAGACCAGGGCGAACCGGTGAGTGGCCGGAAGCACTGACAAATCCCCAGGGGCAGGCTGCTCGTTCAGGGGTGACCGGATTTGGGGAGCAGAACAGGAGCGGCTGCGATCGGATCCCACACGCAGTAACTCACTCAAAAGCATATCAATCGCCCTGAACTCCGTCAAACCCTCCTAATGCAACTTCTGTGATAGATGAGATGCACGAAGGATAGGAAGTGTATATGGGAGAGGGCAGGCGTCGGCAGGCGCGGTGGGTATACTTCCGGGATGGATCGGCTTTGGACGCCTTGGCGATACAACTACATCTCCAGCGGAGGCGCGGCGGGAGAGGCGGAGGACGCGCGCAAGGGGGTTCCGTCGGCGCTGCGGGCCTGGCCGGGCGAGGACCGGCAGTGCGTATTCTGCAACCTTATCGGAGCCGTGGATTGGACCATCGAGAGCGGCATGGTGGTAGAGGACGCGGAGCGCGCGGGATTGGTGGTGGCTCGTGGAGAGACGGGTTTTGTCTGTCTGAATGCGTTTCCGTACTCAAGCGGGCATGTGCTGCTGGTGCCATACCGGCACATGGATTCCCTCGCCAAACTGCCGATAGCCGAGGCGGAGGAGATGATGCGGATGGCGCAGCGAGTGGAGACGGCACTGCGAGCGGTGTATCATCCTGACGGGATCAACCTGGGCATGAACCTGGGCCAGGCGGCGGGGGCGGGCGTGGCGGGTCATCTGCATCTGCATGTGCTGCCCAGGTGGTTCGGCGACGTAAACTTCATGACGGCCACGGCGGAGACGCGGATTCTCCCGGAAGCGCTGGAAGTTACCTGGGAACGGTTACGAAAGGAATTGGTAAAAATGCCCGGGAACAACATTGCGTAAGTGTCAGGCATCAGAGAAAAACAGTTATGTACATCTTCTATCGTGAAGTAAAGACTTCATGGGAGGAAACAATGAACAATCTTAGAGATGCAGTCCCGGCTTCCGTGCGCAGGCCAGTGGAGAGTTCGCGGTTTGTGCAGACGCTGAACACGCGTGCGAGCCGAATGGTAATCGGGGTGATCCCGGACGGTCGGATGAAGAACGTTTTCTCGCGCCTTCCGCATGAGCCGGAAGACGCGAGGATCACGGGTGTCACGCGGTCTCTGGAGCGACGATTGCTGGCGCTGAACATAGCCGGAACGAAAGTGAAGAAAGAGTTACCCGATTAACAGTAGAGCGAGAGAAAACCCCCGAGGATTCGGGGGTTTTTCCTTGCTCGGCAACGCTGAAGCTCAAGCGGAGGCGGCGAGCAACCGGCGCGCTGTAAGGGCCACCGCCAGGCGCGAAATGCCGGTGAAGAGCAGGGCAAAACCGATCAGGGTGCCGATGAACCAGTCTGCCGAGTAGGGCAGGTGACGCCAGATCAGGAAGGCGAGGATGAGCGAGATGGCTCCGTTGATGAGCAACCAAACGTTGCCGCCGACCCCGCGCATCGAGAGCCCGGCGATGAGCTCAAAGATGCCGCGAATGAGGAGATACCCGCCGAGAATGGCGGTGATGCCGACCAGTCCAACGATGGGATGGAAAAGGAGGAAGATGCCGGCGACGATGTAGGCGAGACCAATGACGGCCTCCCAGATGTGGGCTCCGGCGCCGCGCACGTGCCAGGCAAGCCAGAGATGGCCGGCGCCGACCAGGATGAGCAGCCACCCGAGGATTCCGGTGAGGGCGACGCCGGCGAGCAGAGGGGCGAGAATGGCGAATAATCCGACTAGGATCAGGGCGGTGCTGAGCGCGATGGACCAGCCGATGGACTCGCGTGCGATACCGCGGAGGGTGGAGGGCTGGAGGGTTCCGGAGGGGGTGTGCATGGCGCTCCTATTTGGCTGCGGCTGATTTGGCTCGAGTTGTCTTGTAGGATGCAGGGAACGGCCGACCGTCTTTCTGCTTCGCAGGTGAGGGCTGCGCATCCAACTTTCTAGACGAGGAACTAGATCTGAACCCCAAGGCCAACTCCATGGTCTCTGCCGCAGCAAATCCTGCTCCCAGCCGGTTTGCCCACGCCTGGCGAGCGCTGCGCCACCGCAACTTCCGATTGTTTCTCGGCGGCCAGGGCGTGTCGCTGATGGGTACGTGGATGACACGGCTGGCGCTCTCGTGGCTGACGTACCGGCTAACGCATTCAGCGTTTCTGCTGGGGCTGGTGGGGTTTGCGGGGCAGATTCTGACGTTCGCGGTGTCGCCGTTCGCGGGTGTTTGGGTGGATCGGCTGGACCGGCGCAAGCTGCTGGTGATGACGCAGGCGGCTTCTGCGGCACAATCCCTGGCACTGGCTTGGCTGACGTTGACGGGCAGGATTATGCTCCATGAGATTCTGGCGCTGGCGGCGGTGCAGGGACTGATTGATGCGCTGGACATGCCGGCGCGGCAGTCGTTCATGATCAAAATGGTGGGCAACAAGGACGATTTGGGCAACGCCATCGCGCTGAACTCGTCGCTGGTGAACGTGGCGCGGCTGGTAGGGCCTCCAGTGGCAGCGCTGGTGATTGCGAAGTTGAACGAGGGGTACTGCTTCCTCATCGATGGGGTCTCGTACTTTGCGGTGATTGCGTCGCTGCTGCTGATGAAAATCGCGGCGGACCGGCCAGTCGCGGGTGAGCGTCCCTCCATGCTGGCGCAGATGAAGGATGGCTGGAGCTATGTGTCGACGTTTGTGCCGGTGCGGAATATTCTGCTGCTGTTTGCGGTGTCGAGCCTGATGGGGATGCCGTATATGGTGCTGCTCCCGGTGTTTGCGGCGCAGGTGCTGCATGGCGGACCGAACACGCTGGGCCTGCTGACTGCAGCGAGCGGGATTGGCGCGCTGGTGTCGGCGGTGGCGCTGGCGGCGCGGCGAAGCGTGATCGGGCTGCTGCGGATGATCCAGCTGGCGACGGTATTGTTCGGCTCGGGGCTGATTCTGTTTGGGTTATCGCATACGCTTTGGCTGTCGCTGCCGGCGATGCTGCTGGCGGGGTTCGGCATGATGCAGGGCCTGGCGTCGAGCAATACGGTGATCCAGACGCTGGTTCCGGAGGAGAAACGCGGGCGCGTAATGGGGTACTACACAGTAGCGTTCGTGGGAATGATGCCGTTTGGGAGTCTGCTGTCGGGATTCCTGGCGCATCTGATCGGCGCGCCGGAGACGCTGCTGTGTACTGGCTCGTGCGTGCTGCTGGCGGGAGTGGCATTCTTCTCGCAGCGCAAGCCGGTAGGGGCGGCGATGCGGACGCGGTATGAGGAGCTGGGAATTTTGGAGGCTCGTACTTAGGCTGGAGCGTCGCTGCCGGGGGTGGGAAAGAACATGCGGATCCCGGCTATGCCGGCGGCTCCGGCGGCCAGGCACTGCGGGGTGTTGCTCGGGGTGACGCCTCCCAGGGCGAGCACGAGCATTGGGTGAGCGGCCAAGCAGGCGGCTTGGAGAGCGTGCAGCCCGGCGGCCGGGGTGACTTCGAGGCCGTCGATCTTCTTGCCAAAAACGGGAGCGAAGAGCGCGAACGAGGCTTGCTGATCGCGGGCGCTGCGAATTGCGTCGAGGGTGTGGCAACTTACACTGACGATTGCCCCGGGAAGGATAGCGCGGATTTGAGCGGGAGTGAGTTCGCCAGGAGCGGAGGAGAGATGGACGCCGTGAGCGCCGGCGGCGAGAGCAATGTCGGCGCGGCCGGGGACGAGAACCTGGGTAGAGTTCGTGGGTGCGACGGCCTCAACGATGCGGCGGGTGAGAGCGACCAGGGCGGCGGCGGGAAGGTGCTTTTCTCGCAGGAGGAGGAAGGCTACGCCTTGCCGGGCGAGACGGGTGCACTGCGCGATCAGGGCGTCGGGGTATGAGTCGTCTTTGCCGGCTGGAAGCCTGTTGGTTCCGTCGGTGATCGCATACCGGAGCACCACTAAAGTCTAATAGAGACGGGTAGGTGATCTGCCGATATGTGGTACGGTTGGAAGGATCGCCCGAAGGCCTGGGCACTCCGCTGCGAAGGAAACGTTCAACGAAAGAGTCTGCACAACGCGTATGAGCACTGTTTACGATCTGATGGTTATCGGGTCCGGCCCGGCCGGGCAACGTGCCGCAATCTACGCGTCCAAGCTGGGCAAGAAGGTTGCACTGGTGGAGATGCGCGAGGTGGTGGGCGGCGCGTGCATCAACACGGGGACGATCCCCTCGAAGACGATGCGCGAGGCAGTGCTGCATCTCTCCGGCTACAACTATAAGTCGATCTACGGGATGAACTATCGGGTGAAGGAACGCATCACGATGGCGGACCTGGCGTTCCGGGTGCAACACGTGATCAAGACTGAGATCGACGTAACAGAAGCGCAGCTGCAGCGCAACAACATCGAGATGCTGACCGGGGTGGCAAGCTTTTTAGGTGCCAGTCCGGATTGCGTGCAGATAAAGGTGACCAACTCGCGCGGGTCGACGGTCTACAACGCAAAGAATGCGCTGATCGCAACGGGAACGAAGCCGGCGACCTCAGCAAAGGTACCGATCAACGGCACGTCGATCGTGAACTCCGACCTGGTGCTGGAGCTGAAGACGCTGCCGAAGACGATGATTATCGTTGGCGGCGGCGTGATCGGCGTGGAGTATGCGTGCATGTTCTCGGCGCTGGGAGTGAGGGTGACGCTGGTCGAACGGCGGCCGCGGCTGCTCGAGTTTGCCGACCAGGAGATCGTGGAGGCGCTGAGCTATCACCTGCGAGATGCGCGGGTGACGATGCGGCTGAACGAAGAGGTTGACACGGTGGAGGAGATGCCGGACGGCACGGTAGTCGCGAACCTGGAATCGAAGAAGAAGCTGCAGGGCGACACGCTGCTGTACGCGGTGGGCCGGCAGGGCAATGTGGATGAGCTGAACCTGGCGGCGGTAGGGGTGGACGCGGACTCGCGCGGACGCATTCCGGTAGACAAGGATTTCCGGACCAAGCAGCCGAATATCTTTGCGGTGGGCGACGTGATCGGGTTTCCTTCGCTGGCGTCGGTGTCGATGGAGCAGGGCCGGATTGCGGGGGCGCGGGCGTTCGGGGATGAGACGATCCTGTCCAACCCGAGTTTCTACCCCTACGGCATCTGGACGATTCCGGAGATCAGCTTCCTCGGCAAGACGGAAGAGCAGTTGACGGAAGAAGATGTTCCGTATGAGGTAGGCGTGGCGTACTACCGCGAGATTGCGCGCGGGCAGATTCGCGGCGACACGACCGGGCGGCTGAAGCTGATCTTCCACCGCGTAACCCATGCGCTACTGGGCATTCACATCATTGGCGAGGGCGCGAGCGAGCTGGTGCACATCGGGCAGGCGGTGATGGCGTTGGGCGGGAAACTGGACTACTTTGTGGATACAGTGTTTAACTATCCAACGCTCGCGGAATGTTATAAAGTTGCCGCGTTCAATGGTTTGAACCGCGTGAGTAAGTTCGAGTAGAGCGTCTCGACTGGCCGAGAGCTTCTTTCGGAGCCTCTACTTACGAGCTGGTTCACTTTCTCCCGCAGCTTTGCTGGCGGGGCTGACGAGTAACCCGTCCGGACAGTAGTCCGGAACGAGCTTGCCGGAACGTCTTCAAAGGCATTCCGGCCAAAGGCGAAAAGAGATGGCTAAGACCATAGGCGTCGTGCTTTCGGATCGGATCGGGGTTGGGCTGATCGTCGATCATCAGATTGTGGGTCCGGTACGCTTTTATCCCAACAACTCGGATGACGAGTCCGGGCTGGTGGAACTGCACACGGAGGGGCTCGTCGAGGTGATCTGCGAGCAGGTTTTGCTGACCGCAGGGGAGGGGGAGGCGAGCCGCGCTGAGATTACCGCAGTGGGGGTCGCTCTGCCGGGATTGATCCGGAACGGCGTGGTGGAAGATGCGCCCAACCTGCCACAACTAAAGGGGGCGAGGATCGCGGAGCTGCTCTCGGCGCAGTTCCAAGCGCATGGACTGACGGTGCCGGTGACGGTTGGCAACGATGCGGACGGCGTGGCTGCAGGGCTGGCGGCGGTCCAGGGCAAGCTGGATTCGCTGATCCGGGTGTGGACGCTGGGCGTCGGGATCGGCTATGGGCGGTACCCGTTTGCGCCGGGAGTGTGGGAGGGCGGCCACACCGTGGTGACGCTCGACGACAAGGAGAAGTTCTGTGGGTGCGGCGGGCGGGGGCACATCGAAGGCATCATGGGGCATCGCGCGATGCGGCTGCGGTTTCTCGATATGGAGCCGGAGGAGGTCTTTGAGGAGGCCAGGAATCGCGAGTCGAAGAGTAAGAATACGGAGCGCTGCCTGACGTTCGTGAAGCTATGGCACAAGGCGCTGGCCGCCGGAACGGCGACTTCGATCCACATGGACGGGCCAGGTAAGTTCCTGCTGACGGGCTTCAACGCGCGTTTCGTCGACCTGGCGATGTTGAAGGACTACGTGAACCAGATGGTGAAGATGAGCCCGCTGCAGGGCTATACGATCGAGATTGTGGACGACGCTGCGGAGACACGGGTGATTGGCGCGGCAGTGATGGCGGAACAGGCTGTAAACGGCCACTGAGTCGCGGCTGAACGAGACAAGACCTCGCCAGGTGAGATACCGGGCGAGGTCTTTCTGGTTGGGGCTGAAAACCCGACGACGGTTCGCGATCAGGCGAAGCCGGCAGGCTGCGTGGCGAGGTTAGCTGAGGTGGCAGGAGCGGAGCTTGGCGTTCCAGCGAATGCACCGTTGATGCCGAGCGGGAAGAAGGCCCCCTGGGTGAGGCCGGCTCCGCCGTACGCCAGGTTGAGCACCTGGGGAACGGAGCGGACTGCGGGAAGCCCATTGGAGATGTTGATGGGCAGGTACTGAGTCTGTGGTCCGGTGGGAGGTGGTACGAGGTCAGCGCCGTCCAGCACGGGGCTGGAGACGTTCAGGCGGGCAATCTGGGTGTGCAGGGTTCCGACGTGCAGGGACTCTGTAGCGAGAATGCGGGCCGCGGTCTGAATGACGATCGGTGTGGAGAGCAGGTACGCTGCGCCGCCGTAAGCGGTGACGCCGATGTCCTCAAAGATGCGGGCGAGGGTGAGATACTCGTTCTCGCTGCCGAAGCCGATGCCGAGCGCGTTGAGGTTGAGGTTGGGCTTGGCGATGGCGAGCGAGCCAAGGAAGCCGCGGAGCAGGACGACGTGGGCGCGCTCGTCGGAACCGATCTCCGCGGTGATGGGTCCGGTGAAGACGAGTGAGTTGGAGAAGGTGACCTTGCTGCCGCCAATGGTGACGCCGCCGTTGGGGTTGTTGGAACCGCTCGCGACGCCGGAGACGCCGATGCCGAACTGCTCGATGCCGTAGCCGTACTGGCCGTAGGTGTAGAACTCGGCTTCGAGGTATTCAAGGTTCAGAGCGAAATTGAGCACGGCGAGCTCGGTGGGGGTGGGGCCGGAGGACTGGGCTTCGGCTTCCGAGGTGGCGAGGCCCATGGCGCCTACGGCGGCAGTGGCGACTCCGAGGGTTTTGAGGAACTTGCGGCGATTGGGTGAGGCCGCGACGACTTCTTCGATGATGCGCTTAGACATGAAAAACTCCTGACGGATGTTGCCCTTCGGTGAGGAAGGTGGACGTTGACTTACGCTGTGCGACGCCGGCGGCCCAGCAGGGCGAGCGCGGGCGGAAGGACCAGAAGCAGGGTGGAGGGCTCCGGCGTGACGGCCGCGTTGGTGATGGTTCCGGAGTAGACGTTGGTGGTTTGGGTGCAGGTGATGTCGTTGTAAAACATACCGCCCGAAACGCCGCAGTCGGAGCCGGTGATCGTTGGGTTATTCGGATAGAACCCGGCAGCAAGGGTTGGGCCGACGGCGCTGTTCGGGAACTCCGTCAGGTCGAGCAGGTAGCTTCCGGCGGTCAGTGTGTCGGTGAGCGTGACGTCACTGAAGCCTGTGTTTGCGCCGCTGAAGTCGATGACCAGGCCGGTGGTGGAGTTGAACAGCGTGAGTACCGGCACGATGCCGCCGCTGGCGAACGAAGTTGTCGTGAAGGTGTAGTTTTGCGGGGAAGTAACGGTGAATGCATCGCTGAAGACAGAGGCGTCATTCAAGAAGGTGCCGGAGAAGGGAGTTGTCGCGGCATGTGCCTGGGTGAGGGCGGTAACACCCAGCACGGCAAGCGCGAAGCGAGACGCAAAGCGGCGAAGGTTCATAGTGGGATCTCCGAACGGCGAACAAGGATAAGGGTTGGCGAAGGTAGGTCGGAGAACAGTGATCCAGGTCGAGCAGAGAGCGCCGGGGTAAGTTGTTCAGTTTGGCTACACCTGCCGAGCGATCGTACGGCTACGGAAGGAGGTCCGGAAAAGGTGAGAATGAGCCGTGCAGGTTCCGAAAGGGAACAGAGTGTGACGCTCTCTTTCTACTACGCCGGGAATAGAGGAGAGGTGCATTGAGGCCGATAACAGGACGAATGTCGTCATGAGGCGATTTGCACAATCCGAGTTTGGCCGGTCTGCGTAACTGCGTTGTCATCCGGGAAACGGCAGCTGAGCGGAGAGCGCGTCAGCTCTTCCTGCCATCAAGATTGCCGAACAATGGGCTGGCACGCGAAGCACGCCGATGCTGCTCGGCAATCGGATCTTCTGCCATGCGAGAACGCGGCATGCGAGCTACTTGTTTGGGTCGTAGTCGAACTTTATGAGGTTGTCGCGGTAATCGATGTGCACGGTGAGACGGAAGAGGATGGGTGCGCCCAGAAGACCCGAGATTTCAACTCCGGTGTCGTGGGAGAGCTTGGTCGTGTCGATTGAGGTCATGCTGTCGACCTTCTGATAGAGGTTGGCGAACTCGATGCGGAACTTGCCGGTTTGATAGACCTTGTTGACCTCCCCGGAGATGCCGCGAATGTGATCGTCGTAGTTGGTCTTTACTTTGGTGACTTCACGGGCTGCGGCGGGGGAGATGAGCATGGAATCAGCGCCGGTGTCGACCAGGAAAAGTTTGAAGTTGCTTTCGCCGATGCGCATGGGCAGGAGCAGTTCGTGCCCGTACCGGTAGACCTTGGACCAGTCCTTCATTTCGGGGGCCCGGTAGCTGTCGTGTAAGGGTTCGTCTTCATCCTCGCCGCCTTCGACGCCGGGCTCACGGGGCTTGTTCTCCGTGCTCAGCGTTTCGGCGGCTTTGATCTTTTCCTCCGGACGTTTCGGGAGAGGCTCGACGCGCAGCTCAAGATTGGGGAAGTCGAGGGTGAGCAGAAATTTGCTGAAGACGTTCCCGCCAATAAGCCCGTTGTTCTCGAGTGCGCCACCCTTCTCCAGGATTTCGACCCTACAGTTGCGAAACTCGAGATCGCCAATTTTTACGCTTGCAACGTGGGCAGTGGAGGTGGGTACGTCCCCCTTGTCCCCGATACCTCCGCTGCGGATTTTTAGTTCACGGGTCAAGCCGAGGCTGGCGGCCGCGGATTTCGAGAGCAGAATCCCTCCGGCTCCTGTGTCGAGCTGCATGCGGCGGGTTTTGCCGTTGAACTTTACGTCGAGTCCTGCCTCACCCGTAGAGTAGACGCCATTCATGATGGGCACGATGGGAACCTTGGCGGAGTCAACCGGCGTGACCAGGCTGCAGTCATCCTTGCTGAGGTGGTCGGCGTTGGCCAGCAGTTGTTGTAAATCGTTCTTTTCTTCCGGGCTGAGCAGCCGTTCGTCTTTCAGCAGGGCGGACCGTTCTTCCACCCGCTGTTTGCGGGGTAAGGTGCCGATCCAGGCGTGGTGGATTTCGACGTCCTGCGGGGCGAGCTGGTGGGCCAGTTGGATGTGGTCCTTTGCCATTTTGAAGTTGCCGGTCATCTCTTCGACGGCGGCATACATGAGGTAAATCCTGGGATTGCAGGCACCGAGCGCGTGCGCCGCCTGAACTTGCCGGTAGGCGGCCGTGATCTCGCCTTCACGGAACAGGACCTCTCCAAAGGTTTCGGCGGCAGCGGCGCCTTTTGGGTCTTCTTTAACCCAGGCGCGGGCCTGATCTTCAGCGTCTTTCAGGTTATTTTGTTCGATTAGAGTCCGGATAATGCCGGAGCGGCTTTCCTCGGGTCTGGCCTCTGCCAATTTGTGGTAAAGCTCGATGGCCTGAGGATAATTTTCTCGTGCAAGAGCAGCTTCGGCGTCAGAGGGCGGGGTCGTCTTGACAGGACAGCTCACCTTGGCCGGAGCAAGAGGCGCTATTTGCGCGTTCGCAAACGCTCCGCACAGGAACATGAGGACAAAGCAAATCGAAAGCAAGATCCAGCGCTTCATCTGCTCCCTCCCGTGGGTTGGGGTTGAAGTTACACCACCTATCTTGGAGTTGCCTATACAACTTTAGGTCTGGCAGGTGGGGCAGTAGATGGTGGTGCGTCCGCCGATGAGGATTTTCTTGAGGGGTGCGGCGCAGTCGAGGCAGGCCCGGCCGGCGCGGCCGTAGACCTTGTGCTCGAGCTGGAAGAAGCCACGGACGCCGTCAGCGTCGACGTAGTCGGAGACGGAGGAGCCGCCGAGCGCGATGGCGTGGTGGAGGACGTCAACCAGGGCGGCGCGGAGGCGGGCGAGCTGCTTGCGGGTGAGCTTGCCGGCTTGGCGCCGAGGACGGATGCCGGCGCGGAAGAGGCTTTCGTCGGCGTAGATGTTGCCGACGCCGTGCAGCAGCGACTGGTTGAGCAGGGCGGCCTTGATGGCGAGTTTGCGGCCGCGGAAGAGCGCGGCGAAGTCAGGGTCGGAGACGGTGAGCGGTTCGGCGCCGGGGCCGAGATAGAGCTCGCTGGTGCGGACCGAGAGCCGTCCGAAGCGGCGGGCGTCGACGAAGCGGAGCTCCTGGATGCCTTTTGGGCCGCCGCTGAGGGTGAGGACCGCGTGAGTGTGCGGGGGGAGCGGCACTTCTGGCGCGGAGACGAGCAGGCGGCCCGTCATGCCGAGGTGGACGAGGAACTCGGCTGAGGTGGTGTCGGGACGAGTGAGGGAGACGACGATGGTCTTGCCGACGCGGCGGACGCGCTCAATGCGGGCGTGGGTAAGCACTTCGGCGATTTCGGATTCGGGGGACTTGAAGGTTTGCGGCTTGCCGCTGGTCCAGACGTGCTCGATGCGC
>CAXSDM010000010.1:8815-21622 GCA_964235575.1 uncultured Acidobacteriaceae bacterium | reverse complement strand
CGTGAATCCGCCGTTATCCTTGGTGCCCAGTGGGGCGACGAGGGCAAAGGCAAGATCGTCGATGTTCTTTCCGAGCGCTTTGATGTAGTCGCGCGCTACGCCGGCGGGCACAATGCCGGACATACGGTGATCATCGAGGGCAAGAAATTTGTGCTGCAGCTGATTCCGTGCGGCGTGCTGCGGCCGGATTGCGTCGGGGTGATTGGGAATGGCGTCGTGCTCGACCCGGCGGCGTTCCTGGGCGAGGTAAAGAAGCTGCGCGAGGCGGGGCTGCCGGTCGATCAGCGGCTGTTTGTGTCGGATCGGGCGCAGGTAATTCTGCCGTATCACCGGATGATCGAACTGGCGGCAGAGACAGCGCCGGGGCGGACGCCGATCGGGACGACGCGGCGCGGCATCGGGCCGGCGTACGAGGACAAAATCCATCGCAACGGGCTGCGGGTGGTGGATCTGCTGAATCCGTCGCTGCTGCGCACGCATATTCAGAACGCGTGCCATGAGAAAAATACGATTGCGCATGCGTTGTTCGGCACAGAGCCGCTGGACCCGCGCGCGATGTACGACGAGTACGCCCGGTTAGCGGAGCAGGTGGCGCCCTTCGTGACGGATACGGCGACAATGCTGAACGAGGCGATCGAAGGGGGCAAGAAGGTGATGTTCGAGGGCGCGCAAGGTGCGCTGCTGGACATTGATCATGGAACCTACCCATTTGTGACGAGCTCGTCGGCGACGGCGGGCGGCGCGGTAACCGGCACGGGAGTTGGACCGACGCGGATCGGGTCGGTGATCGGCGTGACCAAGGCTTATGTGACGCGGGTGGGCGAAGGGCCGTTCCCGACCGAGATTCATGACGACACGGCGGACGTGATCCGGGCGCGCGGGCAGGAGTACGGGGCGGTGACGGGGCGTCCGCGGCGCTGCGGATGGCTCGATCTGCCGCTGCTGCGGTACAGCAACATGATTAATGGCACCGAGTGGCTGGTGGTGACGAAGATGGACGTAATGGATGCGTGCGCGGAGATTCCGGTGTGCACCTCCTATGAGGTGGACGGGCACCGGACGGACCGGATTCCGGCGGATATACGCGGCTTCAAGTCCATCAAGCCGGTATACACGACGCTCAAGGGTTGGAACGAATCAACCGAGGGCATAACCGAGTACGACCGGCTGCCAGCGGCGGCGCGGGAATATCTAAGCTTTATCGAGCAGGAGTCGCATGCGCGGATCGGCATGATTTCGACCGGCCCAGACCGCGCGCAAACCATTCTGCTGCCAGATTTTGAGGCGGCGCTTCAAGCGTGAAACGAGAGGGTACATGATCAGTTTTACAGTGCGAATGCGCTTTGACCAGGCCGATATGGAGCGGATGCGGGAGCACCTTGTGGCCTTGACGAAGGCCGCGCGCGAGGAGCCGGGATGCGTGAGCTATGTGCCGCACTTGCTCGAGGACGATTCATGCATGGTGCTCATCTACGAGCAGTACAAAGACGAGGCCGCGCTTGAGCATCATCGGCATACGCCGGAGTTTCAACAGCACGCGATTGGTGGACTCTACCAGGCGATGAAGGAACGGCAGCTCGAAAACCTGGTTGCGGTAGCCTGAGCCGTTGGCGTTTGGCGCGGTATGTACATCGAAGAGAGAAGAATTTCGCAGAGGCGAATAAGTGATCGACACGCAGCCTGAGCAGCCCCAATCCGCTTCTTCCGCACGGGCGAACCGGTTTGCGCAGTACCCGCTGATGCGGCTGTTCCTTCCGAAGTTTCGCGAGGATTTGTCGGCGACATACAGCCGCAATCTGAACAAGTGGCTGGTGATTGCGCCGATTATCGGGCTTTCAGCGGGCCTGACGATTACGGCGGTTGCCTTTGTGATTCTGCATGAGCTTTGGCCGCGAACCCTGGCGTTCTACCTGCTGCATCACTGGGCGATCATCCCCGGGCTGGTGCTGGGCGGTACAGTGGCGGGGCTGATCATGCAGTTTCTTACGCCAAATCCGAACCTGCATTCGACCGAAGAGGTGATTCGGTCTTACCACGAAGAGGGGGGCCAGATGGACACGCGGTCGGCGCCCGCGAAACTGCTGGCGGCGGTGGCGACAATCGGCATGGGCGGCAGTGCGGCGCTGGAAGGACCGGCGATTTATGGCGGTGCCGCGCTCGGCTCGTATCTCTGGACGCGCATCCGGTTTATCCGCCGCCTCGGGATCACGCCGCGCGACCGGCGAATCATGCTGATCTGCGGCGCGGCGGCAGGGATGTCGGCGGTCTTCCGTGCGCCGCTGACCGGGATTGTATTTGCGCTTGAAATGCCGTACAAGGACGACCTGGCGCATGAGGCGCTGCTGCCGTCGCTGATTGCGTCCGTGGTCTCCTACATCACGCTGAGCGCGTTTTTGGGCAAGGAGGCGCTGTTCGACTTTGAGAGCACGCGGACTTATGCAATGTCCGACCTGCTGTGGTGCGCGCTGCTGGGGCTGGCCATTGGGCTGATTGCGGCGGCGTTTGTGGTCACGTTCCGTCATCTGCGCTCGCTCGTGGTGCGCTGGGTTTTTCCGCACTGGGCCAAACTGGCGGTAGGCGGGTTTCTGACGGGACTATGCGGGCTCGTATTTTTGTGGATTTATCCGGGCAAGCTGATTCCGATCGGCCCGAACTATGAAGTAGTCGGCTACCTGCTGAACGAGCACCACAGCTCCATGCAACTGCTGGTGTTTGCCGTATTGAAGCTGGCGGCGACACTTGCGACGGTTGGCTCGGGTGGGGTAAGCGCGATGTTCATCCCGCTGTTCCTGACGGGCGGCGATCTGGGATTGATCTTCGCGCAATCTTTTGTGCACTCGCCGATTTTGCCGCTGTATGCGGCTGTGGGTATGGCTTCCTTTTTGGCGGCGGCGTACAAGACGCCGCTGGCGGCGGTGGTGTTCGTGGCCGAGGCGACCGGCGGCCATGCCTTTATCATTCCGGCGCTGATTGGCGCGGCGGTGGCGTACGCGGCGTCGGGAGATGCGTCCGTCTCCGGCGACCAGCGGCTGCATGAAGAGTATCTGCCTGCGGGGCAGGTACTGGTGCCGGCTTCGGAATTGGCCGATCTGGAAGCGCGTCCGGCGGTTGCCGCGACAGCGTCGGCAGCCGTGGACGCGCAAGCTATGCCGATCGATCCGGCCACTGTGGCTTCGGATCCTCTGGCGGAGGAGCGAGTGCTTTCTCCGTCGAAGTCGCCATAGAAGACTGCGCCCGCAGGATCGCAGGCTCCCACAAAAGGCGTAAGCTTACGCGCAAGTTGTCTTTGACTCTACCTGCCGGGGGGCTTAGTATGCCGGTAATCTCCATGCTGCGCTTACGTTCCCTGTCGCGCTTTCCCCTTGTGGCTTTCTGCATCGTCGGTCTTGAGCTTTTGAGCCCGCCGGTACGTGCGCTGCCTGCCCGCCATGCGCATAAGGAGGCGCGGGAGGAGATCCAGGATCTCGAAGAAAAGTGGCGGGCAGCGACCCTGGCAAGCGATGCGGTCTCCATCGACAGCATGCTGGCGGACGACTACGTGGGAATCTCCTGGAATGGGCAGGTGAACACGAAATCTTCACAGTTGGACCGTGTGCGCACCCGAAGCCTAATGATTACCGGAATGCAGATCTACGACACGCGCATCAAGTTGCTCGGGCAAGTGGCGATTGTGACGGCGGAGGCGGAGGTCACGGGCATGAACGACGACGCTCCGATGCAGGGGAACTATCGATACACGCGCGTATATCAGCATTTGCCTTCGGGTTGGAAGATCACGAACTTCGAGGCGACGCGTTTGCCGCGGAACCAGCACACGCACTGGGCGCCCTAGGGCCATGTTTGGATTCTGAAAAGGTTGACTGCTACTCCTGTCCGGTCTCGACGACGGCCACTCGCTCGTGGAGCGAGGTCACGTTGCGCATGATCTCGATCGCATTTGTCGCGGGTGGATTCTTTGAGAGTTTCGATTTTCTCGTCGAGCTTGGCTACCTTCGTATCGATCACGTCCAAGCGCTTCTCCAGTCTGTCCGCTCGTGAGTTCGAAACGAGCAGAGCGAAGAGAACCATGAAGCTCGGGATGCCGATCGATAAGAGGAGTTGAATATTCGACACGGTGAACGCCTCCGTGGCTCGACTCGAGCAGATCAGCCCCTGAGCTGGCAGCAAATGCATGGATGACTTTCGTGTAGAGGACACGAAAGCGTGCCACTCGTTGGCGAACATGCGGCGAATATAATTGGAGCAGCCTGCCATGCCAGCGCCCGCCCAACCCGACCGGTTCACGTTCCTGCACATCGACCTGAACAGCTTTTTCGCGTCAGTGGAGCAGCAGCTGCACCCGGAGTATCGAGGCAAGCCGCTGGGCGTGTGCGGCACGATGGCCGATACAGGCGCGCTGATTGCGGCGAGCTATGAGGCGAAGGCGCTAGGCATCCGCACGCTGACCAAGGTGGGCGAGGCGAAGCGGCTTTGCCCGGAGATCATTTTGGTCAACGGGTCCCATACGGTGTACTCGGAGTTTTCACACAAGATTGCGGCGGCGGTGGAACGCTGCTGCCCGGTGGCGCATACGCCGTCGATCGACGAGATGGTGTGCCAGCTGATCGGGCGGGAGTGCGAGCCACCCCAGGCGCGGCGAATCGCGCTCGAGGTCAAGCAGGCGATTCGGGATGATGTGGGCGAGACGCTGCGGTGTTCCATTGGAATGGCGCCCAATCGATATCTGGCGAAGATAGCAAGCGACATGCAGAAGCCGGATGGGCTGATCGGCCTGCTGCCATCGCAGCTGCCGCGGGCGATTGCGCACCTGGAGTTGCGCGATCTGCCGGGAGTAGGGGCGCGGACCGAGGCTCGGCTGAACCGCAAGGGGATCACAACGATGGAGCAGCTGTTGGCGCTCGATCGTCCGGCGATGCATGCGTTGTGGGATTCGGTGTGGGGCGACCGGCTCTATCACTGGCTGCGCGGAGGCGAGACGGGAGATGACGGGGCGCCGGTGCCGTCGGAGATACAGAAGTCGCTGGGCCACTCGCATGTGCTGGGGCCGGAGTTTCGAACCGATGAAGGGGCGTGGTCGGTGGCGCACAAGCTGCTGCACAAGGCGTCCATGCGGCTGCGCATGGAGAAGTTCTATACGAGTGTGATGTCCGTGACGGTGAAGTATGCGCTGACGCGCGAGCAGCAGACAAAGGTAGCGAGCAAGCAGCATACAAGCGGGATTCAGCATACGGCGTGGGGCATGGAGGCGCGGTTCGCGGAGGCGCAGGATACGTTGTCGCTGCTGGACGTACTGCGAAAGACCTGGGCGCAGAGGCCGCAGGGAGAGCTGTACGCGCGTCCGTTCTTTGTAGGCGTTACGCTGCGCGAGCTGATGCCGGAGGATGAGCACCAGGCGACGCTGTTTGGCGATCCGGATAACCGCAAAGAGCTCTCGGCGACGATGGACAAGTTAAACCTGAAGTATGGGCATACGACGCTGCATTTTGCGGGAATGCTGCCGGCTCGGGATACGGCGCCGACGCGGATTGCGTTTACGCAGATTCCAGTGCAGTACGGGGTGGAGTACATGTAGCCACACGCAAGTGCATTGCGAACGGCTTTCCTTTTGCCGGCATCTAGTCGCAAGTGAGGACAATGACGATGGGGAAGCGGGGCGGGGATGTGGTTCGGGGCATGCTGGCCGGGATGGTGGGGGGACTGGCTGGCTCATGCGCGATGATGCTGTACATGAAGGCGGTGAGCAAGGCGGTAAATGGGGACAGGCCGCCGAAGGGAGACAACGTGACCGCGAAGGTGGCGAATTTGGCCATGCGCAAGATGACCGGGGAGGAGCCGTCAGAGCAAGCCAAGCAGAAGGGTGGTGCCATCGTCCACTACGGATTCGGAACCATCGTCGGCGCGGTGTATGGCGCGGCGGTGGAGTATCTGCCGTGGGCAAACGTTGGCTTTGGCGCGCTGTATGGGACGACGCTCTTTGTGGTGGCAGATGAGTTTTCGCTGCCGCGGCTGAAGCTGGCGCACTGGCCGGCGGATGAGTCGGCGCTCGACCAGCTTGAACATCTGGGAGCGCACCTGGTGTATGGGGTGGCTACGGAGGCAGTGCGCCGCGCGGTGTGTGTGTGCCTCTAATGCAGAGTTGTGCAAGCCTGCGCGGGTGACATCTGTCACCTCGCTTTGCTGACAATCGGCAATGCGTTTCGCGGGCCGGAGGATGGAGACTCCTGGTGTAGGCAGAAGACACGAGGAGAGACTCCGATGACCGCTATGGATGTGGAAGTGGATTTAGACCGTTCCGCAGTCGCGATGCCGGTAGCGCAGTTGGATCATGTGACGAAGCGCTATGGCTCGATCACGGCGCTCGATGGGCTATCTCTGGCGCTGCGTCCCGGCGAAATTGTTGCACTGCTGGGACCGAACGGCGCGGGTAAGTCCACCGCGGTGCGGCTGCTGCTGGGGTTGTCGGCGCCTTCTATGGGACAGGCGCGGATCTTTGGCCGCGACCCGCGGGAGCCGCAGACGCGCACGCGGATTGGCGCGATGCTGCAAGTGGGCGCGATGCCGAAGACGCTGAAGGTGCGGGAGCATCTGGACCTATTCCGGAGCTACTATCCCCGCCCGCTGCCGATGGCGGAGATCGTGCGGATCGCGCAGCTCGAAGGCATCGAGGAGCGGCTGTTCCAGGCGCTGAGCGGAGGGCAGAAGCAGCGGCTGCTGTTCGGCCTGGCCATCTGCGGCGATCCGGAGATCGTGTTTCTGGATGAGCCAACTGTGGGCCTGGACATCGAGGCGCGGCATGGCTTGTGGGCGCAGATCCGGTCGCTGGCCGCGCGAGGCAAGACGGTGCTGATGACGACGCACTACCTCGAGGAGGCGGACGCGCTGGCCGATCGCATCATCGTGATCGATAAGGGTCGCGTGGTGAGCGAGGGAACGCCGAAGGAGATCAAAAGTCGCGGCGCTCGGCAAAAGATCCGCTGCAGCACGACACTCTCGACGGCGCAGATCTCGACGATCCCGGGGGTGGTGAATGTGGAGCAGAACGCGGGCGTCATGTCGGTGACGGCCGCGCATCCGGAGCCTGTGCTGCGCACGATGCTGGCGTGGGACTCCGGGCTGAGCGGGCTTGAGGTGGTGAGTCCGGGGCTCGAAGAGGCTTTTCTAGAGCTGACATCGAGGCATTGAGCAACTCGTAACCAAAATAGTTACACAACTAAACATTTGTAACCAAGTACGTCGCAAAAGGAGAACTTCGATGGCAGCTACTGCGCTGAACCCGATTCTGACGTCGACGCATCGATCGTTGGACGCGACTCTTTCGCTCTATGGCAAGGAGATCCGCTATGAGTTTCTGAAGCTGATCCGGACAACGGTCTTTTCGCTTTCGATCATTGGATTTCCGGTCATGTTTTACGTGCTATTCGGGTTGTCGGACCGGGGTAACTCGATCGACAGCATGGATGCGGCAAAGTATATGCTGGCGGGCTACTGCTGCTTCGGACTGATCGGCGCGGCGCTGTTCGGCATCGGGGTGGGGATGGCGTCGGAGCGGACGCAGGGCTGGCTGGAGCTGAAGCGTTCGAGCCCGATGCCGCCGCCGGCGTACCTGGTGGCCAAATGCGTGACAGCACAGGCGTTCGGCCTCATCATCGTATGCGTGCTCAGCGCGATCGGCGTTTTGTTCGGCGGAGTGCACCTGCGGCCGGTGGAGTTCGTCTTGATGCTGGGCATGGCGCTGGTGGGCACAGTTCCGTTTGCGGCGATGGGTCTGCTGATCGCGCTGCTGGTGCCGGCGAACGCGGCTTCAGGCATTGTGAATCTGATTTATCTGCCCATGTCGTTCATGAGCGGTCTATGGATTCCGCTCAAGTATTTGCCAAAGTTTTTGAGGCCGATTGCGCCAAGTCTGCCAGCATTTCATCTGTCGCAGCTGATGCTGACGGTGTTCGGGTATCAGCGGCGGGATTCGAGCACGCTGGCGAACTGGGTTGGACTCGCGGGATTTACGCTGCTTATGCTGGGGGTGAGCTGGGCGGTGTTCCATCGGGCGGAGCAGGATGCGTAGAGCTGGCGCAAAGACGGTGAGTACACTGACCCGAGACGAGCTATGACGGCGATCGATGACAAGGCGAGGCGGTCGTCCTCCGGACGACCAGGGATGCCCAATGGGCTGTATGGGCAGAGTGAATGCGCACGTAAGCACGATGGCGCGAGCTATGTCTGGCTGTTTTACTCGATTTTCTTCTTTGTTGAGCCGGTCATTCGGCACAGCCGGGCTTACTGGCTGCATCAGCTGCCCTGGTATGGGGTCTTCCTTGCGCTCTATGTGACGTATGTTCACTTTGAGGCTCAGCGGGTGAGGCTGACGATGCTGGCTGGTTTGTACCTGCTGGGTGCGGGGACGATTCCCTTCAACGCGGGTGGCTCAAGTTTTTTTATTTACGTGACGGCGATGCTGCCGTTCTGCGTGGAGTCAAGCGCGCTTCTTTGGGCGACTGTCGCCGTCGAGGTTGTGACTCTGGCCGTGGAGAGCCAGGTGTTTCCGGGCAATCCGGTGAACTATGTCATCACGGGCTTTTTGGCGGTAGGAGTCGGGCTGAGCAACCTGTTTGTGGCGCAGCAGAAACGCGCCAACGCGAGGCTGCGGCAGGTGCAGGAGGAGAACGTGGCGCTGTCGGCGGTGGCGGAGCGGGAACGGATCGCGCGGGACCTGCACGATGTGCTGGGGCATACCTTGTCGGTGATTGTGCTAAAGGCGGAGCTGGCCGGGCGGCTGCTGGGCCGCGACAACGCCCGGGCAGCGGCGGAGATTGCCGAGATGGAGCAGACGGCGCGCACGGCGCTGGCGGAGGTAAGGGAGGCGATCGGCGGCTACCGGGCGAAGGGGCTGCGCGCGGAAGTGGAGCAGGCCCGGCGAACGCTTGCGGCGGCGGGGGTAGAGCTGGCGTGCGAGTCAGCCCTGCCGGTGCTTGAGGCGCGCGAGGAAACGGTGCTCTCCTTGGCCGTGCGCGAGGCGGTGACAAACATTGTGCGGCACGCGGGCGCTACGGAGTGTCGCATGCGCTTCGCGACAGAGGGTGGGTTTGCGCTTTTTGAGGTGGCGGACAACGGCACGCGGAACGAAGCGGCGCCGCGCGAGGGCAGCGGATTGCGCGGGATGCGGGAGCGGGTGCAGGAACTGGGTGGACGGTTCCGGATCGAGGCGGACGCAGGGATGCGGCTGGTCATCGAGTTGCCGGCGGCGGCTCGATGAAGATCCGGGTGGTGCTGGCGGAGGACCAGGCGATGGTACTGGGGGCGCTGGCGGCTCTGCTCGAACTTGAGCCGGATATCCAGGTGGTGGCGTGCGCGCCGAATGGGCGTGAGGCGCTGAAGCTGGTCGAGCAGCACACGCCGGATGTGCTGGTGACGGACATCGAGATGCCGGGCATGACGGGGCTCGAGGTGGCGACAGCTTTACAGATCAGCCGGCCGGGAGTGCGGACCGTGATTTTGACTACGTTTGCGCGGCCGGGATATCTGCGGAGGGCGATGGATGCCGGGGCGCGGGGATACCTGCTGAAGGATCGGCCGGCGGCGGAACTGGCGGATGCGGTGCGCCGGGTGCATCGGGGGCTGCGGGTGGTGGATCCGGGGCTGGCAGCGGAGGCGTGGAATGCCGAGCAGGATCCGCTGACGGAGCGGGAGCGGCAAATCCTGCAGCGGGCGGGCGAGGGGCGGACATCGAGCGAAATCTCAGGCGAGCTGCGGTTATCGGAAGGAACGGTGCGGAACTATTTGTCGGAGGCGATCAGCAAACTGGGCGCGACCAACCGGGTGGATGCGGCAAGGATTGCGCGGGCGAAGGGGTGGTTGTAGCTGGTTCGACAATGGGGCGCGATAACCCTTGCTGCGATGTCGCGCATCCGATTATCTGGATAGCTAGGAGTTGAGCATGCAGAGATGGAACGGAAGTACGACGGCGCTGCTAACCGGTTGTGCATTGGCAACGTTGTTTGCGGGGTGTAAGAAGACCGCGGACAACACAGTGAACTATAAAAAAGCGATCAATGACTATTACGCGTCGCGGCCGGCGTGCCTGTGGTCAGACCCGGTGCGATTCCCGGTGCAGGTAACCACGTCCGATACGGACAAAACCACCGGCTACGATGCACTGGTGGACCAGGGCCTGCTGCAGCGGACGACAGCGGAGAAAAAAGTCTTCATCATTGCGTCCAAGCAGGTGACCAATTACGACCTTACGGACAAGGGCCGGAGTACGTGGAAGGCCGATGCGCAGCAACCGGGGTATGGCAACTTCTGTTACGGCACGCCGACCGTGCAGAGCCTCGATAGCTCCACGCCGACTAATGATCAGCCTGGCGCGACGACCACGGTAAACTACCACGTCGGCATCTCAGGCGCGCCCGGATGGGCAACGGCGGCCGAGACGCAGAATGCGTTTCCGCAGGTAAAAGCTCAGGTCTCGGCACCGGTAGCTGCAACAGCTACCTTGACGGATACGAATAATGGATGGTCGGTCGCGAGCGGGCCTCCACGGGCGAGCGGCGTGGCTCCGGGGAGCGCGCCGACGAAGGCGGATGGGTCGGTCGTGCAGTAGCGTTGCGAAGGATTCGCTGTCAGCTCTCGAGCGCCGGGTGCGAACGTCGCAGCCGGCGCCAAATTGCCTGGGGCTGCAGCGCCGGTGGCACATCCAGCAGGCTTCGCGCGAAAGCCGGAAGTGTATCGTGCGCGATCCGCAGCGTGGCAGGCAGGACATATAGATTCATCAGCAGCTCCGACAGGAGCAGCGAAGCCGCGGCACCGTACAGCCCCAGGCGCCGGGCCGCAAAGTAGGTCACGGCCACGGTGATGCCGGTCGCTCCAAGGTACACCGCCGCGAGGCGTTTGTGCTGGTTGGTCGCGGTCATGACGGTTGAGCTCGTCGACCAGAGTGCGTACAGGATCACGACCAGCAGCAGGATGGACAGCAGCTCCCGGCTGGGCGGGACCTTGCCTTGGGTCCAGTGGCTGAGGAAGAACGGGCCGCCGAGGATCATCGCCGTCACGATGATGACCGCGAGGATCAGCGCCATTTGGCATGCGCGCCGATGCAGTGTGCGGAGGAGCGGAATCTCACGCTGGGCGAAAGATTTCGAGACTTCGGGCTCGAAGGTCGAGTTGATCATCTGCACCATCTGCAGCGCAACGCGGGAGACAGTGCGGGCGGTGCCGAAGACAGCCACCGCCACCGGGCCCAGTGCATAGCCGACGGCTTGCAGCGTTCCCTGCAGATTGATCGCGTTGCCCATGGGAAAGCCCATGAAAGCGAAGGCGGGCGGCGTCAGGCGGCGGATCTCCGCGAAGCGGGCGTAGCTCCAGCCGAAGCGGATCCAGGGAAGATCGTGCTTGACCAGGCCGATGAGCAGGGCGGTGCCGGCCAGGTTGGCCACCGCGAAGACCATCGCGGCGGTGCGCGGGCCGAAGCCGAGAGTCACGGGAACCAGCATCGCGACAAACGCGGCGAGCGTCATGCAGCTTTTGATGAAGGAGCCGTAGGGGTAGCGGCCGACGCAGCGATACGCGGACTGCAAGAGCTGCTCCAATTGGCCGACCAGGACCGCAATGCCCAGCCAGGCGACGATCCACTTGCAGTCACGCTCGCCAATGGCGTGCACGTTGAGCAGCGTGCCGACGGGGACAAAAAAAATCAGGACGCAGGCGACCAGGGCCGTGAGGGAGAGCACGAGCACGATCAGCCACCAGCAGCTCTGAAAGACGCGCAGGGTCGTTTCGCGGTCTTCGCGGGCTTCGGCCATGGTCATCTCATTGCCGGCGACCGAGCCGAAGCCGATATTTGAGAAGCTGAGGTAGGTCGGGATCGCGTTCAGCAGGAGCCAATTGCCGTAGACCGCCTCCGACCAGAAGTGGAAGAAGACCGGCACCTGCGCCAGCTGGATGATGGTGTTCGCCAGCTTCGAGATCCACTGCGAGATCAGGCCCAGGATCAGCCGGCGTTTGGTTCCCGCGTCGATGCTCACAGCGCGGCATCCGGCGGGAACAGAAGCATGGCTGAGGAAATTTTAGCAACGCCGCATCGCATGCTCGTCATTGCTCCCGCAGTGCCCGGTCGACCTTCATCTTTTCGAGCGTGAGCGTGTCCACCATGGCGTGGTCTCCGCGTCGCTCGGCCTCCGCGATCGAGGTGCGCAACTCTCGCTGACGACGCTCCAGGAAGCGTAGCGAGAGCGTCAGCAGCGCGCCCGCCACCTGCTCCAGCAACGTCTGCTGGGGCGACACCTTCGACCGGTTACCCGCGTCGGGAGCTTCTATCTGCGAGGCCAGCACCTCGGCCAGCATCGTCCGCATGTCATCGTCCGCCGCCGCGTCGAGCGGATTGTCCGGAGCGGGTCCGTGCGCCAGCGCCTCCAGCAGCGGCGCCGCATTCATGCCTTCGTACCACTCCGGGTGCGCGCACAGCTGCTCCGCCGCCCGCTGCCGGGCCTTGTCTTTGTCAGGCAGTACGAGCGCCCGCAGCAGGACTCGCTCAATCTCCGTCGCCGGCCCCATTCGCCGCGCCGGCACGCTGCCGAGTCGCTGCGCCGCCGCCTCTTTCAGTTCCTGCCGCATGACGGCCGAGTCGATTCCGAGCTTCTGCGCCGCGTCGGCCGCAAACTCATCCCGATGAATCCGATTCGGCATCCGGCGCATGTGCGGCAGCAGAAAATTCAGCGCCTTTATCTTGCCATCGGGAGTCCGTACCGGAAACATCTCCCGCGCGCGATCGATCAGGTAATCCGAGTGCCGCTTCGCCGTGCGCAGCGCCGTCAT
>CAXSDM010000010.1:4742-8715 GCA_964235575.1 uncultured Acidobacteriaceae bacterium | reverse complement strand
TTCACCCCGGCCATGTACACGGAGATGCAATCCATCTGCCCTTCCACCAGCAGCGCGAACTCGAGCGCCCGCACCTCCGCCTTGGCTTTGTCCAGGTTGAACAGCACCTCGCCCTTCGTATAGAGCGCCGTCTCAGGCGAGTTCAGATATTTCGGCACGCCTCGGCCTTTGTCGTCGACCGCATCGAGCGCCCGCGCCGTAAACGCGATCGTCTTGCCCTGTTCGTTGGCGATCGGAAACGTGATTCGCTTACGAAATCGGGCGTAGAGCGGCCCGGTGGGCTGGTTCTCGTCGTTTTTCTCGCTTGAGGTGAACAGGCCACTTGCACGCAGGGCCTCTTCGCTGAAGTGCGCCTTCAGTCGATCGCGCATGTCGTTGAAGTCGTCCGGCGCATAGCCGATCCGAAACGTTGCCATCGTTTGCGCCGACACGCCCCTCCCCGTCAGGTATTCGCGCGCCCGCGCCGCCGCGGGAGCCCTCAGCTGCGCCTCGAAATACTGCGTCGCCGCTTCATGCAAATCCATCAACTGCCGCCGTAGCCCCGCCTCCTGCGCTTCCTCCTGCGAATGGAACTCGCGTTTTGGAAGGGGGATCCCGGCCTTGGCCGCCACCGCGCGCACCGCCTCCGGAAAAGTCAGCGTATCCATTTTCATAACAAACGTGAAGACATCGCCCTTCTCGTGACACCCAAAGCAGTAGAAGTAGCCGTGCGCCGCATTGACCGAAAACGACCCGGTCTTCTCCTTGTGAAACGGACACAGCCCGGAGTAGTTCTGTGCGCCTGTTTTGCGCAGCTTTACGTACTCGCCAACGACCTTGACGATATCGACCTGGGCTTTCACGGTTTGTGCGAAATTATCTGCCATTGTCTCGCAGCGTGTCACCTTCATTATCTGACACGCGCGAGCACGACCGGAATGCCTAAGCTCGCTAGACCTCCTGCAGCACCAACGATTTCAACAGGTCCAGCACCTCCTGCCCGGCCGCGGAACTCTTGTGCATGGCGTCCTGCAGCTTCGTGTCCACCTCGGGGGTCAACGCGCATTCTTCTGGAGAAACGTACGCCATCGACCACTCGGAGAAGTCTCGCTGCTCGCTGGTCAGGCTCTCGAGAATCGTCACGTCGCCATGCCGAGTGTCGTGTTGAATACGCTCAAAGATAGCCTCGACGGCTTCCTGCGGTCCTTCGAGCACCTGGGCAAAGTGATCTGTGCTGAAGAGCAGAGCACCGGTGACGTTTACCTTGCTGTTGTTTTTCCGTGCCGTCTCAAGAATGTGGCGAATCTCCGCATCGCGGGTCGCCGCGTCGCCTTCGATGAGGTTGCGGCTGCAATAAACGACTTTCTGGATGTGGTTCATGAACTCCTCGGTAGTTGTGGTTTGGTCAAGACAAAGTTTTTGGCAGTCACCTTGAACGCTGAGGCTGCTGCACCGGGTCAATGGGCTAATCGGGGCTGGCAAACAGCGCCGGAAGATCGGAGACCGTGAATGTTTCTCCGCAGTAGAAGCCCTGCAGCGTCTGACACCCATCGGCCCGCACCGCATCCAGATGATTCGACGTGGCGACACCTTCAACGAGCGTCGTGATTCCCAGCGTCCGTCCTAAAGCCGAGATTGCCTGAACGATTGCCCGGCTCTTTGCATCATTTGTCCGCAGCCCGCTCAACGATGAGTCGATCTTGATTGTGTCGAATGGAAAATTCACCAACTGGCTCAGCGAGGCGAACCCGGTACCGAAACTGTCCATGGCCACGCGCACATCGAGCCGCCGCAGCTGCTCCAAAGTTTCCTTTACCTGCAATCCATTGCGCAGCAAGACATCTTCTGTGACTTCGATCTCAAGCCTGCTGCCCGGCAGGCCCGCAGCCTTCAGAGCTGCCCCAACCGCAACGGGAAACTTTGCCGCTTCGAAGTCCATCGCGGAGATGTTCAGCGCTACCTTGACCTCGCCCGGCCAGCGCGCCGCCTCCTTGCAGGCAGTCTTGAGCATCCACTCCCCGATGGCGAGCGAAAAGCCGATCTCTTCGGCGACCGGCAGGAACTCCTTTGCGGCGATCAGACCGCGCTCCGGGTTGCGCCAGTAGAGCAGTCCTTCCATGACCAGAATGCTGCCGCTCTCCACATCGATCTGCGGCTGGTAATGAATCTCAAACTGCCGCAGCACCAGTGCCCGGCGCAGCCCCAGCTCCATCTGCCGCCGCTCGTGCGCGCGCGCCGCAAGATCCGGCGTGAAGAAATGGAAGACACACCTTCCCGACGCTTTGGAATGATAGAGCGCCAGGTCGGCGTACTTGAGCAACTGCGATCTCCCGGACGCATCCTCGGGCGCGTTTGCAATGCCGATGCTCACGCCGATGTGCACGACCTGCCCTTCAATCAGGTAGGTACGCTGCACAAGCTCGATGATCTTTGCGGCCAGCGCGGCGATCGGCTCTCGTTCGAGGTCGGTCAGCACCATGGCAAACTCATCTCCGCCCAGCCGCGCCAGTGCGCCGTTCTCGGGCATTAGGCTTTGCAGCCGCTCCGCTACTTTGCACAGCAGCGCGTCGCCCACAGGGTGGCCCAGCGTGTCATTCACCGCCTTGAAGCGGTCCAGATCCAGAAATAGCACGGTAACCCGCTGCACCTGGCCGGAGGCGAGTTCGCCCAGCCGCTCGCCGAGATGCTGATCGAACAACAGCCGGTTCGCGATCCCGGTAAGGACGTCGCGGCTGGCCAGAGACCACTCCGGCGAAACGTCATTGGCTAATCGAAGCGTGCTTGGTTCGGTGTGCGTGATCAATCGGCGCCCCTGTTCTTGTGCGCACCTTCGTCCTTAAAGGAACGGCGGCGCACTGGAGCTACTCTAGAAGGTGCCGGCCGCCACCGCACTTCCACTTACGTGGCATGCAGAAGTCCCAGCCGCTGCCGATAACGGACTAAATGCGCAGTGGTATGCTGCGCCTATGTGTCATCCACGGTTTCTCGCCAGCGCGTTTACCGCCCTGCTCTCAATCGTTTTCGTCTTTGTTCCTGCCCGCGCGCAACAAGCCCCAGATCGCACCGAGCAGATGCTGCAGCGCCTCGCAGATGCGCCTGGACCACCCGGCTTTGAGGAGCCTGTCCGCGCCATCATGGTTCCGGAGATGAAGCCCTACACCACCAAGCCGATCCATTACGACGGCCTCGGCTCGGTCATCGCGGAGCAGGCCCCCAAGGGCGGCCAGCCCGGTCCGCGCATCATGATCGACGCCCACATGGACGAGCTTGGGGGGATGGTCCGGCGCATCACTCCCAGCGGTTTTCTCACCATGCAGATGCTGGGCGGATGGCTCGACCAGGCGCTCGTCGACCAGCGCTGGATCATTCTCGGCAGCAAAGGACCCGTGCACGCCGTCACCGGTATCCGTGACGTCCATATCACCTCACCCACCGAGCGAACTACTGTGTTTTCGCGCGATAGCCTCTTCCTCGATGTCGGCGCTAAGACCGCGGCCGAGGCCGCAGCTATGGGTCTCGAGCCGGGCGACCCCGTCGTGCCTGACTCACCCTTCACCGTCATGAACGGTACACGCAATTACCTAGCCAAAGCCTGGGACGACCGCATCGGCTGTGCCGTCCTGCTTGAAGCCATGCGCCGCACCATGACCCTGCCGCACCCCAACACCCTGGTCTTCGTGGCCACCACGCAGGAAGAGGTCGGCCTGCGCGGCGCACGCGGGGCCAGCCAAATCGTGAAGCCCGAGATCGGCATCGCTATCGAAGGTGGCATCGCGGGCGACACTCCTGGCTCGCGTCCTGAAGAGACCCAGGCCCACCTCGGCGCAGGCCCGGGCATGTTCCTCTACGACTCGAGCGCCATTGCCAACCGCAAGCTCGTCGCCCTGGTTCGCAAGACCGCGGCCGCCAAGAATATTCCTCTCCAGGCCGACCTCGTGCAGGGTTACGGGGACGACTCGGCCGAAATCCAGACGATCAACGGCGGCGCTCCCAC
>CAXSDM010000010.1:2058-4642 GCA_964235575.1 uncultured Acidobacteriaceae bacterium | reverse complement strand
GTGATCGGCGTCGCTTCAATCTTCGCCGTTGTCACACCCGCCGCCTCCCGCGCTGCCGTCTCTATCGGAATCTCCGTCGGCTTTGCCCCACCGGTCCTTCCCGTGTATGCGCAACCCGTCTGTCCTGGGGACGGCTATCTTTGGAACCCGGGTTACTGGGGATACGCAAACGGCGGCTATTACTGGGTACCTGGCGTCTGGGTGCAGCCGCCCTCGGTCGGCCTCCTGTGGACCCCGCCCTACTGGGGCTTCGCAGGCGGCGTCTACGGCTTCCATTCCGGTTACTGGGGCCCGCACGTGGGCTTCTATGGCGGAGTGAACTACGGCTTCGGCTTTGGTGGCGTCGGCTTTGTGGGCGGACGCTGGGATGGTGGACACTTCGCCTATAACAGCGCAGTAAACAACGTGAATACCACCGTCATTCACAATACCTATGTCGATAAGACCGTAATCAACAATTACAACAACAGTCATACCAGCTTCAATGGCGGCCCCGGCGGCATCCAGACCCGGCCCACCCCGCAGGAGGCGATGGCGCAACGCGAGAACCACGTTCCTCCTACCGCCGCTCAGCAGAGTCACTTCCAGAACGCCTCGATGAATCGATCTAACTTCGCCACGGCGAATGGGGGTCGCCCCGCCATGGCCGCCCAGCAGCGCCCCGGCATGAACGCTCAGGGTCCGAACGCAGGACGCGACGGCTTCGGCCATGCCAACGAAGTGAATGCGCGGCAGGGAGACCAGCAGCAGCGCATCAACCAGGGTGTGCGCTCGGGACAGATGACTCCCGGCGAAACCCGAAACGTGGAAAACCGCGACTCGAGCATTCAGCGCCAGGCACAAGCCGACCGTCAGGCCAATGGCGGCCGCCTTAACGGGCAGGAAAAGCAGCAGATCAACCAGCGCCAGAATAACGTCAGCCAGTCGATCAACAATGACAAGCACAACGCCAACAACGACGCAGCGGCCGCCGCTCGCAACAATCGCGCGCCGCAAGGAGAACAGCGCCAGGCTCAGCACGTCGAACACAACGACCGGCCTAAGCGCTAAAACACAACGCATAGATTGCGGCTGGGGCTACAACCCGGCCGCAATCTCCCGCACACTAGAATTGTGGAATGGCTTTCCCTGACGGTCTCGCCTTCCAGACTCGGATCGTCGTTGTCCTGGTTCGTGCCCGCAACCCCGCCAACATAGGTGCCGTGGCCCGGGCTATGCACGATCTTGGTTACGCTCAGCTTCGCATCGTTAATGATTTTCCTATCCCCTTCGCGGCAGCCAAATCCGCCGTCGACGCCTCGTCGGTCCTGCTTGCCGCTGACGAAGCCTCCTCTGTTGCCGCTGCGATAGCAGACTGTACGCTCGTCCTCGGCACCACCGCCGTAGGCGACCGGGCGCTTGAGCACCCCTTACACTTGCTCGCTGATGCATCCGTCCTGGTTCGAACCGCCATAGAGACCGATCCGCAAGCCAAAGTCGCTCTCCTCTTCGGCTCGGAAAAGACCGGGCTCTCGAATGAAGAGCTGAGTCATTGCCACGCGCTGCTCACCATCCCCATGAACTCTCCTGCCGCCGGCCGTCACCTTTCGATGAACCTCGGCCAGGCCGTGGCGGTTTGCCTGTATGCGCTCAACTCCGCGCGTTCCGTTCTCGCCCAGGCACAAGCCGAGCCTACCCCCGCCTCGGCCGGCGACATCGAACGCCTCACCTCTCTTCTGCACGAGGTGCTCGACACCAGCGGCTACACTCGCCGCAATCCAGCCGGTGCGCGCGAATTGCCTATCCGCCGCCTGATTCGCCGCATGCACCTCAACACTATCGACGCGCCGGTCTGGACCGGCATTCTGCGCCAGATTCTTTTTCGACTAAGAGGGACCGAAAGCACTTTCGACCCGCATGACTCGTCCAATTGAAGAGCCGCAGCGGACCAGAATCATGGCAAGCCGGTAAGCTAGAGCAAACGCTCCGGTACCGTATCAGGCATCTGCTCCACCCGCATCTTCGCCAGACGCCCGCTTGCCCGCGGGCGGGAGACTTCTCTGCCCATGCTTTTAGCAAAATCGTCCGTCACCCTCCTTCTCTGCCTTGTCGGCGTCTCAGCGTTCGCGCAGGAGCCGCGTGTCTACACCGACAAGGACTATGCCCAGGCTGAGAAGTTTATGCCGTACAACGTCAACGGGCTCGTGCTCCACGCTGTCGAGGACCCTACGTGGCTGCCGGACGGACGCGTCTGGTACCGCGACCACGGCGCACGCGGCCTCAGCTTTACCCTGGTTGATCCCGTAAAACACACCAAGGCTCCCGCCTTCGATCAGGCGAAACTCGCCACGGCGCTCCAGCCTCTGGCGGGTACGGTCACGCTCGACCCCAACCAGCTGCCGATCACCGATTTCAAGCTCTCCAACAACGACCAGACGGTCGAAGTTTCGGGTTTCAGCGAGAAGATTGTCTGCGACCTCTCCGGCACTGGCGTCTGCCGCCTGGATAGCTCACCGCAGGCGGGAGCTCCCGGCCGTCGACGTCGTTCCAGAGGCAGCGACGCCGACATAGAGACTTCACCCGACGGCAGGAAAGCCGCCTTCCT
>CAXSDM010000010.1:0-1958 GCA_964235575.1 uncultured Acidobacteriaceae bacterium | reverse complement strand
CGGCGAATGGAACGTCACCCAGGTCCTCGGCGTCGACCAGAAAGCCCGCGTGCTTTACTTCCGCGGCGTCGGTCGTGAGGCCGGCAATGACCCGTACTACTCCATGTACTACCGCGTCAATTTTGACGGCAGCAACCTGCAGCTGCTGACCCCGGAGCGCGCCGACCACGTCATCACCCCGTCGCCCGACAACCGCTTCTTCATCGACACTTATTCCACTCCCGTGGAGCCGCAGATTACCGTCCTCCGCGACAGCACCGGCCAAACCATCGTCGATGTCGCCCGCGAAGACATCACTCGCCTGAAGGCGACCGGCTGGATTCCTCCGGTCCAGATTGAGGTCAAAGCGCGCGACGGCGTAACCGATCTTTACGGTTTCCTCTTCCGTCCCACAGATTTTTCCACCGACAAGCACTACCCGATCATCAACCACGTCTATCCCGGTCCGCAGACCGGGTCGTGCGGTAACCGCGACTTCGCCGCTGCGCACGGTGATATGCAATCGCTCGCCGAGCTTGGCTTTATCGTCGTCTGCATCGACGGCATGGGCACACCGTTCCGGTCCAAGGCCTTCCACGAGGCCTACTTCGCCAACCTCGGCGACAACACCATTCCCGACCAGGTCACCGGCCTGCAGCAGCTGGCCGAGCGCTACCCCTGGATCGACCTGCAGCGCACCGGTATTTACGGACACTCCGGAGGTGGTAACGCCACCGTTGCCGCAATGTTCCACTTCCCGGACTTCTTCAAGGTCGGCATCGCCGAAAGCGGCAACCACGACAATCGCGTCTACGAGGACGACTGGGCGGAAAAGTGGGCCGGCCTGCTGGTCGAGAACCCCGACGGCACCAGCAACTACACCAGCCAGGCGAACCAGGAGACCGCCAAAAACCTGAAGGGACACCTCTTGCTCGCGCACGGCACCATGGACGACAACGTTCCTCCCGCAAATACCTTGCTGGTGGTCGATGCTCTGATCCAGGCCAACAAGGACTTCGACCTGCTGCTGATCCCCAACGCTCAGCACGCTTATGGCAAGGCTTCGCAGTATATGACGCGACGCCGCTGGGATTACTTTGTGCGCTATCTCGCCGGAGCGACGCCGCCGTTTGAGTACAAGATGAAAGACTATGGGGAAGCGACGCGAGCCCTTGCCGCCGCACGATAGAGGAACTCGTCTCTGCGGTACGACGGTACTGAAGTGCAGTCTCGCCTTAGAAAGGCGTTGACGACTCGGCTGAGGAAAGATCAAATGATAACCGTGAAAGGCGAGCTACTCCCATGTCTATTGTTTCCAACGAAGCAGTCGCGATAACGCGGTCAAAATCTGCAAACATGACGCATCGGGTCTCGACGGTGCTTGCCAGATCAATCCTTTACCTGACCGTCCTTGCTGTCGGTATTTTTGGAATCGCCCAGGCACACGCGGCTGCAACCTACCTGCTCGCCTACCCGGCCGCTCCCTACGACGGCGCAAGCGGCACTTACACCTTGAAGGCAGACGGTACCACGATCCCGGTCACGGCCTACTATGGTGGACGCTACAGCTTCGGCCACCTCGCCTTTCAAGGCACGACCACCTTCGTCCTGTCGACCAGAAACGGCGCGGCGATCACGAGCTATAACATCAGCCCCCACGCCTTTGGAATCACCGGCACGGTCAGCGGGGCTAACCTGACGTTTTCGGTGACCCAGGGTCAGTCCACCTACCTGATCATCAGCGTCAGCACCAGCGCCGGCGCCCTGGAGCCGATGGTGATTGCGGGAGACCCCCAGGAAACGGGAGCCCCAACCATTGGCGGCAAGGTACACGACATCACAGCCGCGCCATACAACGCCGATAAGACCGGCAACACTCTGCTGAACACCACGATCCAGAATGCGATCAATACGGTGAGCTCCAGCGGCGGCGGCACGTTGTACTTCCCGGCAGGCGTGTACAAGATCTCCAACAACAT
>CAXSDM010000009.1:36383-38793 GCA_964235575.1 uncultured Acidobacteriaceae bacterium | reverse complement strand
AGAGCGATTCCAGCAGCTAACGAAGGTATAGTTTCGCGTAAAAAGCGTGTCAAGAAAAAAAGAGAGTCAACAGCTTTTCTTCGTACACTCCAGATTTGCTTCGCCTCCTATCGCGATGCTTATGAGAGATGATGTGCGCGCTCGAGGACCGGACGCGCGAGTCCAAGAAAGCCGACCAGGAAATCCTGCAGCGTATGCGCGACGATGACGGTACGAAGATCACCGTGTGAACGCTGCGCAACGAAGCCGTACACAATCGCAAGCGCGGCCAGGGGCAGGATCGCGCCGAGACCTTCATAGAGATGCACGGAGCCAAAGAGCACGGCGGCCAGTACGATCGAGAGTGCGGGCCGGCGTGTCCAGGCTATGAGTTGTTGAAGCAGATAGCCGCGGAAGATGAGCTCCTCGCAGATGCCCGCGCTGAGCGAGACGCCGAACCAAAGCAGGAAGTCGATGCGCGTGTGGGGCAGCATGGCGAGGACGAAGGCTTCATTACGGTGTTGGGCCAGCGGTGTCTTGAGCAGTGCAAGGGAGACGAAGACAATGGCAACCAGGCCGCAAAGATACACGGCGACTCCGAGGCTCAGGCTTTGTGGGAGCGTAGTGGCGCGGCTGCGGAAGGCTTTGGCGAGAAACGCGCGACGCTGGTGAATGCCGGCGAGCACGAGTGCAAGCAGCACCCACTCGAGCAGCATGGTGCTGGCGTAGTGCACGGCAAGCGCAGCGGGGTGAAGGTGAGGCGCGGAGGCGCGGGATCGGCCTACCAGCGTGGTGAGTGTGAGCAGCACAAAGAGCGCCACGGTATGCAGCCAGGAGGCAATGGCCTTGGGCCGCGCCTCGGGCCGAGGTGGAGGTGCGGTGGGATCAGGAAGCAGCGTCGCTCCAAAGGGCATGGACGTATCGTACGGTGTCTTCGCAAGCGATCGAAGCGGCCATCGTTGACTCGTGCAAGGGTAGAGTAGTGAGGTGAAGCCGATCTCCGATAGCCTGATCCTGATTACGCTGCTGGTGGAATTGGGAGTGGCTGCGGCGGTGTCCAGCTCGCTGGCCAGGTCGAGGACGTTTCGCGATCTGCTGCTTTTGCCGCAGCGGACCTTGCAGCAGACGGCGCAGCTGCTGCTCATCGTCTGCGTGCCGCTGATGCTGGGGGTCTGGATCCGGGTGCGTGTGCCAAACTTCCTGGCAGCGGATATCAGCTTTGAGGCGACGATCCTGCTGGGGATTTTGCTGGGGCCGCTTGCGGCGATGGCGGGCGGCGTGGCGCTGGCCTTGCCGGCGGTGTGGCACGGGGAGTACTGGGCGGTGGCGGTGAATGTGGCCGTGGCGGCGGTGGCGGGGACGTACAAGCGCTTTGCCGACCCGGAGGATGTGTGGTCGTTTTCTCCGCTGATTGACCTGAGCCTCTACCGATGGGTGACCCGCAACCTGAAGCGGCCGAAGCTGGACCGGCAGATTCTTTTGCTGATGCTGATTACGGCGATGCAGTTCTGCACGAGCGAGCTTTCGCGGCTGGATCCGCGGCACTTCTTTGAGCTGCACAGCGACAAGTGGGGCTGGGAGCTGGCCATATGCCTGTGCGCGCCGGTGGTGGTTGGCATTCCGTTGAAGATCTGGAACCAGATCCGGATTGAGCGCAAGCTCGAGGAGCAGTCGCGGCTGCTGCTGCAGGCTCGGCTGGATGCGCTGCAGCGGCAGATCAACCCACACTTCCTCTTCAACACACTCAACTCGATCACGTCGCTGGTGCGGTCGCAGCCGGAGCTGGCGCGGGAGATGATCGTCAAGCTCGCAAATATTTTGCGCATGCTGCTCAAGGATCGGGAGGCGTTCGTTCCGTTCGAGGAGGAACTGGCCTTCACCGACGACTACCTGGACATCGAGCAGGTGCGCTTCGGGGAGAAGCTTCGGGTCGTCAAGGAGATAGCGCCGGACACGCTGCAGATCGTGGTGCCGAGCATGCTGCTGCAGCCGCTGATTGAGAACTCGATCAAGCATGGGCTGGAGCCGCGGATCGAGGGAGGAACGGTGACGCTTAGGAGCCGGGTGCAGGCGGATGGCAAGCTGCGGATCGAAGTGGAGGACGATGGCGTAGGCATGGCTCCAGGGCGGGCATCGGTAGGCGAGATTGTGCGGCCAGGGACAGGAATCGGCATGCGCAACGTGCGCGAGCGCATGCAGGTGCTCTATGGTGCGGCGGCGGAGGTGACGATCGAGAGCCGGCCGGGCCGGGGGACGAAAGTGGTGCTGTCGATGCCGGTGGTGGAGCCGGGCGGAGGCGATTGGGCGATTGTGCGAGATGCGGTGGAGGAGGTTGTGCGGGGGCTGGCGGGAAGTTCACGTGAATCCGGCGTGCGCCGGATGTCGTAGGTCCTGGACCGGACGGGTCATCGAGCTACCACTTTCGATCTTT
>CAXSDM010000009.1:33433-36283 GCA_964235575.1 uncultured Acidobacteriaceae bacterium | reverse complement strand
CGGATGTCGTAGGTCCTGGACCGGACGGGTCATCGAGCTACCACTTTCGATCTTTTCTTTTCGGCTTCAGAAGCCGTGAGGCGCGTTATAGTTTCTGTGAAGAAAGGGTGTGGACTGAGCGTGCCTGGAAGCGGTTCGCTTTGGCGGGGCTTGAACGATGAGCGTCTGGCAGATCCTCGACGTGGGCAGTATTTGGATGAAGGAGTTCGCCTCGGCGCTTGCGCAGGTGGAAGAGGTGTACGCCTGGGCTCCGGAGTTCTCGAATTTTGCCCTGTTTTCGGACTGGCAGCGAAGGGAAACGCTGAGTCATCCCCCGTTGACGGTCTTGAAATTCCCTTTGCAGCGCGGGTATGCGCGCGCGCCGCTGCGGACGCTGTTCCCGTATGAGCGCAGGCTGGCACGGCGGATCAAACGTCAGGCGGCTGCTCCGGAGGAGTCGCCGCTGGTGTGCACGACGCCGTTCTATGCGCCGGTGGCCGAGCTTTGGCCGGGGCCGGTGGTGTATCACGTGACAGACCTGACGATAGCCTACGCCGGCTTGAACCCACGGCAGGTGCGATCGTTGGACGCGCGGATGTGCCGGGTTGCGCAGGTAGTGTGTCCAAATTCGAAACGGATTGCGATCTATCTCACGTCCGAGGCGGGATGCGATCCGGCGAAGATCACGATAGTGCCGAACGCCACGCGGGCGAGCAACATCGCGGAGCAGCCGCAGTACGAGCCGGGGCCGCTGCCTGCGGATGTGGCCGATCTGCCGCGGCCGATCGTCGGGGTGCTGGGGGACCTCTCGGGGAACCTGGATTGGGAGCTGCTGGCCGACGCCATGCGGCAGACCCCGCAGATGTCGTGGCTGTTTGTCGGGCCGACGGATCGGGGGATCGCCGATCCAAAGCAGCAGGCGGCGCGCGCATGGGCGAAAGAGCACGGACGCTTCGTTGGGATAAAGCCGTATGGCGAGCTGCAGACGTACGCGCGCTGCGTGGATGTGGCGGTTCTGCCGTATCTGAAGCGGGAGCCGACGTTTTCAGGCAGCTCCACGCGCTTCTACGAGCACCTGGCGGCGGGGCGTCCGATGCTGGCGACGCGGGGATTTTCGGAACTGTTGGAGAAAGAGCCGCTGGTAAAGCTGGTAGACGGGCCGGAGGAACTGGCGGCGTGTCTGCGGTGGCTCCAGGCTGCGGGGTTTAGCGATGGCTATGAGGCGGACCGCTGGGAGGCGAGCAAAGTGGGCACCTGGGAAGAACGGGCCCGAGTGATGCGCAAGATGGTGGGGCGGGGAGCGGCGGAAAGGTCGATGGCGTTTGAGCGGCCGGTGACGGAGATGGTTTGAGAGGCAAGGCTGCCGCAGGAATGACGAGCAACCGCAGGTTCTCTTCAGGGAGCGACAACCAAGAAGCTTAGGAGTGGACAGGGCTGCCTTTGAGAATCTGGCGATAGTAATCCTCGTAGCGGGTGATGATAGTCGAGGCGCAGAAATGGTCCTGCGCCGTGCGGCGGGCAGCGTCGCGCATGGTTTCGAGGCGGCTGGGATCGCTGAGCAGGTCGATGGTGGCTAGGGCCATGGCTTCGACGTCGCCCACCTCAAAGAGCAGGCCGTTGGTGCCGTCGTCAATGAGTTCCGCAACACCGCCGACGCGGGTGGCAATAGCCGGCACGCGGCAGGCCATGGCTTCGAGCGCAGCGAGGCCGAAAGACTCCATCTCGGAGGGCATGAGCAGGAGGTCGGCGAGCGGCAGGAGCTCGTTGACGTTGTCCTGCTTGCCGAGGAAGTGGATGCGGTCTTGTACGCCAAGGTGGCGGGCGAGGTACTCGGCGGTGGAGCGGTCGGGGCCATCGCCGATGAGCAGCAGGCGCGCGGGAAGAGCGCGGACGACGCGGGCGAAGACCTCAACAACGTCCCCAACTCGCTTTACGGGGCGGAAGTTGGACAGATGGACCAGCAGCTTCTCCCCGGGCGAGGCATAGTGGGGGCGAAGTTCGGCGATTAGGTCGGGGCGAGGCTGGTAGACGTCGCAGTTCACGAAGTTGCGGATGACCTCAATGGCTTTGGTGATGCCGAAGGCCTGGTGCGTGCGCTCGCTGAGATAGGACGAGATTGCCGTGACGCCGTCGCTCTGCTCGATGCCGAAACGGGTAATGGGAAGATACGAGCGATCAAGGCCGACGAGGGTGATGTCGGTGCCGTGCAGCGTGGTGATGAACGGGAGGTGGATGCCGCGGGCAGCGAGCATTTGTTTAGCGAGGTAAGCGCAGACGGAGTGAGGGACGGCGTAGTGGACGTGGAGCAGGTCGAGCTCGTAGAACTCAGCGACTTCGGCCATGCGGGTGGCTAGGGCGAGGTCGTACGGGGGATGCTCGAAGAGCGGGTAGTGGAACATTTCGACCTGGTGGAAATGGATGTTCGACTCGCGGCCGGTGAGGCGGAAGGGAGCCGAAGAGGTGATGAAGTGGATCTCGTGGCCGCGGGCGGCGAGCTCGATGCCAAGCTCGGTAGCGACGACGCCGGAGCCTCCGTAGGTGGGGTAACAGGTGATGCCGATCTTCATGCGTGGTTTCCTCGGGCTCGGTTCTGTTTAGAGAGAGGCGGTTTGGAGGAGGATTCAGGCCTGTGGAGTGCGGTCGAGCCTTCGGCTTGATACCCCATCCTTTCCGGTGAGGCTGGGGCATCCGGGTTAGAGAGTGCCCAAATCACCGAAGTGGATGAGGCGCGGTGCTCCCGGTTTGGCCAGCATCTCCGGGACGACTTCGAGGAGGGCGCGGAACTCGACTTCGCGCGAGGCTCGCAGGCGGGTAGCAGAAGCATTGAGGGCGGGGTCTCGATGGCCGGGGTGGCAGCAGAGCTCGAAGGTC
>CAXSDM010000009.1:24952-33333 GCA_964235575.1 uncultured Acidobacteriaceae bacterium | reverse complement strand
AGAAGCATTGAGGGCGGGGTCTCGATGGCCGGGGTGGCAGCAGAGCTCGAAGGTCCGGTCTGGGTCGGGAAGCTCGTTTAGCCTGGAGAGAAGTGCTCGGAGAATAGGCTCGGTGAGAGTGCCGGTGGCGGCGATTCCGAGGGTTCCGGCAGGGGTAAGGACGTTCTGGAGACGGCGGCGGAAGGCGGGTTCGAAGCGGCGTAGCACGGCTAGCTGCAGGCTCCGGGCAAGCGGTGCGCGGCCGAGCCGGACGGCCCAGGCCGGCTCAAAGGGGTTCCGCAAAGCCTGGACGCCGCAGCGCTGGGCAACGTGCAGGACTGCCTCGAGGACCGCGGGAAAGACGTGCGTGTGCTTGTGGGTGTCGATGTGGGTGACGGCAAGGCCGGCGCGCTGCAGCTTCTGAATCTGGGCCTCTGCCTCGCGGGCAAGGTCTTCTTCGCGGATGGTTTTGCGCAGGACGGCCTGAGCGAAATCATAGAGGGAGGGGCGGAAGTGCTTGCCGTCTGCGCCGATCAAGGTGGGAATGGCGTCGGGATAGGAGACGGGCAGGCCGTCGACAAAGACCAGATGGCAGCCCACGCCAAGGGTGGGATTGGCAAGGGCAAGGGCTGCAGCGTGATCGAAAGCCGGGCCGCTGGCCATGAGGCTGGCGGAGGTGAGGACGCCGGCCTGGTGCAGCTCGGCGACGGCGCGGTTGATGCCGGGGGTGAGGCCGAAGTCGTCTGCGTTGAGGATGAGCTGGGGAGGCATGGGGGGCAGAGCTAAACGCAGATTTCCTTTGCGAATGACAAGCAAAGGGATGACAGCAGGAGAGGCTACAGCACGGCGGGAGCTTTCAGGCTCTTGCCGCGGTTCTCCGGGCCGAAGGCGAAGATGAGCATGAGCGAGACGATGACGCAAAGCTCAAACGAGGTGAGCGCCCAGGAGTAGCCGAGGCGGCGCTCAAGCGCGTTCTGGAGTGTGGGCAGAGGCGAGGAGAAGAGGACGCCGAGCTGGTAGACAAAGCCGATGAAGAGACCGCGGATGGCGTCCGGGGCGAGCTCGTTTAGGTGAGCCGGAATCACGCCGAACGCGCCTTGAACGCCGAACTGCATAACGATAGAGCCAAGGACAATGGCGAGCAGCGTGCCTCCAAAGGCCCAGCCGGGGATCGAGAGCAGGCAGAGCGCAAGCGCAAGCAGCAGACCCCGGCGGCGGCCGATGCGCTCCGAAAGATGGCCGATGACGAGCGCACCGGCGATGGCGCCGATGTTGTAAAGGACGGGGATGCCGTAGGTGGCCTGCATGCCGAGGACGCGGGCGTGGGCGACAAAGGGAAGCGCCTTGAGGAAGTCGGGGTAGAGGTCCTGGGTGCCGTGGCTGAGACACGTCATGGCCGTCATGACGAGCAGCAGGTAGAGGAAGGGCCGTATGTTGCGGAGCAGGGTGTCAGCCATCGACCGGAGGGTATGCGTCTGGGTGGATTTCCAGCCGTCCGACTCGGGCGCCCTGAGGGTGACGAGAACGATCAGCAAGGCCACCACGGACCCGACGAAGAAAAGGGATTGCCAGCCAAAGCGTGCGGGCAGGACCTGGATGGCGATCGAGGCCATGAGATAGCCAAACGGATAACCACCCTGCATCATGCCGGAAAGGAAGCCGCGGCGGCGGCGTGGCGCGCTCTCCATGGCGTAGGCGGCGCCGATGCCCCAGTAGCCTCCCATGCCAATGCCGTACAGAGCGCGGTAGAGGAGAAATAGGCCGTAGGTGGGCGCGAAGCCGCTCAGGACCGTCATGGCGGAAAAGTAGATGACACAAAGCATCAGCGGCCGGCGGCGCCCGTAGCGGTCGGCCAGGACGCCGAACAGCAGCGCGCCAACGGGGCGCATCGCAAGGGTAAGTGTGAGGGAGAGGACGATGGCCGACTTGGCGACGTGGAGCTTTCCTGCAAGTTCCTGGAAGAGAAAGACGACGACGAAGAAGTCGAAGGCGTCGAGCACCCAGCCAAGAATGCCTCCGGTGACGGCGTACTGCCAGCCGGGGGTGTCGGCTTCGGAGTCGAGCGGGAGCGTGTCGGCGGCGACGAGCATGCAGGTCCTTGGAAGTGGTGTTCGAGCAGAGTAGCATCCGGCAGTACTAGAAGGCCTCGTCGACGCCGATATCTTCGTTCCACAGGGTAGGCTGGTCGCGGATGAAGCTGGCCATCAGCGCGATGCAGACGGGCGAGGCGAGGTCGAAGACCTCGATGTCGGCGGAGCGGAGCCAGTCGATGCCCCCGGGAAAGTTGACCGATTCGCCAACGATGACGCGGCGGAAGCCGAATTGCCGGAGCAGGCCGCTGCAGTACCAACAGGGCGCGAGCGTGGTGACCATGATGAGGTCGCGGTAGGAGCGCTGCCGGCCGGCGCGGCGGAAGGCGTCGGTTTCGCCATGAATGGAGGGGTCATTCTGCTGGATGCGGCGGTTGCGGCCGGAGCTGAGCAAGTCTCCCGAGGCGGAGAAGACGGCGGCGCCGATGGGGATGCCGCCTTCGGCAAGGCCGAGCCGGGCTTCGGCAAGGGCGGCGTCGAGCATTGTGGCGGGGTTGGGAAGGGCGATCATTTCGGTTCAGCATACGCTTGCGACTGGCGAAGCGGCGCCGTTCGCGCACCCCGGGCCATGTAACACCCGGGAAGCCGCCTGCATCCTAGGGCGAGGAGAGAAGCCATGTCTGACAAACGCCTCAAGATGCAGGACCCTCGTACGCAGTATCCGCAGCCGCCGTTCAAACCGCAGCACCAGAGCCACCCTGGTCTGGCCAAGGAGATGAGTCCCGAGCCCGACAACGGGGAGTCGAGCTATATCGGCACCGGCCGGCTCAAAGGAAGGAAGGCCCTGGTAACAGGCGCGGACTCCGGCATCGGGCGCGCCGTGGCGATTGCCTTTGCCCGCGAGGGCGCGGATGTAGCGATCGGCTATCTTCCAAGCGAAGAGGCCGACGCAAAAGAGGTCCTCAAGCTGATCGACAAGTCGGGAGTCAAAGCCGTTGCCGTTCCCGGAGACATCACCGAAGAGAGCTTCTGCAAAGCCATGGTCGCAAAGGCCGAGAAGGAGCTGGGCGGCCTGGATATCCTGGTGAACAATGCCGGGACGATGTCCTCTCACACCAACTTACTGGAGGTGACGTCAGCCGAGTTCGACACGACGATGAAGACCAATGTTTACGCGCTTTTCTGGATCACGCAGGCAGCGATGCCACTGCTGAAGCCCGGGGCGTCCATCATCAACACAGCCTCCATCCAGGCGTACGAACCGAGCCGCGGAATCGTGGACTATGCCATGACCAAGGCTGCGATCGTCACCTTCACCAAGGGTATGGCGAAGCAGTTGATGGACAAGGGAATTCGCATCAATGCGGTGGCTCCCGGCCCGTTCTGGACGCCGATCCAGCCGGCAGGACAGCCGCCCGAAAAACTGGCCGAATTGGGCAAAGAAGTGCCATTCGGACGACCCGGGCAGCCTGTCGAGATTGCACCCGTGTACGTTTTGCTCGCCTCGCAGGAGGGAAGCTACATCACCGGAGAGATCTACGGAGTCACCGGGGGCATGGGCATCGCCTGAAGAAGTGGTGGGCAGTGAGGGACTCGAACCCCCGACCTAGTGCTTGTAAGGCACCCGCTCTAACCAACTGAGCTAACCGCCCTTATGGCTCTATCCAGCCAACCATCCTCCCTAGTGTAGGGGACGGGAGGATGGGAGGCAATGCCGGCAAACTGTGGTGGTCTTGCGTTCGGCTGCAAGCGGGCAGAGAGACAGCTGCAGAGATGCTGGCTGCGCCAGAATGACGAGATCCGATCGGTAGCTAACTTGAGGCAGTTGGCAAGTGTTCCCGGATCGTCTGCGCGATCGGCGTGGGAAGATCGAATTGCGAGGCGACCGACTGTAGAAGGCCGAGATCTTTCGCAGGGATGCCGCTCAAGGCGAACGAGGGCATCCTCTCGACGAGTCGGGTGCCGTAGGTCTGATAAATCGGCGCAGGGAACAGGCTTTGCGTCAGCATGGAGACAAAAGCTCTAAGGTCAACCCCCGCCTTCTCCGCCGTGGCGAACCCCTCAGCCATGGACTGCGCCGCGGAGATGAGCAGGAAATTGCCCACCAGCTTGACCATGGTCGCGGTGCCGATCTCTTCGCCGAAGTCGAACAGGCTCTGTGCGCCAAGCGCCGTGAGCACGGGCCGGACACGTTCCTTTGCCGCTGCGGGGCCGGCAAACGGCATCCAGAGCTTGCGGGCGGCCGCGGCTTCCGGTCTGCCGAAGACGGGTGCGTCCAGATAGGTTGAGCCGGCTCGGCGTGGAGCGCGGCAAGTTTGCGGGCTCCTTCAGGCGAGCCGGTGCACATGCAAATGTGGACGCCGCCGGGGCCGAGGCGTTCCAGGAAGCCGTCGCGGGTGATCACGCTCTCGACGGCGGCGCTGTCCCAAAGCACGCTGACGACGATGCCGCCAGGAGTAAGGGTATCGGCGGCGTTGGCGGCGAGGCGCGCGCCTTGCCTGACGAGTGTGTCTGCTTTCGCGGCGGTGCGGTTGTAGACGGCGAGGGGGTAACCGCTCTCGAGCAGGTTATGCGCCATCGGCAAGCCCAGATTGCCGAGACCGATGAAGCCGATTGTTTCGTTCATATCCAGGCTCCTCTATAAGACGTTACGTAAACGTCATGTTCGGGTCAATGCAAAGAACTACTCGACACCCTGCAGCCAGTGTTCAAATCGCCGGATGTTTGCTTGTAACTCGGACCTGAATTTCTTCAATGCGGTAAGCTGCTGGTCGGCTTGTGCAAGATGCTGCCGCAGAAGCGCGAGGACCTTGCGCTTCGGCCCTTTTCCGCTTGGGTCGGAGAAGTAAAGGTCGATGACGCCGTGGATCTCGTCCAGGCTCAGTCCGAGCTGCTTCAGTTGGTCGATCTTCTCAAGGCGCGCGAGGGTCTGTTCGGGATAGTGGTGATGGCCATTGCCTTCGCGGTCGCCAAGTGGGATCAGGCCGAGGCTCTCGTAATAGCGGATGGTGCGCGCGGTCACTCCCGCTCGCTTTGCCAGTTCGCCGATGCGCATTGCGGAGTTCACAAAGGAGATGCTACATGCCCGGCGTTGATGGCTGTAGTCAGGGCGATCCTGTTGATCCACGTGGAGAAGCTTGCATCGTGGCGCAAGCTCAAGAGCCGGGGGTATGCGTGCAGAAATCTTCCTGCGCGGCCTCTTCGGCGTCGGACGCGTCTCCGGTCGTGCCGAAGGAGTGCCGGTCGCCGGCCAGCACCCTTGCGATGACTTTGTCCGTCATCCCGCGATCGACAACGAGTCGGGGTCTGGGTTTAGCCGGGTCTCGCTGCTTCGGCGCGCGGCGAGCCCGATGGCGGGTTTCAGAGACTCCGGATACAACGAAGGGCGGTACATTGGCGTCCGAAATCTGACGAACGACACTACTATCCAGTTCAAGGCCGTTTGTTTTGAATGATTTTCCTCTAAGCAGTCCAACCCGTGCTCTGATGATTCGCTTGGGAGCCGATCTTTTTGCGACTCCGGCGCGGTGGTTCGACTCCAAGGGGCATATGCGTTGGGGCTTGCGCCTGATTTCCCTTTTTGGAGCCGCCGTGTGCGTGAGTGTGCGTGCCGGTGCGCAGACGGCTTCAGAGACGCCGGTCATGCCGACGCGTCCGCTGCAGCTGCCGCTCTCCGGAAGGCCGATGCCGTCTGGCCAGGTGAGCGTTACGCAGCGCACCGCGACCGGCGGAGGCAGCAGCAGCTCGGTCGATGTGATTAATAGCTCGGTGACCGTGACGGCGCCGTATAACGGCAGCGTGCCTTCGGGTCCGGTCACGGGCGCGGTGATGGAGCTTACGCTTGCGCAGGCGCTGGCGATGGGCCTGCGGACGAATCTTGGCGCTTTGTCGCAGTCAGCCAGCGAGCAGCAGGCGCGGGGGCAGCAGGCACAGGCCAAGAGCGAGCTGCTGCCGCAGGTAAATACCGTGTTGAGCGAGGCGTTTGAGAAGGAAAACCTGCGTGAGCTGGGGGTCAGCCTGCCGAGTATTCCGACGACGTCCAAATTCAACTACTACGACGCGCGGGCGGCCCGGCTGAACCAGACGGTGTTCGATTTTGTGAAGATCCGCAACCTGCAGGGCGCGGAGGAAAGCGTTCAGGCGAACGTGAAGGCCGCGCGCAACGCGCGGGATTTGATCGTGCTGGCGGTGGCGGGGTCGTATCTGCAGTTGCAGGCAACCAAGGCTCGCGTAGAGGCTGCGCTGGCCCAGGTGGAGGACTTCCGGGCAATTTACCAGCGCGCGGCCGATCAGCTGCAGGCGGGGCTGGCCACCGGAGTGGACGCGACTCGCGCCAAGGTCCAGCTGCAAACGCAGCAGCAGCGGTTGCGTTCGCTGCAGGCGGACCTGGCCACGCAGCGTCTGAGCCTGGCACGGCTGATCGGGCTGCCTTTGGGCCAGGTGTTTGTGGCGACCGAGGACTTTCGCTTTGTGCCGCTTACGGTCTTTACGCAGGCGAGCGCGCTCGAACGCGCGCAGGCCGAACGGCCTGACCTGCAGGCGGCGACTTCGGCGGTAAAGGCGGCGGAGCTGAACGTGAAGGCGGCGCATGCGGAACGGCTGCCTTCAGTCGCGGTCAATGCCGACTTCGGTGCGGCCGGCGTGACGCCGACCAATCACAGCGACAGCGTGTATACCGTGTCCGGAACGCTGACGATTCCGATTTACCAGGGCGGCCGCATTGAGGCCGATGTGCAGGTCGCCTCCGCCGCCTTACGGCAGCGGCAGGCGGAGCGGGCGGACCTGGTCGGGCAGGTGGACCAGGATGTTCGACAGGCCTTCATTGACCTGGACGCGGCCGCGGACCAGGTGGCGGTGGCCGAAAGTAATCGCGGACTGGCGCATGAGTCGCTCGAACAGTCGACCGACCGTTTTATCGCTGGCGTGGCGGATACCGTCGAAGTGGTGCAGGCCGAGCAGGCCGTGGTGCAGGCTGACGATGACCTGATTACCGCCGACTTTGAGCACAATTTGGGCAAGGTTTCGCTGGCGCGCGCCATGGGTAACGCGGAGCAGACGCTGCCACAGCTGCTGAGGAAACCTTAGATATGGCTGACACGATCTCACCCCTTCCTCCCGATCACCGCCTCGCCGCCGTCACGGAGCCGGAGCATGGAGCGGCGCCCGGCTACGACGTTGCTCCGCCGGCCGAGGTGGAGCACGACCTTGCGTTGCGCATGCTCTACGACGAGCAGACTCGCTTGCGCGGGGAGCTCGACGAGATGCGTAAGAAGCAGGAGGAGGCCGGCAAGAAGGACGAGGGCAGCGACGACGACGGCGACAAAGAAGGTGGAGACGATAAGGAAGGCGGGGACGACAAGAAAGAGGAGAAGCCTCCGCTCAAGGAGCGCCTGGCCGAGGACGAGAAGAAGACCAAGGGATGGATTCATCAGCATCCCTTTGCGACGGCCGGGATCGTTGCGGCTGCGATTCTGCTCATCATCGGCAGCGTGCTGCTGCTCCACTACCTGAGCAGCTTTGTGAGTACGGACGATGCCTTTGTCGACGGCCACACGGACCCGATCAGCTTCCGCATCAGCGGCATCGTGAAAGCGGTGTACGTGGAAGATACATATATGGTGCGCAAGGGGCAGCTGCTGATCGAGCTCGATGGGCGCGACAACCAGGTGGCCAAGGAGCAGGCCAGCGCCAACTATGCCCAGGCGCAGGCCGGCGTGCGGGCCCAGGCCCCGAACGTGCCGATTACCTCGGTAAATCAAGGTTCGCAGGTCACTCAGGCCGAGTTCAATGTCGTGGGCTCGCAGGCAAACGTCGCGGCGAGCGAGGAGCGCTATCGCTCGGCGGTCGCCGACCTCGAGCAGGCCGAGGCCAATGAGGCCAACGCCGCACGCGAGGAAGAGCGCTATCGTCTGCTGGTCGTCAAGCAGGAGGTGACGCGCGAGCAGTACGATCAGCAGGCCACCAATGCCCAGGCGCAGACCGCAGTGGTCGCCAGCCGGCGGGAGACGGCCGAGGCAGCTGCACGAGCCGTGACGCAGGCGCAGTCGCAGCTCGGCCAAGCCGAAACGCAGGCCAGGCAGGCCAAAGCCGTGACGCCGCGGCAGATCCAGGAGCAGCGCGAGATGCTGGCGCAGCGCAAGGCCGCCGAGCTGGTCGCCAAGGCGCAGGCCGACCAGGCGGAGTTGAACCTCGAGTACACCCGCATCTACGCGCCCGAGGACGGCATCATCGGCGACAAGCAGGTGCAGGTGGCCACGCAGGTTGCGCCCGGCCAGGAGCTCTTCGCGCTGACCCAGACCAATGACATCTGGATCACGGCCAACTTCAAGGAGACGGAGATTACGCGCATGCACGCCGGCCAGTCCGTCACCG
>CAXSDM010000009.1:5681-24852 GCA_964235575.1 uncultured Acidobacteriaceae bacterium | reverse complement strand
GCCAACTTCAAGGAGACGGAGATTACGCGCATGCACGCCGGCCAGTCCGTCACCGTGTATGTGGACGCGTTGAAGACGAAGTTTGAGGGTTACCTGGAGGCGCTACCCGGCGCGAGCGGCGCGGTGTACAGCCTCCTGCCGCCTGAGAACGCCACCGGCAACTACGTCAAGGTGGTGCAGCGTCTTCCGGTGCGCATCCGCCTGAACCAGGGCCAGAATGGCTACCAGCGGCTGCGGCCCGGCATGTCGGTAGAACCCAAGGTGTGGCTGCGCTGATGGCGGGCGGCGGCGGCTCCGAAGGTAAGGTAAATCCGTGGCTGATTGCGCTGGCCGTCATGATCGCCACATTTATGGAGGTGATGGACACCTCGATCGCCAGCGTGGCGGTGCCGTACATTGCGGGCAGCACGGCCAGCACGACGGATGAAGCCGAGTGGGTCTTGACGGTCTACCTGGTGGCGAACGCGGTTTTTCTTCTGGGCAGCAACTACTTCGCCATGCGCTTCGGGCGCAAAAAGTTCCTGATGAGCTCGCTGGCGGTGTTCACGGTGGCGTCCTTTCTGTGCGGCATCTCGCCTACCCTGTCTTTTATTCTGCTGGCTCGGGCGGTTCAAGGCGCGGGCGGCGGAGCGCTGCAGCCGCTGTCGCAGGCGATTCTGCTTGAGAGCTTTCCTCCGGCCAAGCAGGGCATGGCGCTGGGCGTGTATGCGCTGGGCGTGGTGCTGGCTCCGGTGATCGGGCCGGCCTTCGGCGGCTATCTGACCGATGCGCTCTCGTGGCGCTGGGCCTTCTATATCAACATCCCTGTGGGAGTTCTTGCCTTGCTGCTACAGAGCAAGTTCTTGCAGGATACCGAGCCTGCCGACAAGAAGAAGGCGGGCAGCTTTGATGGGGTCGGTTTCGGCCTGCTGGGTCTGTGGATCGGCTGCCTGCAATTCATTTTGGATAAAGGCCAGGAAGACGATTGGTTCGCCGATGCGCGGATTCGCTGGGCCGCGGGCATCCTGGTGGTCACGTTTGTGCTTTTTCTAGTGCGAGAGTTCCGGGACAAGAAGCCGCTGGTTGAGCTGCGTGCCTTCGCCGATCGCAACCTGGCGCTTGGGTCCGCGCTGGTCTTTGCGCTGGGCGCGGTGCTGTACGGATTGACGACCATTCTGCCGGTCTTTTACCAGACGCTGCTTGGCTATAGCGCCACGGCCAGCGGCTTTGCGGTTTCGCCACGTGGCCTGGGATCGGTGGCAGCGTCGCTGTTGGTGGGCGCGGCCGTATCAAAGTTCGATGCACGCTGGATCACGGCGCTGGGCTTTGCGACGCTTGGCATTTCGGGGCTTTGGCTGGGCAGCCTGACGCTTGATATCGCGCCGTACACGGAGTTTTGGCCGATCGCGCTGAGCGGCGTGGGCCTCGCGATGATCTTTGTGCCGCTCAGCAAGGTGGCGCTTGGGACCATTGGGAAAAAAGGGACTGGCAATGCGAGCGGCATTTTCAACTTCCTGCGCAATGTGGGCGGGTCGATCGGCATCTCCGCCGCGAACACGATTGCGCAGCGCCATCTCCAGTCGCATCGCAACGATCTGGTGCGGCACATCACGGGAGCAAGCTGGGTGGTGCGGGAGCAGCTGCTGATCCTGGGCCAACGGCTTACGCCGCATGCCGGGTACAGCGGCCGTACGGCCACGATGCGTGCACTTTCGATCACCAACACCGCCGTCAACGCACAGGCGCAGGTGTATGCGTATGTGGATGTGCTGCGCTATTTCGGCTTCCTTTGCCTGTTATGCGCGCCGTTTGCGTTCTTTCTCAAGAAGTCTCCCAAGGACGCCAGTGGCGCAGCCTAGGCGACGCTGAAACAAACCACATCCTGTAAGCAGCCTATCGAACAGTAAGTCGATCGTGACGCCTTTGACGAAGGATTTCTTTCGCTCATCAGGAAGCTACACCGTAGGAAAATAGGAGATACAGTGCCGTCTCCTAAGAGAATAAACCTGGAACCCGAAACCTCTATTTACACTTACAGCTCCGCACTTAGCGGAAGCGGCGCAAGGTGAGGACGGCTCCAGTAAAGACACCTCCACCAGCCAGGACCATAAAGAGGATGGCTCGCCGGTATGCGTTCTGGACTTGTGCGGGGGTGGCGCGCATCTGATCGGCGCACTGGCTGCAGCCCTGGGCATGGCCGGGGATGGGCAGGAGAGTGGATGCCAGGATCAGGCCGGCGAGGGCATTAGGTCGGCGGCCTCGGTTCATTGGCAGAAGGCGAGCAGGCTGAAAAGTGCCAGCCATAGCAAACCCATCGAGTGCCAGTACCAGGCGGCGAGATCGACCAGGATCTGACGGTTTTCAAGTTGCTTGGAAGCAAAGAGGCCGATCAATGCGGTAATCAGCGCCGCTACTCCGAGCAGCAGGTGCAGGCCGTGTACGCCGGTGATGAGGAAGAAGGAGTGGCTGCTCTGGCTGGAGTAGTAGTGCACCCGCTGCGTAGCGAGTTGATCCCACGCGACGATTTGACCGATGACGAAGAGTACGCCGAGTACGATGGTCGCGACGAGCCAGGGCAGCGTGCGGCGAGTAATGGGTTTGCCGAGACCGAGCCACTCGTCCATGACATGCATCTCGCGGAACATGTGGCGGCGGGCGATCTCCATGGTGAGCGAACTGAGAAGCAGGACGGCGGTGTTCAGCCACAGAATGGGCGGGAGAGCGGTCGGCAGCCACTCGTTGATGTAGCGGGCGTTCGCGTCAATATGGCCGCTGCCCTGCGCGACGAAGAAGACGCTGACGATCGCGACGAAAAACATGAAGACGGCGGAGAGGCCGAAGAAGAGGCCGAGACGATAGCGGTCGAGGCGCTCGCGTGGGCCCGGACGTCCGCGGCGGCGTTCGTTCCAGTTGTCCGGGTCGCCGCCGCCGCCGGTGCGTTTGTCGGTTGGCGGGCGTCTTCCGCCGCCGTGGTCGCCGTCTTCGAGCTCGCGGCGACGTTTTTCGGTGCCTGGAGGTGTGACTGGGGGCGTGATGATTGCCGGCATTGCGATTCCCTCTGCGTAGCGTCCCGTGAAAACAGCTTACTCCGGATTTTCTTCCTGTGCCCACTGCGGCGTGAAGCCCTCTTGGGCGGCGCTGTGGAAGTAGTGGCAGGGTCCACGATGGACTGAAAAATGTTGGTCGGATGCGGTATTTTGCGGATTGGCCGGTGCCCATTCAAGGGTTGTGGCGGACCAGGGGTTTTCAGGGGCGAGGTGTCCACGGCGCAGGCTGAGGGCCAGGTTGACGAGGAAGAGTATCTGGCTTGCGGCGAGCACGAATGCGGAATAGGTGATGTGGCGCTGCATGGATAAGGAGTTGGCGAGGAGAACGGTGGCAGCGTTGTGGAAGCCGTCGAATTGCGCGTAGTGGCGGGGAGCTCCTTCAAGGCCGGCGATGTGCATGGGCAGGAAGGTCATGTAGGCGGAGACGAGAGTGAGCCAGAAGTGCCACCGGCCGAGGGACTCGTTCATCATGCGTCCGCAGAGAATCGGGAACCAGTAGTAAGTGGCGGCGAAGAGGCCGAAAATGCCGGCCATCGCCATGATGAGGTGGAAGTGGGCTACCACGAAATAGGTATTGTTCAGATATTGATCGAGGATAGGCTGGGCAAGGATGGGTCCGGACAGGCCGCCGGTAATGAAGAGGGAGACGAAGCCGAGGGCGAAGAGCATGGGCGTGGTGTAGGCGGGGCGTGAGCGCCAAACGGTGGCGAGCCAGCTGAAGACCTTGGCGGCCGAGGGCAGGGCGACGGCCATGGTGGAGATGGAGAAGGCGGTGCCGGCGAAGGGGTTAAGGCCGGCGACGAACATGTGGTGTCCCCAGACGAGGATGCCGAGGAAGCCGATGAGCAGGGTAGTGGCGATCATGACGCGGTAGCCGAAGATTTTGCGACGGCAAAAGTTGCCGAGGAGCATGGAGGTGAGGCCCATGCCGGGGAGGATGGCGATGTAGACCTCCGGGTGGCCAAAGAACCAGAAGAGGTGGAGCCAGAGCAGGGGGCTGCCGTTGCCGGAGGTGTGGAGAGTTCCGTTGACGAGGTCGCCGAGGGGAAGGAAGAAGCTGGTGTTGGCGTGGCGGTCGAGGAAAAGGAGGGTGAGCGCGGCGAGCAGGACGGAGAAGGCGATGATGGTGAGGACGGCGGCGGTGAACCATGCCCAGACGGTGAGGGGCAGGCGCTCCCAGGTCATGCCGGGGCAGCGGTGGGCGACGATGGTGGCGAGGAGATTCGTGGCGGTGAAGATGGAGGCGAGACCGAAGAGGCTTAAGGAGCAGAGCCAGAGATCCATGCCGAGACCCTGGCCGGGGCCAGCGGCGGCGATGGCGGAGAGCGGCGGATAGGCGGTCCAGCCGGAGATGGCGGCGCCACCTTCAACGAAGCTCGAGGAGATGAGGACGAGGAAGGCGATGAGGTAGAGCCAGAAGCCGAGGGCATTAAGCAGTGGGAAGGCCATGCGCCGGGCGCCGATCTGTAGCGGGAGGATGAGGGAGCCGAAGCCGGCCTGCGGGGCGAGCGTCATGACGAAGAAGAGCATGAGGGTGCCGTGCAGGGTGACAAGCGCAAGGTAGTCCTCGGGCTTGATAGGACCGAAAAAGGGAAGCGTGCGGTCGGGCCAGATGAGGTGGATGCGCATGGCGAGCGACATGAGCGTGCCTACGGCAACGGCCGCGAGTGAGAGCAGGAGGTAGCGAATGCCTAGCGTGCGGTGGTCAGTGGTGAACAGCGACCGGGAGCGGGCGGGGCGATCGGTGGTGGTGACGGGGGTCATGGGGTGACCGGCTTTTCGTGCTCGGCGAGCCAGGCGGCGAAGGCATCCGGGGGGAGAACGCGGAGGTTGGCGGTCATGCGAAAGTGGCCTAGGCCGCAGAGCTGAGTGCAGAGGATGGCGTAGGTGCCGGGGGTGGTGGGGGTGAAGTGGATGTGGATGTCCTGTCCATGGCCGGAGTTGGGAACGGCGTTCTGCTTCAGGCGGAGTGCGGGGACGGCGAAGCCGTGGATGACGTCCTGGGCGTGCAGGCGGAGATCGATCTCGTGGTTGGCGGGGAGGACGAGCTCTGAGCTGACGAAGTCGTCGGCGGCGCGGGGGTCGGCAGGATCAAGGCCGAGAGGATTGCCTTCGCCGGGCGCGATGAGCTGCGGGCGAGTCCGGCCGAAGGCGGCGTCCTGGCCGGGGTAGCGGAAGTACCAGGCGAACTGCATGCCGGTGGCTTCAACCTGGAGTGCGGCGAGATCGGGGCCGGTGTAGCGGGTGGCGGCCCAGAGAAGCTCGGCGCGTAGGGTGAGGAATATGAAGAGGAGTGTGAGGGCGGCGAGAGGGAGGTACTCGACAAGTGCCTGGTTGCGCGGTTTTCCACCGGATTTCCGCTGAAGGAACAGGCCGATCAAGCCGATGAGGTGAGCAGAGGCTAGAAGAGTGAGGGCGATCCAGAGATTGAGATAGAGGTGGTGATCGAGTGCGGGGCCGTGGACGGAGGCATCCGGAGGCAAGGGCCATCGCAAAAAGCCTGCCAGCGGGATGATGAGCGAAGTCACATTTTCAGGATACGGCTTTAGTAGGCAGGGCAGCCGGTTGCCATGCGAGTGGCTGTCCAGCAGGTGGAAATGGCTTTGGCGGCGGTGATGACTTGAAGGTTATCCTGGCCGCCGGCGGGGTCGAAGGCGGCGATCTGGGCTACCTGTGCTTTGGTGTCGGCGAAGAGGTCCGGGGCGAGGTCGAGTTGGGGCAGGGAGAGGATGACGCGGGCGCGCAGGCTCGGGTCATCGGAGGAGAGATAGGTGAGGAGCGTTTTGTTGAGAGACTGGGACTGATTGGGTTTGGATGCGATGGCGTCGACCAGATCGGAGCGGGAGGACGCGGTCTGGTCGGAGCGGCGAAGAAAGTGGGAGAGGGCGTCGGCGGTGGTATCGCTGACCGGGCCGAGCTGGAGGAGGTCGGAGACGACCATCTGGCCGACGGTGCCAATGGCGTCGTCCCGCTTGAGGTAGTTGAGTAGCGGAGGGTAGATCGATGGGGGAGGGTCGGAGGTGAAGCCGCCAAGAACGATTGCGGTTTGGAGGCGGTTGGGTGGGGAGTCGTCAGTGAGGTGGGCGGCGATGGCCGGGATGGCGGGTGCGAGGAGGTGGGCAATCTCCGGCTTGTAAGATGCGGGGGCGGCGGGAGCAGATGGAGTCGGCGGGGGGGTGGTGGCGGGCTCGGCGGACGCTGCAGGCGTGGGCTGGAGGGATGGCGTTGCGGTGGTCTGCAGGCCGCCGAGGGCGGTAAGCGCCAGCAGGCGGACGGCGGCGTCCGGGCTGTCGAGGGCTTGGCGCAGGAGCGGCAGGGCTTGGGTGAGGGCGAGAGGAGTCGGAAGCGGGTCGAGAGGATCGAAGCTGGCAATTTCTTCGGGCGTTGGCGAGTGACCGCTGGTTTCGCGCTGGAGCACGGTTTGCAGGCGCGTTGCGAGTAGGGGAATGGGGTCGGAGGTTTGGGCGGGCGTGTGAGCGGGCAGTGCGAGCGTTGGCAGAAGGAGGACGATGGCCGGCAGGGCGAGGTGCATGGCTAGAGGGACTCGGACGGGATGGAGGGTGTGAGCGGGGAGGTTTGGTGCTCGGCGATCATGCGGAGGAAGAGTTGGTGAATGCGCGTGTCGGCGGAGAGCTCCGGGTGGAAGGTGGCGGCGAGGAGGTGGCCCTGGCGGATCAGGATGGGATGATTGTCTTCTGCGGCGGCGCGGGTGGCCAGGGTTTGGACGGCAGGGCCGGTTCGGGTGATGCGCGGGGCGCGGATGAAGACCATCTCGAGGGGGCCGCCGGGGAGGTCGGTGGGGGTGATGAGGATGGTGGAGTCAAGCTGGCGGCCGTAGGCGTTGCGCTCGACGGTGATGTCGAGGGCGCCGAGCGAGGCCTGGGCGGGGTTGTGGACCTCCTTGGCGAGGAGGATGACGCCGGCGCAGGTGCCGAAGGTTGGGGTTTGGCGGACGAAGCTGTCGAGGACGGAGAAGAAGCCGTCGCGCTCGAGGTGGCGGAGGAAGGTGGTCGATTCGCCTCCGGGGAGGATGAGGCCGTCGAGGTCATGGAGCTGATCGGGGCGGCGAATTAATTCGGTTTCCGCGCCGAGCGAGGCGAGAGCTTTGGCGTGGGCTTCGTAGGCACCCTGCAGGGCGAGGACGCCGACGACGGATTTCGTGGAGCTATGCAAAGTACCGCCCCTCCCCCCGAAAGTACAGAAAGTATTCAAGACAGAGAACTTAGGTCTGGACTTCGAGTCCAGAGAGGTACGCAAGGAAACTTCCAGTAAGTGTGCCGGAGTTTTCTTGGGTTCTTAAGTCAATTATAGTTGGCCCGTCTATCCCCCAAACGGGTGAGGGGCTTGGTGTATCGGGGCTTCGAGGCGGCGTTGCTGGCTTTAGCAGGGCAGACTCGGGCCGCAAGGACTGGGTCTATTTCTTTTACTGCTGAGGAACGTGAGCCTGCTCTTCGAGCACGATGTCGTCTATTGCGTTTTCTTTTGGGAGAAAACGCTCATAAGAATCGTGCAACAGCTATACCTACAGGGAAAACGCTTTAGTTGTCCGTTGGACGTTCGATCTGGTCGATGATGAAGTATTGGACGAGACCTTTTTGGGCGGCTAGTTTGAGGCCTAACTGTTGCTTCAATGCGTCGAAGAGGGTTGGGCGATCAAGTGCTTCCTGGGCAAGATGATCATGCGTCTCCTGCGGGAGATTTTGCGGCAGGTAAGACAAGGTGAAGTCATAGAAGCCGGTGAGCCCGGTCCGATCGACGACCGGGCGCTCGTCCTGCTGGAGGATCTGGCTGAGAGTCCAGCAAAGATAAGGCATGGGAACGCGGACACCGTTCATGACGCCGATGCCATTGAAGGTGATTGGAATGGTGTAGCTTTGGGGCTGGTCGTTGACCTTCATTTTGCTGCCACTCTTCTCGAGAGTGAGGACGTAGGCGTTGGCCTCTTTCGTCTCGATGTGGAATTTGAGGTGGAAGCGATCCGTCAACAAGTTCTGGAACATGGTGTTGAGGTCGTCGACGGTATACCTCTTGTCCGCCCGGGCTTCGACATTGTAGCGATCCTCTTCGACCCAGTGTGGACCGCCTAAAATCTGCCGGGCGGGAATGCGGTACATAAAAGCGATTATCAGCTTGAGCGGAACATAGCTTGCCGTGTACCCCGCGCCGCTTGCGTCCGGCTGGATGGTCTGAAAGCCGGGCTGCGCTGGATTCGCCAGGTGGATGGACGCTACTTCAAATTCGAGTCTGGGCGGACCGGCAAGTGGAGTGGGATCTTGGGCGTGGACGGCAGATGCGGTGACCAGGATGACGCTGAAGATGAGAGATCTCACGGTCGGTCCGTGCAGTGATCCTAACATTCGGCTGAAACGAGGCTTACGAGTGACTGTGGATCAAGGCTGCAGAGCGAACAGCCTTTTCCTTAGAAAGAAGGTCGACTACGCGCGCGCAGAGATACGGAACCGTGGCGGGGCGCGCATTTGGTAAGAAGAACTCCTTCGCATTAGTGATATGCTCCCAGTGGGAGCGGTACAAGATTTGTTCCCGGACAGCCCCTGCAGTGTTTTCTCTGGCGGTTTTCCGGTTCCTCTGTGGGCTCGCCGGAGAGCCGGCAGGGCTTGAGAAAAGGAAATTCCAAAGAGGACGGAAGGCTTTGATCGTTCAATCCAGAAAGACGAAGCAGAAAGACGCCATACGTTCGGCGTTTCTGAGCGCGGATCGGCCGCTTTCTCCGGAAGAGGCGCTGCACTATGCCCGAGAGCTGGTGGAAGGCGTCAGCATTGCGACCGTCTATCGCAACATCGGCACCCTGGTGGAAGAGAAGTGGCTGACCTCGATCGCTCTGCCAGGGGAGACGGCGCGGTACGAAGTTGCGGGTAAGGAGCATCATCATCATTTTCGCTGCAATCAGTGCCGCAAGATCTTTGAGATGCCCGGCTGCAGCGTTCAGTTCAAGCCAAATCTGCCCAAGGGCTTTCAGGTGACTGGCCATGAATTCTTCCTTTCCGGAAACTGCGCGGCCTGCCGGTAAGCTGCGGTTCCGCTGCGCTAACAAGAGTGGAGACTCGTTAGCAATGGTAGAGTGGGATTACCGAATGCATCCGCTCTCTCTGAATACCTGTTCCTGAGCCCTGACTGAGCAGATGTATGGGAGCGGATGGCGCTCGCTAAACCCGATGATCAAGCAGAGTCAATCCGCTGGCTTTCTCCCGGCTCATCCCCTCTGGATGCGGCTGGCGGCGGTTTTCAGCTTCCTGCTGATGCTGGTTGCGAGCTCCGCAGAGGCCACGCACGTCCACGGCGATTGGCTGCCCCATACTCATTTTGGGGTCGCCCTGCAGGCCAATGCTGTCGCCTGGCCGGCCGATGAGGCTAACTGCCCACTTTGCATGGCGATGCATTCCGCCGTGCCGACCGGCGTGCAGGCCAACGCGGAGAGCCTTTCCTTTGCCTGCTGCCGTACTCCCTCGTTTCCCGATCCAATTGCGCGGCGCATGCTGCGGTTCTCGCTGTTCAGCAGACCTCCTCCCGACTGCCGTCCTGTGTAGTTCTTTGTTCAGTGAGTTCGACGCTTCACGTGGCCGAAGCCTGGCACGTTTAAAGTCCAGCTGAATGTTCGACATGGATGCGCATCCTGCATCGCGCAATTCGAGGGGCTGAGCCTTCGACGTCTGAGCTGTTCGCCAGACAGGAGTCATGCAATGGTAGGTTTTAGGTTGAATCCCAGGAATACATTTGCTTTATCGTGCACACTTGCGAGCGTGATGACGGCGGCCCCGGCAGTAGCACAGAGCACCTCCGGACTCGTCAACGGAACGGTCAGCGATCCGACCGGCGCCGTTGTGCCCGGAGCGACGGTGACGTTGGCGAACCCGGTAAGCGGCTACACCCGAACGGTAAAGGCCGACGGCTCCGGGCAGTTTCACTTCTACAATCTTCCGTTTAATCCCTACCGCATCTCGGTGACGAGTCCGGCCTTCGCGCCCGCGGACAAGGACATTGACGTGGAGTCGGCGTTGCCGATCAGCGTTCCGATTGCGTTGAAGGTTCTTGGTTCCGCATCCAGTGTCACGGTTGAGGCGGCGCCGGACCTGAATGAAAACGACCCTCACTTCCACACCGATATCGACCGCTCCACCATCGACACCCTGCCGGTCGAAACGCCGAGCTCTGAGCTGAGCTCCATTATCACTGAACTTTCGCCTGGCGTTGCTGCTGACTCGAACGGCCTGTTGCACGGACTCGGCGACCACAACGAGGTTTCGTTCTCGATTGACGGACAGCCCGTCACGGACCAGCAAAGCAAGGTTTTTTCGAACCAGGTGCCTGCCGCGGCGATCCAGTCGGTTGAGGTTATCGAAGGCGCGCCTCCCGCCGAGTACGGCGACAAGACCAGCCTCGTCATCGTGGGTACTACCCGCTCCGGCCAAGGTGTGGAAAGGTTGACCGGCACGCTGCACGTCTCCTATGGCACCTTCGGCACGACCAACGTAGGTATCGAGCTCGCGAAGGGCACGGACAAGTTTGGCAATTTCTTCGCGGGCAACGTGCTGCAGTCAGGCCGCTTTCTCGATGCACCTGAATTCATCGTGTATCACGACAAAGGCAATGAGGAGAACCTCTTCGACCGCGTCGACTACCAGTTTGGTCCCGCCTCCTCGCTGCACACCAACCTGCAGTACACACGGTCCTGGTTTCAGACGCCGAACAGTTATGACACCGAGACCGGGTTCGCGACGGCCGGCACAACGCCTGGCCTGACCGACCAACGCTCGAAGATCCAGACGTTCAACATCAGTCCCACGTATACCAAGGTGCTGAGCGATGCCGCGGTGTTCAACTTTGGGCCGTATATCCGGCAGGATCTTTACGCTTACTACCCGAGCAACAACCCGCTTGCGGACCTTGGACCCATCCAGCAGGAGTCGGTCGCACAACAGCGTTCGCTGACCAACGCTGGTGTGCACGCGGATGTGTCCTACGTGCGGGGCCGCAACAACTTTAAGCTGGGCGGCGTGTATGAGCAGACCTTCCTGCGCGAGAACGACCAGGTGGGCATTGTCGATCCCACGCTGAATCCTCTGTGTTTCGACAACAACGGCAACCCGGTTACCGCACCAAATCAGTGCAGTGCCGGTGCCTATGCGACCAATCCCAACTTCAACTCGGTCCTCGCGCCCTATGATCTGACCTCAGGAGGCACATACTACGCCTATCACGGCCAGACGGATGTGAAGCAACTGGCACTGTATGGGGAAGATAACCTGAAGGCCGGCAACTGGCTCTTCAACCTTGGTATTCGCGGAGATTTTTACAATGGCCTGTCTATCCAGCGGCAGGCTGAACCGCGGGTTGGGCTCTCCTATAACTTCAAGCGGACCGGCACGGTGCTACGTGCCTCCTACGCGCGCACGCAGGAGACGCCGTTCAACGAGAACCTGGTTCTCTCCAGCCAGGGCTGTCTGAATCCGGTCATTCAGGCCATCTTTCTGACGATCGGGCCGTGCAGTCCTGCTCCGTTCAACCCGGGCTTCCGCAATGAATTCCATGCGGGTCTATCGCAGAGTATCTCGCGTCATTTCGTGTTGAGCGGAGACTACATTACCAAGTACACGCACAACGCGTACGACTTCAGCGTGCTGGGTGCAACGCCCATCACCTTCCCCATCGAGTGGCACAACTCGAAGATCCCGGGCTTTACGCTTGCCGGAACGCTGACGGAGGTGCGCGGGCTGACGGCACGCGTGACGATGTCTTCGGTCGCCGCGCGGTTCTTCAATCCGCAGATCGGGGGCGTGGGCGCCTCGGTGGGGGCGCCGGGCGGCTATCCCTTCCGCATCGACCATGACGAGCGATTCAACCAGACGACGCACCTGCAGTACAAGATGCCCTTCCGCAAAAGCGTCTACACCTCCTTCAACTGGAAGTTTGACAGCGGCCTGGTCGCCGGTTCCGCTCCCTGCTATAACGTGACCGATCCGAACAGCGCGTGCGCGGGCTTTTCCTTCGATGCGAATGGCAATCCTCTGGTGGTCAACGGCAAACCCGAGATCAACCTGAGCGGCCTGACCTACGACGAGCAGTTTACGGCCGGGTTGGCCTGCGATGGGGTCAAGGCAACCGTCACCTCCGGCTTTAGCGAGTGTGACGCAGCCGGATTGACCTCCAAGCTGATCAACATTCCTGCTCCGGGCGTGGAGGACGACGATCACCACCCGCAGCGCATCGCCAACCGCAACCTCTTTGACATGGAGCTTGGAGATAACAACATTAAGCGCTTCGGCAGCGGGGACCGGTTCCAGCTTGCGGCGCGTGTCACCGCAATCAACTTGGCTAATAAGTACGCCCTCTACAATTTTCTGTCCACCTTTTCTGGTACGCACTATGTCTCGCCCAGAACGGTGACAGGCGAGATTGCGCTGCACTTCTAGATTGACTGCGAAACGAGGCTGCGCTCAACCGTTGTCAAGGTTGAGCGCAGCCTTTTTTGTTGACGGAGGTGTGGCGCCTTCTTTCTAAGGGTTCTTTATTTACTTTCGCCTTCAGGTGTTAGCCCGTGAGAGACTTGGTGGGAAGCCGCATGCCGAGATCGCAGACCATGATCGTCCAAAACGCTCCGTCGCGTCCATCCCATCTTCGGCAAGCCAATGCGCGCGGTCTCTTGTATTTGTTACGTGAGAATAATCCGTGCTCGAAGGCGGATCTGGTCCGGCTCTCCGGTCTGAGCGCGCCGACGGTCTCGAGCGGCATCTCGCATCTGGAAGGCCTTGGCCTGGTCGAGTCGGTCGGCGACGGCGAATCGAGCGGGGGCAGGCCGCCCAGCATGCTTCGCTTCAACGCGCATCATGGGTATGTGGTCGCTGCCGACATCGGCGGTACCAGGCTACGGATGATGCTCGCCGATCTAAATGGCGACGTGGTCACGCAGTGGTCGACGGTGCTGCTGAAAGCGCAGAAGACACCGGCTGCGATGTGCGCGCTGATCCAGCAGGGCATCGGCTCCATGTGCGAACAGAGTGGGGTGGCGCGGGCCAAGCTTTTACATATAACGGCGGGCGCGCCGGGCATCACCAACGTCGATACCGGCGTGGTGATCTCCGCGCCGAATCTACGCGCCTGGCACGATGTTCCCTTGAGAGATCTGCTGCATCGGGAGACGAACCTTCCGGCGAGCGTAGAAAATGATACGAATCTCGCGGCTGTGGGGGAGCACCGCCGGGGTGCGGCTATGGATGTCGAAAACTTTGTCTTTATCGCCATCGGCACGGGCGTAGGTGCGGGTATCTTCCTGCATGGACAGCTTCATCACGGCGCGCACTGGTGTGCCGGCGAAGTTGGCTACTTCGGAGTCGGTGGGCAGGCCCGCAGGCCGATGCAGGTTCGCCACACCGGCCAGCTTGAGCGTGTCCTTGGTGGTGGCGGCATCGAGGTGCAGTGGCGCGCGGCGCTCGAGCAGAGGCCGTCTCCAGCCAATGCGGAGCTGATGCGCCTGCGCGCTGACCAGGTTTTCGATCTGGCGCGCGACGGTGATCCTGTGGCGCGGGAGGTGCTTACTTATACGGCTGGCCTGCTGGCCGATGCGGTGGCGGATATTGCGCTGCTGCTGAATCCCGAGCTGGTGGTCTTTGGCGGCGGCATCGGGTCTCATCCGGAGCTGTGCGCAGCGGCGCAACGGCTGATGGAGCGCCATGAGTTCGCGCAGCCGGAACTGCGCTCAAGCTCGCTCGGCACGCGCGCGCAGCTCTTTGGCGCGGTCTCGCTTTCGATTGCCGCGGCCACGGCGAGCCTTGTTCCGTAGACGATCTGCGCACCTTTCTGCGTTCCCTTGCCGATGCGGTACTTTCTTTGGACATTGCTGAAGTGCGTGGTATGCTCACACACAACCGCCGCTTATTAAACAAAGTTTCCTAAGTACCTGCCCGGCTGGGTGCGCGCTGTGTCGACCTATGAGTTCCGGATGCGAGAGGGGTCTGCCATGAACGGTCCGTTGCTGAAACTCTTAACATGCGCTCCGCTGGCTCTGCTGTGCGGCGGCGCTCTGCCGCCTGCGCTCGGTCAATCGCAGTCGATCAATGGAAGCATTCGCGGAGTGATCACGGATTCATCGGGCGCGCCGATTTCAAGCGCGGACGTTGTGATCAAGAATCTCGACACGGGATACACACGCACGGTCAAGGCGGACGCGGTGGGACTTTATGTTGCGCCCGCTCTGCCGATCGGCCGGTACAGTGTCACCTCGAGCGGCAGCGGATTCGCGCCGCTGACGCAGTCCGGCGTCGAGCTTACCGCGGGCCGCGATGCCACCGTCGACGAACAGCTGACTATCGGATCGGTAGCGAGCGAGGTGCAGGTGACCAGCGACGCGCCCATTATTGACCCGGCGCGCTTCGATCTTGGCCGTACCATCGATCAGGCCGAAACGCAGAACCTGCCGCTCACCTCCCGCAATCCATACAACTACATTCTGTTTCAGCCCGGCGTGAGCGGGCATCCGAATCCGGAAAACGGTATTCCACGCACGCTGAATACGAACGGACTTGTAGACCGAGTCAACTACCAGCTGGATGGCATGGTGGACACGGAGTCGGATCGGTACGGCCTGCGCCTGTTTGCGATTTCAGATTCGTACGTGAAAGAAATCAACACGATCTCAAACAGCTATGCGCCGGAGTTCGGCAACACGGCAGGCATTATCTTCAACAGCATCACGTATTCCGGCACCAACCAATTTCATGGTGAGGCGCAATATCTGTGGCGTCCAAAAGCCGCTAGTTCCTGCCCCATCCTGAACAACTGCAATCCAAGCGTTCCCGGCGGCGTGATCAAGCCAAGCCTGCACGTGGACGATTTTGTGGGCAGGGTAGGTGGCCCGGTGGTGCACGACAAGTTCTTCTTCTTCGTCAGCTATGAGCATCTGAAGCGCGCGAACCCTACCGCGAACACGATCACGCCGGCCAATCAGGCTCTGCTCGAAACACTTGGCGAAAGCGCGTCGGACTTCACTACCGCAGCCCAGGTGCAATACGCGCAGTGGGTGGATGTGCGCGGCGATTGGAGCATCAATAAGAAGAACCAGTTCTTTGTGCGGTATAACTACTTTCGTAATCGCTATCCGTTCAACACCAATGTAGGTGGGCTCTTTGCGTTGAGTGCCGCGGCCGATTTTCAAGATCGCGCGCACATTATCGGCGCGCAGCTTGTGACTACTTTCTCGCCCGCGATGCTCAATGAATTTCGCGGATCATGGCCGTATCGCAATGAGCACCATGTGGCCGACCCGCTGACTGGGACTGGTCCACAGATCACGATTAGCGGCATCGCCAACTTTGGCGGCTCGAATAGCGTTGGAGATAAATTTCAGGAAAAGATCCCCAGCTTCAACGACAACGTGACGCTGATCCAAGGCGCTCACACATTGAAGTTCGGTGTCGGCTTTCAGAAGAACAATGACACGCAGTTGCAGGATGTGTATACGCAATATACGTTCGCGTCGATCCAGCAATATGCGAGCGCGAAGAATGGCATCACGCCGCAGGTATACTCCAGTCTCACTGCAAGCATTGGCCAGCCCGGAGCCGGCTACCAGTCGATTTTCTTCGACTTCTTCGGCCAGGACACGTGGCAGCTGCGCAAGAACCTGCTGGTAAGCTATGGCGTTCGCTACGACCAGTATCATCCGCCTACGTCTCCTGCGAACGAGCCCTATCCGCTGACGCAGAGCTTCCATGTCTCGCTTGCGAACTTCGCGCCCCGGCTTGGGATTGCGTACTCTCCCAATCCGTCTACGGTAGTGCGGTTGAATGCAGGCATGTTTTATGAAGCGACACCTACCAACACCTGGTACAACCCGCTCTATAACAACGGCGCATTCGGCACGGGCTCGTTTATCGATTCGATTGCGGGCAGCGCCACCCCTACGAATTGCCAGCCGGCATTCCCGAATTCGCCGGCGATGCAGATTCCCGGCTGCCCGGTACCGAGCCAGAGCATCTATGCGCTGAACCCGAGATTCAGGAACGAGTACACGTGGAACGCGAATGCGCAAGTGGCGCAGCAGTTCGGCAAAAGCGATTCGCTCACACTTGGTTACATATTGACGAACGGCCGGAACCTGCAGTTTTTGCGCAACACCAATCTGGTCAATCCAATTGGCGTACTCGCGGATGGACGGCCGATCTTTTCCTCAACAATCAGTGCACAGACGCGTGCGACCCCGGTCTTGAGCAATGGCAATCCTCTTAACAACATTACTTATGAGGACTTCGGCTCCAACTCCTCCTATAACGCTTTGACGGCGACGTTTGATCATCGCGTGGCGGCGGGTTTGACGACCAGTGCTTCTTACACCTGGTCGCACTCGATCTCGAATACGCCGGAGGGCAACAGCTACGAGTTCAGCACGCCGGTCGAAGACACGACGAACCCTTTGCGGGACCGCGGCAACAGCGGCGTGAACCGGCCAAATTCGTTTACGGCAAGCGCGGTGTATCAGCCGGCGACGCACTTCGACAACAAGTATCTGAACGGCGCGCTGCACGGCAACGAGCTTGGCCTGCTGGTGAACGCAAGCTCCGGGGACCAGCAGATCATCACGACCAGCACCAAGCTCAACGGGGACGCGCTGGCGACAAGCCGGCCGCTCTTCGTAGGTCGGAACACTGTTCGCACACCGCCGATTTATCAGTTTGATATGCGCTTCACCCGCACGCTGGGCACGTACTTCGACCATGTGCAGCCGAAGCTGATCGTCGAGGGCAACAACATCCTGAATCGTTCGAACGTCACGTCCATCAACACGAACGCAACGGTTTGCTCGACTCCGATCAATCCTATCGGCCCCGCGAATCCTTCGCCGTTCTGCGTTGCACCGGCCAGCAGCACGGCGATCGCTCCGGGCACGATTGTGCCTTACGGGACGATTACGAACGCACCTACACTGCTGCCTACCAGCACGCTGTTGGAAGCGCGTATTTTGCAGTTCGGGCTCAGGGTCGATTTCTAGATAGCCTTTCGTCTTTGAGGTTTTCCCTTCGTGTCGATGCAGCCGCCGAACACTGGTGCTTTTCCTGCGCCGATCTACCGCGATACGGTGCTTGCCCAGGTGTTTGCGGATGCCAAGAAGTACTTTTTAGCGCCTCTGCTGGAGATCGAGTACGCGCATACGCTGATGCTGGCACGACAGGGCCTGATGCCTGCACAGGAGGCCGCGCAGTGCTTCCAGGCGCTCGATGCGCTGGACCTGCGGGCATTGAGCGAAAGGTCGTATGACGGCAGCTTCGAAGATCTTTTCTTCTTGATCGAGCAGACACTTGCCGAGGCCTGCGGGTCTGAAGTCGCCGGCAAAATGCATACGGCGCGCAGCCGCAACGATATTGATTTAACCATGTATCGCATGGTGCTGCGCGGCTATCTGCTCGATCTGCTGGCGGCGCAGTTGGCGCTTGCGAAGCTGCTTACGGATCTCGCCTGGACGCACCGGGCCGCGTTGATGCCGGCCTATACGCATAACCAACCTGCACAACCGACGACGCTTGGCCACTACCTGATGGCGGTGATCGAGATTCTAAATCGAGACGCTGAGCGCGTGGTTGCCGCCTTCGGCCGCGTGAACCGCAGCCCGCTGGGCGCGTGCGCGATTACTACGACGGGCTTCCCGATTGATCGCTTCTTGACTGCGCGGCTGCTCGGCTTTGAGGGCCTGGTGGTCAACTCCTATGGCGCGATCGTGGCGGTGGACTATGTTCTCGAGAGCGCGTCTGTGCTTGCGGCCGGCATGGTGTCGCTTGGCCGCTTTGCGCAGGATTTGCTGCTCTGGTCGACGGCTGAAGTCAACTTCCTGCGCCTGTCGGATGCGTATGTGCAGATCTCAAGCATCATGCCGCAGAAGCGCAACCCGGTGCCGCTGGAGCATGTGCGCGTGCTTGCGAGCCGGTCACTGTTTGAAGCGCAGGGCGTTTTCGGATGCCTGCACAACACGCCCTTCGCGGACATGAATGATGCCGAAGACGATCTGCAACCGCTGGTGTATATGGCGTTTGAAGACGGCATCCGCAGCCTGACGCTGCTGACCGGCGCGTTGAGCGAGGCCGAGTTCCATATGGATCGCATGGCAAGCGCGGCCGAGGCGAACTTCCTGACGGTCACGGAGCTTGCTGACACGCTGGTCCGTGTCACGGGCATCAGCTTTCACGCTGCGCATGAACTGGTAAGCAAGGCGGTGCGAGAGCTTACGGCGAACGGCACCAGGTTTGGGATCGATGCCATGACGGCGATCGTTCAACGCGATCTGCCGTCGATTGCCGGCAGCCCGCGTCCGATTACGGGGGAACAGATTCGCACGGCTTTGAGTGCGCGCAACTTCGTCGAGGTACGCAGCGTCACTGGCGGCCCGGCGCTCTCCGCGCTGGAGCCGGAAATCGTCAAGGCGAGGCAGCAGATTGAAGACCACCAGCGCTGGCTGAGCGGAGTGCGCGTTACGCTTGGGCGGGCGCATGAGGAGCTTCATCGCGCGATAGAGACGCTGGTGAACGCCGAGATGTCTGAATCTCGATGAGGGGGAGTGGCCTTTCGAAGCATTCCTAAGAAAGCCTACGTTCCCCAGCATAGCCGATGAACCAAAAGAAGTCGTTCTAATACGTGATGGCGGGATTGGTGTAGGGTCGGCCGAATTTATTGGTGTGTGCCACGCCGAGGGTCGCCTGCACGGGAATGCGCCCAAGATCGGCATGCGCTGCATCCATATGCACCACTCGGGTCAGGCGGTCGAGTTCGCTTTGGGGCGCGCCTTCCACCCAGACGTGCAGGGCATAACTTCCCTCGGGTGCCTGCAGGGAAAAGTTCCCGGCTGGGTCGGCGACGGCGAACCAGGGTGTTGTCAGGGCGACTACCACGGCGCTCATGGTCGGATGAATGTTGCAGAAGACGTAGGAGATGCCTGGGTTTGAGAAGCGGACCTCTCGCGTGCTGCCCGCTTCATACAAGCCAAGATCGAAACGCTTGCCTTCGAAGAGGGAAAAGACGTTGTGAAAGAACGGATCCTCATTGGGAAAGGAGACCAGACTCCCGGCCGGAATGACGAGCAGGTGAGGCCGGAACATCTTGTCCTTCTGTACGAGTTGGTAGGAGTGCTGACCGGCGGCCGGCCAGAA
>CAXSDM010000009.1:0-5581 GCA_964235575.1 uncultured Acidobacteriaceae bacterium | reverse complement strand
ATCCGCTGTCCAGGGAAGTCCGTTTACGGGCGCGGTCAGCAGATGCCGATACTCAAAGGAGAACAGGAGATATGCGCTGGGGCTGAAGATCACATTCGTGAAGAGAGTGCGGTTGCGCGCGATGTTTTCGTAAATCGAGCCATTGGCGACGGCGTAGGGCCGCAGCTGTCCCGCGAACACGTTATCGACTCCAAAGGCGGTGTTGAAGTCGAGCTTCTGCGTTGCGCGGTACTTCACCTGCGACCAGCCGCCAACGTCCTCCAGGGCGCGGAATTGCAAGCCGTTGCTCGAGAGCCGCGCCGCATAATCCTGGTAGCCGCCGCCGCCTAAACCTCCGAGGGCCTGCCCGCGATAGCCGCTTCCACTCAACTCCACGTATTTCCCCAGGGGGAGCCGGTAATCGGTTGTGCCTGCCCAGGAGTTGAAGCTGGCCCCGTTGGCGAGGCGATGCGGCGAGAAGTAGCCGCCTGCGCCGATCTGGGCGCTTCGGTCGCCGTCGTGGCCGAACAGGGCGAGACGAAGCTCAGTGCCCGGCCGGCGGCTGGCCTCCGCCAGGCTTGTGATGCCGGCGTACGCGGCAGTGGGTGGGTCGGGCACATCGACCAGGGCGGCTTCCACCCGGGCGCGAAGACCGGAGCCGGCCAGGTCTTGCGTGAAGCGTGCCCCGGCCTGGGGCACCCACACCCACAGGTTGCCGGACCAAGCCAGCGCCGGCTCCGCGACCGCGGTGAGTGAGGTGGGCGTGAGCGGACTGATCAAGGGCCGCTCGACATTGACGAAGGCCTCGGCGCGCTGCCAGGTGAGCGTCGCCTGAGCTGTTCGCAGCCGCAGCAAGCCTCCGCTGTTGTAGCCGCCCTGCGCGGCCGTTCCGTAGAAGTCCACGCGGGCATCCGCCCGGCTGGTTGCGCCAAAGATGTTTGGACCGCGCGCATCGATCCCGAACAGGGTCTGCCGTACGGATGCGCCCGTGCTTCCCTGGCCGCCTATTGAAATTGTTGGTGTCGCGGGCAGATCCACTCCGCTGCTGTTGGTGAAAGCGTTGAACAGGATCAGGCCGGAGATCTTGACGGGGTACTTTGAGTCGCTCTCCACCTTCTCCTGGTCCAGCGTAGCGATCTCGCTTTCCTGCATGGCCTGCTGCTCCGCCTGCCGTTCCGCGTTCGCAGCTTCTGGGACAGAGGTCACACTCGCGTTCTGCGCCGCTCCCGGTGCCTGGGCGTTGTGCTCGAGCGTTTGCTGCCGAAGCAGAGCCAACTGTTGCTTCAGCTCCTCCAGTTGCCGCTGCGAAGCCGCGACCTGAGCCTGAGCCTGCGCGATGGCGGCGCCCAGCTGATCGAGACGCTGCGCGGCTGCACCGCGGTCTGTTGGCTGCTGAGCAGACGCTGTCTCCCAGGCAAACAGGCAGAGGAGCGGGACGATGCGCAGAACCGGCCGCAGCAGGGCGCGAGATGGTTGCCGGAGCGATGATGAACAGCGAAGCATTCCAATCTCCCTACGGGACTACACGCAAGAAACTAATCAAGAAAAAAGTTTTGCCAGGCGCACTCTCCATCAGGCGCACGGACCCGCCGTGCTCCTTGGCGATGCTCTGGCTCAACGTTAGCCCGAGCCCCGTGCCCTTTTGCTTTCCTGCACTCACAAAGGGCTCAAACAGGCTGTGACGAACCTTCTCGGGCACACCGGATCCATTGTCGATCACCGCCACGGAAAGAATATCGGCGGCCGCCTCTGCCTGCATGACAACGGAGGGCGACGCATGGGAGGACCGCGCTGCCTGGCAGGCATTCAGCAGCAGATTGAACAGGGCGCGCTCGATCTGCCTAGCATCCACTAGCGCCACGGCTTCGCCGGCGTCGGAAAGCTCGGTGCGAATGGCTACGCCTTCGGCATCCGGATGCGCTCGTACCAGCGCCACGGCCTGAGCGGCCAGGTCCGCCAGTCGCTGCGGCACACGCTGCACCCCGTAGCCGCTGCGGCTGAAGATCAGCAGGGAATCTATGAGCTCCGTCGTGCCGTTAACCGCGATCGAGATCTCGGAAAGCAGATCCTCGCGGTCCGCCGGGGTCAGGTCGGAGTGTGCCAGAAACTCCGCATTGGCGTATACCGCTGCCAGGTAGTGGCGGAGATCGTGCGAGACAGAGCTCGCCATCCGGCCAATGGTGGCGAGTCGTTCCGCCTCCAGCAGCGCACGGCCTGTCTGCGTGATGCGTTCCCGCATGGCCGCAACGTCTGCACTCAGTTGCTGGACCTCGCGCGTGCCGCCTGCGGGCAAAGCGACCGAAGCGTCGCCGCGTCCAAAGGCACGCACGCTGCGGGTCAGCTCTTCGAGAGGTCCGGTCACGCCCTTCGCCAGCGCCAGCATGGCGGTCGAGCCGACAAGCAAGGCAAGTAAGCCGATGGCCGCCACGCGCCGGTCCAGGTCACGGAGATCCTGATCCGGCTCAGTCAAAGATTTGAGGAGCACCAGCCGTACCGGAGCCAGGCCACCGCCGAACGGATCGACGGAGGTGGCCAGGTAGCGCGTGCGGTTCAGGACAAGCAGATGCGTCCCGCCTTGCAGTGCGCTCTCCTGCAAGGCGTACTCCGCGTCGATCCGTGGGCTGGACAGGGTGGAGACAAGAACGTGGCGCCCAGACACGAAGAGCGCCTCCGCCGAGGCCGGCCGGCTCACCTCCGAGAGGAATTCCCGGTTGATCTCCTGGCCGCTGACCGCATAGCCGAGCAGCGTACCGGTGGCGTCATCGCCGAATCGCAGCGGTTGCACGGCATAGGTAAACAAGCGCCCGGAGCTCAGCAGATACTCCTGATTGTCCCTCCCCAAAACCCTTGAGAGATCGCTCGCCAACTGGCTATCAGCGGGCTGGCCGGTGGTGTAGGCCGCGACGATTTCGCCGTCCGGCTTTGCCAGCGCAAACAGGTCGTTGCCGCTCACTTTCCAGAACCTTTCTCCTCCGTCGACGATGGTGCGCTGGTCGCGTGTCGTCATGAGGGCCTTTAGGCTTGGCAGATCCGCCAGCAGGGCGTTCTCGCGCTCGAGGGTAAGTCCGCGCTGCTGCCGAAGCGAGGCAAACGTATGGATGGATCGCTGCAGATCGGAGCTGAAATCGCGTTCGATTTTCGCATGCAGCGTGGCCCGCAGAATGGCAAGACTCGCTGCCGTGATGCCGACAACCACCAGGCTCAGCGTTAGAAGCAGCATGGTTCGCGTCGCGAAGCCGCCGGTCTGCGTGGACTCTCCCGGTGTGGCCGGGGAAGCACGGGTGGGACTTCGGAATCTCCGTGGAGGCCATCGCGACGAAAGGCTGACCATAGCTCACTCTCTCGCGGTGCGGTATTCCCTGAAGCCTGCAGCGAAGGCGATCCTGCGAGATTGCAGAATATCTTACGTGAGGGTTCGGCGTGTTCTCCGCGATGTGGCGGGAAGGGCGCTCGTGCCAGAATGTCTGGGGGAGCATGACGTGGACCATACCGCGACCGGGAACGCAGACCTGGGGACCATCCTGGTAGTCGAGGATGACCCTCGTCTGCAAAAGGTGCTGCGCAGAATCTTCTCCGAGGAGCGCTACACGGTCGTGGTCGCCGGCGATGGACTGGTCGCGCTCGAGGACTTCCGTACGCATCGCCCTCTGGCCGTGGTTCTGGATTTGATTCTGCCTCACATCTCCGGGCGCGAACTCTGCCAGCGCTTCAAGGCACAATCGAGCGAAACGCCCGTGGTCGTGCTGAGCGCCATTACCGAGGTCGCGGATAAGGTTCTGCTGCTGGAGTTCGGCGCGGACGATTACGTGACCAAACCGTTCAGCCCCCGAGAGCTGCTGGCGCGCGTGCAGGCCGCGATCCGGAGGCAGCACAAGCCTTCCGCCCCGGCGACCTATCGCTTTGGGAACTGCGATGTGGACTTCAACAGCATGGCGGTGCGCTGCAAGGGGCAGCCCGTGATCGTGACGGCGCATGAGTTCAAGCTGCTGAAATTCTTTACCGAAAATGTAGACCGGGTCCTGAGCCGCGAGGTGCTGCTGAACCAGGTCTGGGGCTTTCATTCTTATCCCACGACACGCACCGTCGACAATCAGATTCTGAAGCTGCGTCAGAAGCTTGAACCGGATCCAGCGAGCCCGAGGCATTTCCTCACCATTCACGGCGCCGGGTACAAGTTCGTTTGCTGAGACTCGCAAGCCATGCGAAGCGGCAAAGCTGCTGATGGGAGGCAGCTCATGTTCCTCCCTCAGATTGCAAAGCAATGACAACCGGGTGACATCTCAGCGCCGCAGCCCTCCTAGAGTGGGTCTTGTTCAGGCGCACGGCACGACTGACACTGCGCAATGGAACCCCACCCTTGCGTGCACTCCCCGGCGCACCAGGGCAACTGATCAGTGGGGGGAAGAACAGACGTAGGCCGTAGAACACACCGCTTTGATTTCTTACAAGGAGCGGCTTCAACGAAAGCATAAGAACTGTCGAGTGTTTACCGCACTCCTAACCAAGAAGTGAGCCATAGGAGAGATCATCGTGAACATCATCCCCATACTGCGTGCCGCACTGAGTGCAGGCGTTCTGGCCGGAGTTGCGAGCCAGGCACAGACGTACACCTATCAAAAAATCAGTTTCTCGCCCAACGTGCAAACGTTCGCGCTTGAGGTGACCGATGACGGCCGTATCGGTGGATGGACCACCGATTACATTCATGTGAACGGGTTCGTCGACAACGCCGGAACGTTCAGCTCCATTAAGGTTCCGTCGTATAACGAAACGCAGGTGACCGCTATCAACGGAGGCACCACTTATGGGATCGCCAATGCAAATACTGGCTTCGCCTTGAAAACGGGGAACGTCACCATTTTGCGACCGCCCAGCTTTGCGGCACTTCCCAATGGCGCAAACGGAAAAGGCGTCGTTGTTGGGCAGGCCCAGGTAGCGCAAGGCAACCAGCCGGCGTTTGTGCTGCAGAACGGCGCTTACCAGAGCTTCCTGTTTCCTGGCAGCAATGTCACCAACTTTGTCGCGGTGAATAATCTCAACGTGATCGTAGGCACGTGGAATGTCAACGGCGGCCCGCTGCAGTCTTTTGAACTGAAGAATGGACAAACCACGCCCATCCTCTTCCCGAGCGCCTACTCGACGATCGTAACCGGGATCAACGACGCGGGCGAGGTGATTGGGTGGTATCAGGCCGTTCCACAGGCGGCTCCGACGATGTTTCGGTACGACGGTTCTTCGTACACCGAGATCGTTCCGCCTGCCAATTCCTATGCGTGCACTCCCCGGCATGTGAACAATGCCGGCGAATTTGTAGGCAGCTGCGCGGACAGTACGACCAAGCAGACGTACTCCTTTCTGGCTACTCCGGTTGAGCCGAAGACAGTCGTATTACCTCCGCAGTAATGTGCTTATTTCTGCGCAGTAGTTTTGTGATTCTGTGTGAGTTCATAGCTACAATCGAGGCCACGATCCGGAGATGATGCACCTCTGGATCGTGGTAGTTTGGCAAATTCACGATTCGTTTGACTGGTGGACGCTTCCATTAGAACTTCCTTCTCAGGTTGCGCGCTGCCGTTTTCGATCCTTGAGGAGCGAGGTTTGC
>CAXSDM010000008.1:24614-38887 GCA_964235575.1 uncultured Acidobacteriaceae bacterium | reverse complement strand
AACAAGGTATGCATTTCCAGAAGTAGGATCGAACGCGACCGCAGGGGACATGGCCGTCCCGACAGGCAGATCTATAATGTTCTGCTGTGCGTCGGCCAGGGTTGCTGCGATATCCAGATACCCGGCTCCGATGGTGAGCAGATCGTTGTGATCGGTATAGGTAACGCCGGAGGTTGGATCCGTGACGCTGCTGGTTTGCGGCAGATAGGTTCGATTGGCGTCGCGCATCAGCATCGCTTTGGCTTGATCGGGAGTCAAGTAGGGTTGAGCCTGTAGCAGCAAGGCTACCGCCCCGCTGGTAACACCCGCCGCCATGCTAGTGCCACTCAGAGGAAAGTAAACAGTGGACGGTTGATTGTTTCCACCGATCGTGTAGTACGAATTCAGGGTCACGAAAGTTGGGTTGGCCACCGCCAACGCATCCACCGGGGCCAGAAGGCTGCTGACAAGATTGCCCGGCGCAACGAGATCGGGTTTGGCGATATGATCGACAAACGTCGGCCCCTTGGAGCTGTAGCTAGCCATTGCATCATCCTGCAAAGTGGCCGTTCCCATTGTGCGTACCGCACCCACGGTGAGTACGTACGGGTCGTTTCCTGGCGCTTCGATCGTTCCATATCCCTCAGCGTTCAGTGCGAGATCGCGGCCATTGTTGCCGGCGGCGACCACCACGACTATACCGGCTTGCCACGCCTTCTCAACCGCCTGGCAAAGCGGATCGAGCAGGTAGCTTTCGTAGATAGGCCGGCCCAGCGAGAGGTTAATCACGCGAATGTTGTATGCGTTCTTTAGAGAGATTGCCGTATCAATCGCGTTGATGACAGCAGAGTCGCTGCCTTGGCCGTTCTCGTCCAGAACTCGCAGGTTGATAAGATTTGCATTCGGAGCGATTCCGAGGAAGGTTCGCGAGTACTTCAGTCCTGTCGAAGAAAGACCATTGCCCGCGATCAGACCGGCAACGTGCGTTCCATGCCCATAAAGATCGGTGGTGTTCACTTCATTCGGCACAAAGTTCTGGCTGTAAACAATGCGCGTCCCTTTGAGTCTGCCGTTCACCTGCAGGTCGGCAACCGCGGTAATGCCACTGTCAATTACGGCCACGCCGACGCCAGTGCCCACGTAGCTTTGTACCCACACCTGAGGAGCGTTGATCGGCTCCACCGTGTACTCGGCCGTAGGGTCAATGGGAACAACGGTAGGAGGGACAGCGCCTCGCGCCCCCACGGCGTGATCCATTGAAATATGCGTCACGTTTGGATCGTTTATAAGGTCGTCCAGATCGGACCGATGCAAGTGTGCAGCCACCCCATTCAGGCTATGCAGTCTCGTATAGACCACACCTCCTTTGGAAGCGACCTTCTGTTCTGCAGTGCTGTCAGGATCTGTTTTGTATTGAACGATTACTGATACGGCGTCGGACGGATTGAGAGTTGTGAGCTCATGAGCAAGTTTCTTATTGTTTTGCCCGAAGCCTGAGGATCCGTAAGCAAGGAGAGCAAAAGCGCTCAGGATGGCACGTGTACAGCGAGGAAAACAGGGCATAGGTAAAACTCCGATCATGAATACAAATAGTTCAACGTACTACAGTGTTCCATCGACACATTGTGGTGATCTGTAGAGAAGTGTGTCTTAATGACGCACTTTGGCTCCTGCTGATCAAGACGCATCGGGGCAGTAAGAGCGCTCCGGGCATCTTCCATGCATGAGACTAGCGGCTGAACTGCGAGATAACAATAGAAAAGAAGTGTTACATGTCTCCGAAGTAAGAGTATTAAAGTAAGCAGATAACTCATAAGTGGTATAGCATTTCGCTTTTTGATGTGGGCGTGTCGCATTCCAGGAGCATAAGCCCCCATTTTAGGAAGGTTGTCCGTCGAAGAACGGAGAATACCACCGAACGTCTAATTGCACTTTAGTAATGGATGAGATACAAATCGGTTCAAGAAAGAAGAAACGTGGCCGATAACGATAGAGAGGGTCACCACGTAGCGCTGCCCTCCGAGGTTTCGTCTCATGCCTTTCCGAACCAAGGTGTTAATTCTGTTGCTCGCTTTGAGTGCCGTGTCCGCTACTATCTGGGCCGTGCATGCTTCGAGAGGTCATTGGCTACGCTTTGCAGTGTTCTTGATAGCTATCCTGCTGACTTCTGGAATGAAGGTCATCCTGCCTCAAGGCGAAGGCACGATGTCGTTGAACTTCCCATTTCTCCTCTTGGCGATTTTGCAGCTTTCTCCTCTGCAAACCATCCTGCTTGCAGCGTTGTCGGTTGCAGTGCAGTGCCGCGTTCGTGTCAAGAAGATCTTCACGGCCGTGCAGATCGCCTTCAATATTGCAAACAGCATCGTGTCAAGCATGGCAGCATTCCTTGCGTTCGCCACGTTGAGTCGATGCGGAATGGCGCCTGCACCTGCCTTGTCCATAGCTGCAGTAGCTTACTTTTTGTGCAACACCATTCCTGTCGCCCTGGCCATTTCTTGGGGTAAGGGGGAACAACCATTCTCTCTTTGGAAGGCTGAGTTTCCCTGGTATCTTCCCTTCTACCTGGTAGGGGCGGTGCTTGCAGTCGTTGCGGACCAAATAGCGACGCATTATGGCGCGGCAACGTCTCTTTTACTGATTCCCGCGGTTTACACGGTGTACCGCGCTTACACCGCGCAGATTATTCGAGCCAAGGAACGCGAGCAGCACCTGGCAGAGACCGAAGCCTTGCATCTCCGCACAATCGAAGGGCTTGCCATGGCGATCGAGGCGAAGGATCAGGAAACCCACGATCACCTCTTCCGCGTGCGCAACTATGTCGAAGTGATGGGGAAAGCCTTGCATTTGAGTAAGGTTGAAATGAATGCGTTGCACACGGCTGCTCTGCTGCACGACATCGGTAAGCTCGCTGTTCCGGAACACATCATTAATAAACCTGGAAAACTGACTCCGGAAGAGTTTGAGAAGATGAAGATTCACCCCGTCGTCGGGGCAGATATCTTGGCGCGGGTAAAATTCCCCTATCCCGTAGTGCCTATTGTTCGTTCGCATCATGAATGGTGGAATGGCAAGGGATATCCAGACGGGTTGAAGGGCGATGAAATCCCTATCGGAGCGCGCATTCTTACCGTAGTCGATTGCTTCGATGCGCTTACCTCGGACAGGCCCTACCGTAAAGGTAAGTCGCTCGACGATGCTATGACCCTGGTGCGCAGCTTGTCCGGGACGCAGTTCGACCCGGAGGTGGTCGATGTTTTCCAAGTTCACTGCGTGGAGTTGGAAAGACAGATGCATCGCGGGGTAGAAAAGGAGTTCATTCCTTTGCAAACCGAAGTCGCGGTCTGGCGCGGAGAGGCTCCGGGTGCGGGTTTTGAAGCCCAGAATAGCGCTGCAGAAGAGAGCGAGATGACCGAAAATCGTCACGATAGTTCGCCGGGTGGAGCTGTAACGGCGTCGCTGAACCTGATAGCTGCAGCCAGTCAAGAGGCTCAGACCCTCTTTGAAATGAGTCAGTCCTTAGGCAATTCGCTCAGCCTCCAGGAGACCATCTCAGTTATGGCGTCTCGGCTCCATCGGTTGATTCCTTTCGAGTGTTGTGCGCTTTATCTAAAACGTGAAAATGCCGTAGTGTTGCAGCACGTCGATGGGGAAGGTGCAAAGTGCTTCTCTGCCCAGCCTATCCCTATGGGCGAAGGCATCTCGGGCTGGGTCGCACAAAGCGGCAAAGCCCTCCTGAACGGAAACGCCAGCGTTGAACCCAGCTACCACGAAAGGGGCGGCCAGACCGAGCATCTGCGCGCTGCTCTGGCTATGCCTCTTTTCGATCTCAAGAAAGAGATCTTCGGTGTGCTTACGCTCTACACAACCAAAGCCGATTCCTTTTCCCGAGACCACTTACGCATCATGCAGGTCATGGAATCCAAGCTTTCCATGTCTTTGCAAAACGCCTTCAGTTTCAACCGCGCGGAGAGCAACGCAGACACGGATTTTCTTACGGGTCTGCCCAACGCACGTCGGCTCTTCCTGCAGGTAGAAAGAGAATTAGACAGGTGCCGGCGGTCGGGAGAAGTCCTGAGCATCGTCATGTGCGACTTGAACTCCTTCAAAGAAGTGAACGACCAGGAAGGGCACCTGGCAGGAAACATGCTTCTGAGCTGCATTGGAGATCACTTCCGCCGGGGTTGCCGCCCGTACGATACAGTGGCGCGCATCGGCGGAGACGAGTTCGTCTTCTTGTTGCCCGGCATGCACGCAGAGGAGTCTCAAGAGCGTCTGCACAACATCTCCTCCATGGTCGAGTCCGCGTGCGCAGACGTCAATCTCGAGACAAAGGTCTCCGCAAGCCTGGGAGCCTGCTCCTTTCCTAGCGATGGAGAGACCGCAGAAGAGTTGCTGGCTGTGGCAGACCGCCGCATGTACCTCCACAAGCAAGCTCATCATGGTGCTCTGGCCGGAGCCGGAACTCAGGGACGTGGGAAAGCGAGCAGCCGATGAAACCAGCTTACGTACTTACATTGATTCGTTCCGCCCGGGTTGTCTCTTTGGTCTTGCTGGCGGCGCTTGGAACGATTCTCCTTATGCGTTTTGCTCCCGGCTATTTCACGGATTCGCGCGAGCTGGACAGTCAATACGCAGACACCGCGAGAGAGGCCCTGCAGAGACAGCAAAAGCAGGAAGGCAAAATTGTCGAACTTACCCGATCTCTGCTAGGCGGATGGCTGCAGGGACATTTCGGGCGCTCCCGCCAATACGACGTTCCTGTTGTTGAATTGATTAAACCTCGCCTGCAGGTCACGGGCAAGCTTCTGCTCTTTGGCGTCGGCTATGGCTGGTTAATTGCATTCGCCTTGGCTTTGCCTTTAGGCGCTCGCCGAAGCAAACGTGGCGAGGCCTTGATTGCTGGGCCTACGGCACTTCTACTTTCTATCCCCATCGGTGCCATGGCAACTGCTTGCGTGGTCGCGGACAAAGGAGGTCCAGCCACGGTGCTTGCGGCCGTGATCGCAGTTAGGGATTTCAAGCTCGTCTACCGCCTTCTCCGAGAGGCAGGCAAAGCTCCCGGGCTTCTGTTTGCCAGGGCGCAGGGCATCTCCCCTTTTCGTATAGCCTGTATTCATCTGCTGCCTCCGTTGAGCGGTAAGCTGCTCGCTTTGGCCTTGCTTTCGTTTGTAACCGCTCTCAGCTCGGTCGTGCCATTGGAGGTCATATTTGATGTGCCCGGACTTGGCCATCTCGCATGGTCTGCCGCGACGAATCGCGACCTGCCTGTACTGCTTGATGTCACGTTGCTGATGGCGGCCGCGGTAGGCATCGCAAGCATGGTCTCGGAACCTGTACAACGGGAGCGCTTGGCATGAAGCTGATTGCTCGTACGTTGCTACTCACGTTTGTGCTCGTGTCCTCACTGCTGCTGTGGCGCTCGCCTGCAAGTATCGCCACGCAGGATCGAGATCACATTGCAACAGAGAGCTCAGCCCAGCATTGGACGGGCACGGACGAACTCGGCCGCGACCGCACGCTTCGGCTCGCCGGTGCTTTGCTGCTTGGGCTGGCAGGCTCGGTCTTCGCGGCGGCTGTTGCCACAGGTCTCGCCGTCGGTCTAGGGGTCTTCGCGGCTTTCGCCAAGACGGTCGTAGCCAATTTTCTTTTGTACGTCAGTGATCTCTTCCTAACGCTCCCGTGGCTTTTCCTTCTAATGATAGTGCGCTCGGCCCTGCCTTTGACAATGGCTCCTCTGCAATCGGCCGCTGTAACCTTTATGCTGCTCGGCCTCCTTGGTTGGCCCGCCTACGCTCGCGTCTGCTACGCCACGGCATTGGACGTTCGCAACGCCGAATGGCTCATCTACTGCAGGACGGCTGGTCTGCCTACGCATCGGCTCTTACGAAGACATGTTCTGCCTCATCTGCGGCCGCTTGTGCTGACGCAGTTTCTCATCTGCGTGCCTGCTTTTCTGGTTGCAGAGGCGAACCTTGGCACGCTCGGCCTGGGCGTTAGTGAGCCGCTTCCCTCCTGGGGCTCCATGCTGCTCGCTATGCAGAACACCGCCGTGCTGGCAGGCTCGAATTGGGTTTACCTTCCTATTGTCCTTCTGGTCGTCGTATTGCTGCTCATGGAGTTACTTGTCTTGGAGGTCAACTAAATGCGCCTGCGTCACTTCTTGTGTGCGATCCTCGCTGTTTCCATATCCGTCTTGCATGCTCAGCCCACGTCTTCTAACGGCGAGCTGACCTGGTCGTTAAGATACGATCCCAAGACCCTCGATCCGGCCCGGGTCGACGATCAGGCTTCCGAGATGCTTCGCTATTTGACTGGAGGCGTGCTGCTACGGCTTAACCGACACACGCAGCAAATTGAGCCTGCTCTTGCCGAACGTTGGACTGTCTCTCCGGACGGTTGTCTGATCACCTTTCATCTTCACAACGGCCTGCACTTCTCCGATGGCTCCCTACTGACCGCGCGCGACGTCGTTGCAACCCTCACGCGTGTGCTTGATCTCGCCACCGCTGCGCCGGTCGCGGAAGAGTTCCTCGCCCCACGGGATGTATCGTTCGACGCTCCGGATCCGCTCACCATCAGGATTCACCTGCCAAGGCGCATCATCTCTATCGGGAAGGTCTTCGACGAAATCGCAATCGAGCCAGCCGGTCGATCCACGGAAAGCCGCATTACAGCCGGCGCCTTCGTTCTTGCCGATTACAAGCGCGGCGATTCGATCCGCTTGCAACGCAATCCCTACTACTGGAAACACGACTCCTCTGGCTCTCCTCTTCCGTATCTTCCTTCTTTGCGTCTCGAGATTGTGAGCAACCGCGAGCAGGATCAGGTACGTTTCATGCGCGGACGCTATCAACTCATCGACAGCGTGGCCGCTGAAAACTTCAGCCTGCTCGCACGAAGCAATCCGGAGAGCATGCACGATCTTGGTCCCTCATTAAATACCGAGCAGATGTGGTTCAATCAAGCCCCAGGCTCACCTATGCCGGACTGGGAGAAGGCCTGGTTTCAGAACCGATCCTTCCGCATGGCGGTATCAGCGGCCATCAACCGCGCGGACCTGGCTCGGATCGCATATGACGGGCACGCCACTCCAGCCAGCGGCTTCATCTCACCGGCCAACAAGCTCTGGTATAACACCCATCTGCAACCAATCAGGCAAGACGCTCAGGGGGCCGCTCGATTGCTTGCCGCCGAAGGCTTCCGTAAGGCAGGAGATCACCTGCTCGACCGCGACGGTCACCCAGTGAAGTTTTCCATCCTGACCAACGCCGGGAACCGCTCGCGCGAAAAGATGGCGTCCCTCATTCAGCAGGACCTTGCCACTTTGGGCATGCAGGTCAACATCGTCACGCTCGATTTCCCCGCCCTCATTGAGCGTCTTCTGCATACCCAAGACTATGAGGCCACGCTCCTCGGCCTCTCGAACGTAGACCCTGATCCTAGCTCCGTGATGAATGTCTGGCTGAGTTCCTCTCCAAATCACCAGTGGAGTCCTTCCGAAGCAAAGCCTTCGACCAGCTGGGAGGCTGAAATCGATCAGCAAATGCAGCTTCAGGCGCAGGCAGTCGACCCCGCGGCACGGAAACGAGCCGTGGACCGAGTGCAACAGATCGCCTATGATCAGCAACCCTTTATCTACCTGGTCTATCCCAATGTGCTTTGTGCGGTTTCGCCGCAACTGTCCGGAGCGGAGTTGTCCATTCTCCAACCCAGCGTAGTTGCAAACATCGACTTGATGCGCTGGAAGGGAGCAAAGCCATGACCGTCCCTCTGCTTCAAGCTGATTTTCGCGCGGGATACGGCAAACAAACAGTGCTCGAACAAATTCGCTTCGAACTGAATGCAGGCGATCGGCTGGGTCTGATCGGTACGAGTGGCACAGGAAAAACCACGCTGGCCCTGGCTCTAATGGGGCTGCTGCCCTGGCGGCACGGCTGGACCACTGGGGAGGTGCTTTTCGAAGGTCGAGATCTTCTCTCCATAAGTCGGAGAGACCTTCGGAATCTTCTGGGCAAGCGGTTGGCACTGGTTCCCCAAAGTCCGTCGAGTGCACTAAATCCTGCCTTATCCCTGCGAGCGCACTTTGAAGAAGCCTGGAGGGCCCACACATCTGGTAACAAATCAGAGTTTCGATTACGGCTACATAGCCTTTTCGAGCAGGTCCACCTGCCGGAAGACGAGCACTTTCTTGCACGCAAGCCGCTCGAGATCAGCGTCGGTCAGGCGCAGCGCGTGGTGCTCGCACTGGCGCTCTTGCATCGTCCTGCTTTGCTGATCGCCGACGAGCCAACCAGTGCGCTCGATCCTTGTAATCAGGCTGAAGTTCTCCGGCTACTTCAACAAGCGAACCGCGATGATGGGATGGCACTGCTCTACATCTCGCATGACTTACTTTCCGTTTTGCAGCTTTGCCAGAATCTCGTCGTGCTCCATACTGGACGCGTTGTGGAGTCGCTGCCGGTCGCTCACCTCGAAAAGCATGCGCAACACTTTGCTACGTTGGCTTTGCTGCGCAGTCTTCCGGTTCCCGCAGAAGTCGTGTGGAATTACTCCAGGCAGAATCTGGATCAGCCACATTCCACGATCCCTTAGGCGCCTATGCAGAGCCAGAACTCATCCCCACAGCTCACTTGTTTTATGGTGGAACGATGAGGGTTTTGCGTACGGAGGCGATCGGCAAATCGTATGGCGAGCGCGAGGTGGTGCGCGGGGTGAGCCTTGAGATTGCGCAGGGCGAGGTGGTCGGTCTGCTGGGCCCGAACGGGGCGGGGAAGACGACCAGCTTCTACATGATTGTGGGACTAGTCCGTCCCGATGCAGGGCGCGTGCTTACCGATGATGTGGATATTACGCGGCTGCCGATGTATTTGCGCGCGCGGCGACACGGAATCAGCTATCTGCCGCAGGAGCCGAGCGTGTTTCGCAAGCTCTCGGTCGAAGATAATATTCTGGCCGTGCTGGAAGGGCGTGAGGTGAACCACACGCTGCGGCGCACGCGGACGGAGCGGCTGATCGAGCAATTGAACCTGGGGCATGTACGTAAAACAAGTGGATATGCTCTGAGCGGAGGTGAGCGGCGGCGTGTGGAGATCGCCCGTTGCCTGGCGATTGCGCCCGCATTCATTCTGCTCGATGAGCCGTTTTCAGGCATCGATCCGATCGCGGTGCTCGAATTGCAGCAGATTATCTTTCAGCTCAAGGCGACCGGCATTGGCGTGTTGATTACGGATCACAACGTGCGCGAGACGCTGAGCGTAACCGACCGCGCGTACATCATCAACGAGGGAAAGATTTTCAAGACGGGGACACCGGGCGAATTGGGCCGTGACCCGGAGGTGAAGCGAATCTACCTGGGCGAGAAGTTCTCGATGGGTTAGGCAGTGAGAGGCTGGGACGACGAGCACAGAGGACATAGAGGGTGCACAGAGAGATACGGAGTCATGACCTGTGGAAGTGCTGTGCGTTTCGCGATCTCCGGACTTGTTTTTGTGCTTGAGCGCTTCGTCTGGAGTACCACGAAACAGGCTGCGCACTCCTCCGAAAGGTGCATGGAGACGGGGCGCACGGGGCTTTGCGGAAGTGTAGACTGAAGCCCAACAGCATGAGGAAACAAGCTGCTCGAAGGCTGGACCTGGGAAGAAGAGGCGACCTGTGTTACTGCAACCAAAACTTCATCTGAAGGTTTCGCAACGGCAGGTGCTGACGCCTGGCCTGGTGCAGATGGTCAGCGTGCTTGCGCTGAACAAGCTTGAGTTGAAGGACATGATCAACACCGAGATGATTGAGAATCCGGTGCTCGAGGAGATTGAGGAGTGCGTTGCTTCTTATGACGAGCTGGCAGGAATTGAAGGCGATCGGGAGCGCTCGGCGGAGGCAGTAGCAGAGGAGACGGCGCGCGTAGAGAAAGACCCATTTGAAGAGATCGATTTCGGTAGCTACTTTCAGGATTACCTTGATCCCGGTTTCAAAACGTCGTCCTCGAACTTCGAGGACTATGACAAGCCTTCGTTTGAGCATTTCCTGGCGCAGCCGAGCACGTTGAGCGATCATCTGCTTTGGCAATTGGGATCGCTGAAGCTGAGCGACGAGACGCGGGCCGCGGCTGAGTTGATTGTCGGCAATCTGGACGAGTGTGGGTATCTGACGGCGACCGATGCAGAACTTGCGGCGGCTTTGGAGCAGGCGCTCAAAGCGGCGGAGTTGCCGGAGCCAATTCCATTCGAGCGGGGCACCTCGAAGCTGCGGGCGAGCCGCTTTTTAGATCGCCAGGATGCACGCATGCTGGGGTTCGATGGCGTGGTGGATTTAGCCGCTGAGGCGGCTCCGATCGAGAGCTCTCGGCGGGATGAGTGCCTGTATGCGGTGGTGCGGGCGCGCGAACTGATGCATCAGCTCGACCCGGTGGGCGTGGGCGCGCGGGACTTGCGGGAGTGCCTGCAGATCCAGCTTATGGCGTTGCGTCGCGAAACTTCGCGGACGAGTAGCGAGCGCGATACGGAGATGTTCGATCTGGTAGCGCACATCGTGCGCGAGTGTCTGCCGCTGCTGCTGAAGAAGGACATGCGGGAGCTGACCAAGAGCTGCGGCCGCAGCGCGGAAGAGGTGCAGGCGGCGGTCGAGTTTGTGCGTAAGCTCGATCCCCGGCCGGGGCAGCGCTACAACCAGTCCGAAACGCGCCTGATTGAGCCGGACGTCGCGTTTGTGAAGCGCGACGACGGATATGTGGTGCTGATGAATGAAGAGGACCTGCCGACGCTGCGCCTGAACGGGGGCTATCGGCGCATGATGCGCGAAAAGAAGACGGAGAAGGAAGTCCGCGAGTATGTGAAGGACCGCTACCGGAGCGCGATCCAGCTGCTGCGCAATATTGAGCAGCGCAAAAACACGATCGTGCGGACGTGCGAGGTAATCATCCGCCGGCAGACCGACTTCCTGGAGTACGGCGAACAGGCGCTGCGGCCGATGATGATCAAGGAGGTTGCCGAAGAGATTGGGGTGCATCCATCGACGGTAAGCCGCGCGGTGGCAAATAAATATGTGCATACCGCGCAGGGGGTGTATGAGCTACGGTTCTTCTTCTCTGAGGGCGTGAACGGCCCCGAGGGCGGGGATTTGCCGCTGGTGCTGCTAAAGCGGAAGGTGAAGAAACTGATCGAAGAGGAGGACTCGCGCAAGCCATTCACGGATGATCAGCTAGCGGCGGAGCTGCGCGCGCAGGGCATCAACGTGACGCGGCGGACGGTGGCGAAGTACCGCGAGGATATGCAGATTCCCTCCACGCATCAAAGGCGCGTACGATAGTCACCACCGCGTAACATCGCGGATATCTCCTTCTCTCAAGGGTGATCCAATGAAGCTGGAATACACCGGACGCGGCACAACCGTTACTCCCAAATTGAAGGCGCTCGCGGATGCGGAGCTTGCACGCATTGCACAGATGGTTCCACGGCTGGTGAGCGCGCATGTGATTCTGACCGAGGACAAGTACCGGCAGATTGCCGAAGTAACGCTGACGGCGGCGAACGAATCGCTGGTCGCAGTATGCGAGGGCACGGAGATGCAGGTGGCGCTGCACGACGCGTTGCGCAAAGTGGAGGCGCAGGCGGTGAAGCACAAGGAGCGCAAGCTGACGATGCAGCGGCAGGCGAAGCCGGATTCGGAGCAGCCGTCGATAGACGTGGGGACTCCGGCACTGGGGGCTTAGGGTCGACAAACCGGCTGCCTGGACGATGCTAGGATTCTCGCATGGCAGCGAAGAAAGCAAGCTCGCCCAAACGGGCGGGGGAGAAGAGTGCCGTTCGGAAGGCGGAGAAGCGTGCGCTCAAGAAGGCGCGGCGCGCAACCGATATTATTCCTGCTCCGGCCCAGGGCGAGTTGGTGATCCTGACGGGGATGAGTGGGGCAGGCAAAGCCTCGGCGCTGAAGGCGTTTGAGGATCTTGGCTACTATTCCGTGGACAATTTGCCGCTTGACCTGATTCCGAGTTTTGCGGATCTGGTGCGGTCGTCGGCCGAGATTACGCGGGCGGCGCTGGTGATCGACGTACGTGAAGGAATGCGACTGGATCGGTTTCCGGCGATTCTGAAGAAGGTTCGCAAGGTTCTAAGCACGCGCGTCGTGTTTCTGGAAGCGAGCGAGGAGGCGCTGATCCGGCGGTTCTCGGAGACGCGCCGGCCGCATCCGCTGGGGCGCGAGGAGACGGTGCCGGAGTCAATCCGGGCAGAGCGCAAGCGGCTCGATCCGATCCGGAACGTGGCGGACATCCTGCTGGAAACGACGAAGTTCAACGTGCACGAGCTGCGGGCGCACATCAACGCGCAGTTTGAAGGGCGTGGCGCGCCGGAGCAGACGCTAACCGTGTCAGCGATGAGCTTCGGATTCAAAAACGGAGTGCCGACCGATGCGGATCTGGTGTTCGATGTACGATTCTTGCCCAATCCTCATTTCGTTCCGGAGTTTCGTGAGTTGACCGGCAAGCATCCCAAGGTCGCGCAATATGTGCAAAGCTTCGCGCAGACCGAGGAGTTCCTCAAGAAGACGACGGAGCTGCTGGAGTTCCTGCTGCCGCACTACATCCAGGAAGGCAAGAGTTATCTGACGGTGGCCTTTGGGTGTACCGGTGGGCAGCATCGGTCGGTGTTTATCGCAGAGGAGATGAAGCGGCGCCTGGAGCTGGCCAGCTATCGCGTGAAGGCGGCGCATCGGGACATGCCGCGGTAGTCTCCGGATCGGCACCGCAGCTTCAGAGCAAGCTGACAACGATCGGGGTGTGATCCGAAGGCTTTTCGGCGGCTCGTGGGCCTTTGTCGATCTCACAATGTTGCAGCCGCGGGGCGAGTTCCGGGCTCAGCAGGAAATGGTCGATGCGAATGCCGCGATTGTGTTCAAAGGATTGGCGGAAGTAATCCCAAAAGGTGAAGTGCCCGGCCATGCCTGGGTGCAGAGACCGAAAGGCATCCGTGTAGCCGAGTTCGAGCATCGCCCGGTACCTGCCGCGGGACTCAGGCTGGAAAAGGGCATCGCGCGCCCACGAAGCGGGTTTGTGGCAATCGATATCTTCAGGAATAACATTGAAGTCTCCGCCAATCACGGTGGGCACACCGCTGCTAAGCCACGCCTCCATCTGCTGCGTAAGCCGGTCCATCCAGGCGAGCTTGTAGTCGAACTTCGGGGTTCCGACCGGATTCCCATTCGGCAGATAGATGTTCACGACGCGGATGCCCTCGATGATCGCTTCAAGGAAGCGTGCATGGCTATCCGTCTCGTCTCCGAGCAGGGTTGTGTGGACGACCTCGATGGGCGTTCGGGACAGGATCGCGACGCCGTTGTACGTCTTCTGCGTCACGGCTGCGGAGTGGTAGCCAAGATCCTGGAACCAAGCCGACGGAAACTCAGTTCCTTTCAGCTCCTGTAGGAGAAGGACATCGGGCTGCCGCGCGGCCAGCCAGGCTTTGACATGGTCCGCTCGAGCCCGGAGGGAGTTGACGTTCCAGCTGGCTAATTCGATGACTTCCTCCCGGAACTCTTCTTTGCAGCGACCCGTGTGCGAGCCGGCGCGGAGGTTGCCTTCTTCATTGAGGCGGAGCTCGTCGGCTGGGAAGAGCCGGTCAGCAGGACGGTCACCGCATCGAGATCATGGACGTACTCTTGGGAGGGAATCTTCTTCAAGAGGACGTCCAGCGCGAGCTTCGTTTCCTCCGAGAGCACACCGGATTGCTTGACCTCGTGGGACAGCTCACACAAAGCATCTTCATGCTGAGCGATACAGCGTACGGTGTGCAGCAGAGCGTCCAGCCGGCCATAGGGAGAGGACGTCTGGACTGGGGCAGTACGGGGCCTGGATCGAACGGATGCGGTTTTCTTCATCGTTATTGGATGCCGAGAGATCGACGGTTCGCGAAAGGGATCGCTCCCCCGATTACACCTGATCATCGGATAAGGTAATGGGCCACGAACAGGGCCGCAAGCGCCCAGGCGAACGGCTTGATGGTGCGCGCGCTTCCCGTTGCGGCAAGCGTAAGAAGGTTGACCAGAAAGCCGATCGCAAGGCCATCACTGACCGAGGTAAGCGTCATGAGCAGAAGCGTGACCAGCGCCGTCGAGGCCACGGGGATACTCTTCCAATCCAGTTCGCCCAGCCCCTGCATCATGAAGATACCAATCATCACCAGCGCCGAGGTAGTGGCCACGGAGGGAATGATGGCGATGACGGGAGTGACAAACAGCGCCATCAGAAAGCAGGCGGCGACGGACAAACTGACCAGCCCGGTGCGGCCGCCTTGTTCGACTCCGGC
>CAXSDM010000008.1:22879-24514 GCA_964235575.1 uncultured Acidobacteriaceae bacterium | reverse complement strand
ATCAAGCTTGAAAGCGACGGGAGCCATCGAGTTCGGCAGCGAAATCAGGTGCTGCGGCAGGTCCGTTATGTGACGGTGTCCATTGACGCCGGGCAGAAAGAAACCCGCGAGCGTGGCGGCGAAGATGGAGATGATTAAGGCTCCGGGGACCTTGCGCGCGACCAGGATAATGGTGAGGACAATGCCGGCAAGCCCCAGCAGCACGGTCGGGGAAGCCATGTTGCCCAGCCCGACGATCGACCGCGGATTGGCTGCGACGATGCCCGCGTTCTTGAGGCCGAGGAACGCGATGAAGAGACCTATGCCGGCGCCGATGATCTTCTTAAATGGTGCCGGGAAGGCCTCGATGATCTTCTGCCGGATGCCAGTCAAGGAGATGACGAGGAAGAGGATGCCGGTATAGAAGACCATGCCCAGCGCGGCCTGCCAGCGGATGTGCATTCCCTGGCAGACCTGCACGGCGACATACGCATTGACGCCCATGCCAGGCGCCATGGCGAGTGGATAGTTGGTTCGCAGGCCCATGATGACCGAGAAGATGGCCGCGATGACAGCGGTCGCGGTGATCAGCGCGCCACGATCCATTCCGGCGGCCGAGAGCACCAGCGGATGCACGACCAGCACATAGGACATGGTAGAGAAAGTGGTAAGTCCGGCGAGAAGCTCGCGCCCAAGGGTGGAGCCGCGTTGCGAGAAGCCGAAGATGCGGTCGGCGAAGGCGGCGACTCCGTGGGTCGGCGCGGGCTCGGGCGGCAGGCGGAATGGATCGCCCTCGACAGTACTGCTGGCCGGGGCAGCAGGCGCTGACTGGACCATATCGATTTTCCTTGGTTGATCTGCCGTGAATATACCAGTAAGCCACCGTTGAATTCTGAATGGTTCCGGTTTCTTCCGTCGTGTTGAAGCCGGGACATGATGCGGAACGCGCGAAGGCTGTAAGCTGAGTGCATCCTTGACCTCTCCCATGACTGCCTCGTATGCAAACATCGAAGCCGCCGTTCGCGCCCGCGCCGTCCAGGCCGCGCAGGGGCACGCGCCGTTCGACCTGCTGCTGACGGGCGGGCAGGTAGTCGATGTAATCACCGGCGAACTCCGCGTGGCGGATGTGGGGATTGTCGGTCCGATGATCGCAAGCGTTCACGCGCCGGGCTCCCGGAGCGATGCGGTGGAAGTGCACGAGCTTCAAGGCCGCTTTCTGGCTCCCGGCCTGATTGACACGCATGTTCATCTTGAAAGCTCGCACATGCTGCCACATCATTATGCGGCGACGGTGGTTCCGCAGGGCACGACCACGGTGTTCTGGGATCCGCACGAGCTTGCCAATGTGCTCGGCGTCGCCGGTGTGCGTTATGCGGTCGATGCGAGCCGCAATCTTCCGCTGCGCTGCCTGCTGCAGGCGCCGTCGTCGGTGCCCTCGGCTCCATCGCTTGAGGTTTCTGGAGCGAGCTTTGGCGGCACGGAGATGCGCGAGATGCTCGCCTGGCCTGAGGTCATTGGCGTCGCGGAGATGATGGACATGAACGGCGTACTCGCGGGGTCCGAGCGCATGGTCGCCATTGCGGATGCGGGGCGCGCAGCCGGCAAGCTGTTGGAAGGCCATGCGCGCGGCCTGACCGGAGCGCGCCTGCAGGCGTA
>CAXSDM010000008.1:20755-22779 GCA_964235575.1 uncultured Acidobacteriaceae bacterium | reverse complement strand
GCAAGCTGTTGGAAGGCCATGCGCGCGGCCTGACCGGAGCGCGCCTGCAGGCGTATCTCGCCGCAGGCATCGGCTCCGAGCATGAGATCACCTCAGGCGAGGACCTGCTTGAGAAGCTGCGCGCTGGCCTGGCTATCGCCATCCGTGGCGCGCACAACTACGTCATTCCCTCGGTCGTGGAAACGCTGGCGAAGCTGCCTCATCTCTCGTCGCAGCTGATGTTCTGCACCGATGACGTGCCGCCCGATGCTCTGCTGGCGCATGGCGGTTTGATCGATGTCATGCGCCGATTCATCGCGGCCGGCCTGCCGGCGCTCACCGCACTGCGCCTGGCCACGGTGAATGCGGCGCATTATCTTGGCCGGCGGGACCTAGGGGTTGTGTGCGCGGGGCGTCTGGCCGACCTGATCGTGCTCTCCGACCTCGAGCACCTGACGCTGACTGATGTCTTCGTCTCCGGCCGCCCCGTCGCTAAGAACGGAGCTTTGCTGGTTCCGGTCGAACCTTCTGCCATGGCTCAGCCCACAGGCTCGGTCCGCATTGCGCTGCGGACTATGGATCACCTTCGTCTCCAAGTGCCTGGAGTAGCGGACGGGCGAGTGCTGCTGAAGACCATCCAGGGCGTTCGTTTTTCGGAGTGGGGATCGGTCGAGCTTGAGGTACGGGACGGATCCGTCGTTCTGCCAACGGCGGAGGGTATTGGCGCCGACCTCAATCTTCTCTTTGTCGAGCATCGTCATGGCCGACATGCTGCCGGCCCGCAGATGGCGCTGCAGCAGGGCTTGCCGCGGCTCCAGGGCGCGCTTGCGACCACGTATCTGCACGACGCGCATAACCTGTTTGCGATCGGAGGGAACCCGGAAGATATGCTGGTGGCGCTCAACGCGCTAATTGCCGTTGGCGGCGGGATCGCTGTAGCGCAGGCAGGAAAGCTGCTGGCAGTGGCGGAGTTTCCGATTGCAGGCATGCTTTCTTCCAATCCGCCAAAGCAAGTTGCCGCTGCGTTCACCGCCGTACGAGAGGCCGCCGGAAAGGTAGCTGAGTGGAAGCCACCCTACTGGATCTTCAAGACGCTCGAAGGTATGTCGCTCGCGTGCAATCCCTTTCCATGCCTGACCGACCTCGGCCTTGCAGATGGCTTGAGCGGTAAACTGACCGGTGTCGTTAGCTTGTCGCCGCCGCGAGTAGGAAATAGCGGATAAACGGAAGCATTCTTGGCCGAGACAGTTAAGTTGTGGAACGGGAGGTCTTTGTGTAACGACGAAGCAAACGGCGGACTGGTAGATCGTAAAAGCGCTCCAGAAAGTAGCAGATTACCAACAAAAAGAGCATATACACAAGGCCAGACACCGGAGCGTGGTCGGCTGTCTTTGATTTCAGCAGCACTCCCCAGAGTGCCGTGAAGATAGAGTAAACCGGGACATGAAGCACATAGACTGGATAAGATAATGTACCCAGCAGCGTTACCATCGGCATAAAACGAGAGGAGCTTGTTGCATTCGCCGCCAGCAGAAGAACCGCTGGAAACACGAAGAAGACGGCAGCAAGATCCCCAAGACCATTCCCGCGAGACAGAACGGGGCTGAGTAGAACGGCTGCAAGCAAGATAATCGAACCTATAAAGGAGCGAAAGCGACGGAGGCGGCCCTCCTTCCACAAGTCCAGCAGTAGCATGCCAAAGCTGTAGGAGAAAGCGACCCGTACCAGGCCCATGAGAAACTCGCCTCTTAGATAGCCAATGTTAAGACCCTGCTTTTGCAATGAGACTGGAATCAGCAGCAAGCCCGCGAAGCTTGTGATAACCGCGAGTTTCGCTCTGCTGCAATGGCGGAGAAACAGTCCGTGCGCGAGATTCGCTACTAATTCGTAAAAGAGTGACCAGCTAGGACCGTTCGTAGGAAAGAATCCCTCCGTGCCGACCAGCTTGCCTGGCAAGGGAAAATTAAGACAAGCAAAAATTACGATAGCGACGATCTCTCCATGGTGGAGAGGAGCACTATCCCGCCGGTTCGTATACAGCAGGT
>CAXSDM010000008.1:19108-20655 GCA_964235575.1 uncultured Acidobacteriaceae bacterium | reverse complement strand
ACGATCTCTCCATGGTGGAGAGGAGCACTATCCCGCCGGTTCGTATACAGCAGGTGAGCCAGCCCTAGTGGAAGAGCCAGAAGATAGAGCGGGTAAAGACGAAAGACCCGGTCGCGCAAAAAGAGAATTGTGGACCAGCCTTGGGCAAGCCGGAAACCATAGGCGTAGTTCAGCACAAAGCCGCTTAGCATAAAAAAGAAGTCTACGGCCAGGTAAGCATGCGGAAATGGCATGTGCGCCGCAAAGAGAAAAGGAAGATGCATCTGCACGACGGTCAGAGCCGCGAGCCCGCGTAGAGCGTCGAGTGTTTCGAAACGATGAGCATTGCCGGGGCTAGACGGCAAAGTCGCTTTCAGCGGTCGCTCCAGAGTATGCATGTTGACTCCAACGTAAAGTTTGGCTTAGAGAGCGAAGCAGAACTCAGGTCGTGGCAGGTCAGGTGAAGGCCCTCTCCCTCACGACTTTGCAACCTCCGCATCGACAACTGCATAAAGCTCAGGATTGAAGGGAAACTTTCGAGCGAACTGTGCGTTGGACGCGACCATGTCTGGGATGTCTCCGAAGTCAATCTGACTCGGATGAGCGGCCCCTTCCTTCCATATCGTATAGCGCCGATTGTCATTCTCGATGGCAAGATCAGTCCGGTTGAGAAGGAGAGTGTGGTAGTAGCTTTCGTCTGGAATTGCCCGGCTTTCATAGTGCCGCATTAAACGGCGGCTCGTCTCGTCTTCGGCAAGCAGAACGAGCGCTGCGCGACGGTTCGCAGTTAGCCATGTATCACCGCCGTAGGGGAGGTATCCGTGGTGAAACGGAGTAAAAAAGCGAGTTGTCAAGCTCCCGTCGATATAAATGCAGCGATCCTTATATCCGATGTGCTTTCTGATCGCATAGGGAACGACACTGAGACTTACGTATCGTTCGCGAGCCGAGATCAGCCAAGCGGGCCGACTGTAGTTGTTTGCTTGAACCTGTGGATCGGGAGAGTGACTGCTCTCTTTTTTAATCTCGCGATAATCCAAGAACACATCTGCTTTCGTGTCGCGTAGGTCCTGCAGGATAGTTTCGGCTGTTTTAATTGGATAATCCGCCGCGCTGAGGCTGATCGTCCACTCTGGCGCAGAGGTCGCGTGCAACAACTTCAAGGCAGCGAGAAACGCTTTGACGATGCTCAGTGTTCCCCAGCTTGTAGGAATCCAGTTCTCAACCAGCTTCACGTGTGGCGGCAGCGTGGCCTGAGCGAGAGGAGACTTGCTGTAATCGTGGTGAATCGCAATGGGTGGGTTGTCGAACATTGAAGACAATTTATGGCACAAAAATGCAATTTGTTCCGGCTGTTGATGTGTGACAAGGACAAAGCCAAGAAAAGGCGGCACTTTATCTCCCGTGGTTAAGCCGAAGGCATTTCAGATCAATTCTACTGACAAGGCTTCCGTGACTGTTAACGGCTACTCTGGCAGTTTTGGCGCACCGTCTATGTTCCTAAGCAACACTTCGTTTCTTTGTTATGGCCGTGCGCCGTGCCATGGTAAAGACATCAAGGACAGCAA
>CAXSDM010000008.1:0-19008 GCA_964235575.1 uncultured Acidobacteriaceae bacterium | reverse complement strand
TCAGTTGCGACGAACACTTCATCATTCGGCCAGAACAGCCGCTCACGCAAGGAAAACCGACCCTTTTGGCGCTCTTGAAGACAGAGATCAATAGCTCGTGCCGAAAGCCGAACAATGCAGAACAGGGCACGCTTCACGCCAGTGGACCGTGCACGAGCCGTCTGATGCCACCACCAACTGGTGCTAGATGCGGAAAAGTAGGATAGGAGCAGATCAACATCTGTATGCTTATCAAAGTATTCGAATAGTGCCGAATCCGATACAAAGGAGTGCTCGACGTCCGGTTCGAGCATCCAGAAGTATCGTTCCGTTGGATACTGCTTTCTCGCTAGATAGAAGACGTAATCTCCATTACGCCATGTGAAATCTGGGGGGCAATATAGTCCAAGTTGAGTGCAGGACTTTCTGGTGACGCTGATCTTTTGGAAGGGGGATACGTCAACGCCGCCCTTCGATTCGTCTATAGCAACGACTACAGCATGGCTGCGAACACCTTCCAGTCGCTTCATCAGCGTACGTTCCCGCTCACCGAAAAGATGGGTCCTTAAGATAATCATTGATTGCTTAGCTCTTAGGTCAGAGATAGTTAAGACTGACGCAGTACGCTGCTGATGCTGCGCGACATTTTCAGAAAATCGCGTCCGCCTGGAAGCATGATTAAGAGACCAACAAAAAGTGCATAACTAAGAGCCATGAGTCCGATCATCTCGGCAAACGTCGAAGCAGAGCGCATCCAGTAGAGCGGGATGGCGACAAGCAGGATGGCGACACAAGATGGAGTCACAGTGCGTACGATTTCCGTCAAGGGAAGATCGCCTTTTCGCGTCATGACATAGAGCATCAAGGGTACCTGAACAAAAGTGAACGAAAGGGCTGATATGCAGGCGACGCCCACCGCTCCCCAATGCACGCCGATCGCGAATGACACGATGCTGATAAGTGCGGTAGCAATCGAAGCCTTCATCTGCTCCCCGGTTCGGTTCTGCGTGGTGAAGATCCAACCGGTGCTGGAGAACAGGGGCGCCACCAACCCACCGAAACAGACCCAGGCAAAGATAGGCGCAGCTTGCGTCCACCGAGGGCCCAGCAGGAGCGGCACCAAATTCTTGGCCATGATCACGCAAAGTAACATGGCAGGCATCGTCAGCGTGAGTGCCAGCCGAAGCATGTGCTTATAGCTGGTTTTGTACATGTCGGGCTTATCCTGAAGGCGCGAAAGCAGCGGCACCGAGACCTGGCTGATCGGCGAGAGAAGCTGGTTCAATGGCTGAATGGTCAAGGTGTAGCTTCGATCATAGAGACCAAGTTGTACTTTACCTGCAACCACGCCAACAATCATGTTGTCGGCGGTCATGCTGAAATAAGTAGCTATGTTTACCAACGTGAGGTTCGCCCCAAAACGCATGAAGGCGCCCAGGTTGGGAGCATTTGTTGAGCGATTCGGCAGCCATCGTGCGTAGAAGAACGCCATTACTACGCTGGCGAGCGAAGTAGCCAATTGTCCGATGACGAGCGCCCAGTAACGAAGGCCATAGTATGCCGCTGCGATCGTGACGATCGCCCCTGCAACCAGGCTTGCCACATCAATCAATGCGAGCGGTCCAAATCGCATGTCCCGCTTCAGCAAGGCGCTCGGAACCAGTCCAAGTGTACCTAGGATCAACAGCCCGCCCATGGCAATAAGGAGACTCGTCGTGCGGGGCTCATGATAGAGGTGACCGGCCAGAGGCGCGATCAGGCTTAGCAATGCAGCCAAACCCACGCTCATCAGTAGGTTACGCCAGAACAACGCTGATATCTGATTCTTGGTTATGTCTGGCGTTTGAACGATAGCTTGACCAAATCCCAGGTCGTTGAAAGTACCCAGAAAGCCTAAGATGGGTGAAACCATCGCGACCATACCAAAATCTGCGGGGGTGAGCAGGTGCGCTACTACCACCGCCGACCCGAACTTACTGAGGAACTTTACAGCCTGCGCACCAAGCGTGAGAAGACCACCGTGTACGGAACGACGCTTCAAATCCTGAGCGTCGAACGTAGTCTCCAGCGACTCCGGCGGAACTCCTTCCACCGAATCCGAGATGGCTTGGTTCACGACTGCTCACCGCTTGGAAGAATAACGGAGCGGATAACGTCTAAGTAGGCATGGCCGTTTGCCGAATCCGGTTCTACATAGTTTCCCTCAGCCCACTCATTCCACGCTTTCAGGAAGATAATGCGTTGGCTCGTTGAATGGTTCGCGACGCGATCTACGGCTTTTTGCAAGTAATCACGGAAGAGCTCCGGAGTCTCACCCTCATAGACAACGCCGCGGTGAGAAGATCGCGGCGTGTTGTCCCAGCCGGGCAGGACGCAAGGGAGGAAACGCTCGCCTGATGGAAGATCTTCCAGAGCATGGGTGACTACGTCCTTGTATTGCAGGCGTGTCGGACGTCTCCAGCTTGCTGGCTTATAGGCGTTTAAGACGCGCCCAAAATTCCTTTCTTTCCACCTGCGGCGAAGGTCGGAGCGCTTAGTAGTTTTCGCAACCGTCTCCAGATAATCCTGAGGAGTAAGTAGAGTAACGGCGTCAAAGGGCTCCAAAATTTTCCCATGATAGCGGTCCACACCAGGAGCGTAGAGGTTAGAAATCGCTACAAGATAAATTCCTGGAAATCCTGCCTTGGCGGCCAACTCTCGCCAGATCTCGGCAAACTCTGCGGTGGATGGCATGTCATGAGGAGCGAAGATGACAAACATCGGCTTGCCATCGACTTTAATATAGCGAGGATCTTCAAATGCCTTGCGCGCCCAGGTGAAGTGCAACTCGTGATCCGCCCGACCGGGATACTCCTGCTCCATGAGCACGGAACCGGGGTTCCCATGCCAAATGCCGGTCCACGATTGATTGGCCCAGGCAAGACAGAAAGGGAAGTCAGGCTTACCGCTGTCCCGCACCTCTTCAAACGGACGCTCGATGATCCGCTTGCCGTGTCCCCACCAGTAATGCCAGTAGCAGAATCCTTCTACGCCGTTGCTGCGAGCAAGATCGGCTTGCTTTTCGCGGGTCTCGGGAACACGCAGATCATAGAAGCCTAGATCAGCGGGCAGACGTGGTTGCCTATGGCCCGGAAACATGGGCTTCGCCTTGGCTACATTCGTCCACTCGGTAAAGCCAGCACCCCACCATTTATCGTTTTCAGGAATGGGGTGAAACTGGGGAAGATAGAAGGCGATCACACGCGCTGCTGGAGAACTTGTTGTTGTCATAGCGCACATTCTCGGTCAACCTGTGGTCGGAGGATCGTCTTCACTTCGCGAGTTGTACTAGCGCGATCGCTCCCGCAATTGTGTTCCGTCAATGCGACAATCCCGTTCAGTTTAGCACTCCGCTCTTGCTCCCTTGCCGTTGGCGTAGATGGCTGTCTTCATTTCTCATGTGAGATACAGCGCCACTTGCTAGAGATCCCATTGTGGAACCTGTGCCTGCTTTCCAAGCAGCAGGTTCTCGTAGGCTTCCAGCACGAGCTCCCGCGTGAAGCACGAGCTATGCCGGCTCCTGCTTCCGGCACGCATTGTCTCTAGCAGGCCCATGTCCGTCTCAATCGCGTGGAAGTGGTCCACCAAGTCTGGCACGTCTCTGAAGTAGCATGCCTGTTGGCCGGCAACCCACTGATTGTAGGGATTACGATGGGCGATCACGGCATTGCCAACGGCCATCGCCTCCACAAGCGAAGGATTGGTTCCCCCTACCTGGTGGCCATGAACGTAGGCCGTCGCATGGAAGCGGAGGCTCTTCACCGTATCCGCATCGTAGATAGCGCCCGGAAAGAGTACGTTGCCAGCTTTCGCCGCCTCGAGTACCTTGGCGTGGTAAGGGTTTTGCTCCGGCTTGTAACTACCCAGGACAAGAAGAGGGAAGCGCCGCGGCCCTTGCGTATAGGCCTGCACGACCTCAAGGATGGAGTTCTCCGGCTCCGGCCGGGCGATCAGGATGTAGTACTCTCCGGGCTTCAGGTTGAAGCGCGCAAGCGGTTCGGTCGAAGCATGCGTAACCGCGTCCGCTCCGTAGGGAATGACTGTAATTTTTGCCGGCGGAACAAGCTGCGACAGATGTTGCCCAATCGCGGGATGATCGGCGATGAGGTGATCGGAAAAATGCGCTCCACATAACTCGTTGGCTCTGAGCCAGAGCCGTTGCAGTGGCGTCCACTTTTGCCGCCGCCACTCGATACCATCCATGTTCATGAAGTTGTGAAGCTTACGCATGCGGTGAATCAGTGAGAAGACCGCAGTGTTATAACCCAACGTCAGCAAAGTCGCATGCGGATGCTTCGACGCTCGAAGCGCACTGCGCAGATCGAAGCGCACCGTGCCCTTCGGTCCTTCCGGCTCAGACAGAACGACGCGACGAATCCCGCACCACATCTCGGAACCTTCCGGTTCGTTCAACGCAGCCTGGCAATACACCGTCACTTGATGACCCTGCGAAACCATGTAAAGCGCAAACTGCTCAGCAAAAGTCTCAAATCCGCCGTGCTTGGCTGGGACTCCGCGTGTTCCTAAGATGTGCAGTTGCAAGTCTCAGAGCTCCTCAGGACGACGCCCGGACGATCTTCTCAGGCCGCTGTGCGCCCACCAGGTACATGCCGGTAAGAAGTCTTGAATACGTTCAGTGTAAACGTTAGGCAACAGCCGGGATAGTCTCTCTTTGGTAACGCTGAATGAAAATTCAGACGGTGCTGAACGCGAGAGAGCCTGTGCGCAAAGCCCCGGAAGGGCTCTTCGCAGACAAATTCCAGCCGGCGAAATTCGAACTGCAGAGGCGAGAACGATTTTGTAACTCTACACCACAGGCCCTGACTCGAAGCGGCTCCCTAACGGAGGCAAGCCCTACTGAGAGCCGCCATAGGCTTCGGGGAGTTCGGCTTCCTGAAGCGACTTGCCGGCCGCGTCCTTCGGCGAGACGAGTGGTTCGCCGATGCTGGCGATCGGCCACTCGACGGCCAGCGTGGGATCGTTCCACTTTACGCAGCGTTCGCCGGCAGGGGAGTAGAAGCGCGTGGTCTTGTAGAGCACCTGCGCGGTCTCAGAGAGTACAACAAAGCCGTGACCGAAGCCCTCGGGAATCCAGAGAAACTCGAGCTTGTCCGCGGTAAGGTCCAGTCCGAACCACTGGCCAAACTGCGGCGAACCGGGACGGAGGTCGACGGCGACATCCCAGATGTGACCTTCGACCGCGCGCACAAGCTTGCCCTGCGGTTCGCCGAGCTGATAATGCAAACCGCGCAGCACGCCGCGCCGGCTAAAGCTCTGGTTGTCCTGCACGAACGTCTCCGGCAGGCCGGCAGCCGCGAAGCTGCGCGCGCTGAAGACCTCGGCAAACCAGCCCCGGTCGTCTCCAAAGACCTTGGGGCGCACAATTTTCACATCGGCGAGCGGCGTATCGATAAATTCCATGGTTCTCCTGTCTGCTTTCTGTGTTGAGCGAAAATGCTTCGCTTCCGGTGCAGGCGTCTACTGGACGGCAAGTAGCTGGTGCATCACCGCTGCCGTCGCATCGCGCCACTCGGGCATCGAGAAGCCGAGACGATCCTGCAGCTTCGTACAGTTCAGCTTTGAATTCGCGGGGCGGCGCGCGGGCGTCGGATAGTCTTCGGTGCGAATGGGCGTCAGCCGGGCGAAGCGGGTTGCGGGCTCCTGCTCCGCGGCCAGCTTTAAAAATTCTTCGGCGAAGCCATACCAGGTCGTGGACCCCCCGTTGCACGCATGGTACACACCCGACAAGCCATCGAGGCCGACAGCGGGTCGATGGGCAGCACGAACTTCGGCCGTGCGGATGGCGTGGGCCGCTACCTGCGCCAAATCGTGCGACCAGGTGGGCGCGCCGTGCTGGTCGGCGACGATCTTCAGCTCGTCTTTCTGGCGCGCAAGACCAAGAATTGTACGCAGAAAGTTTTTCCCCGTAGCCCCATAGACCCAGCTCGTGCGAAAGATAAGATAGGGCACGCCGCTGGCCTCGAGCGCCTGATCACCGGCCAGCTTGGACGCGCCATAAACTCCCAGTGGCGCCGGCGTATCCTGCTCGGTCCAGGGCCGCTCGCCATCGCCCGCGTACACGTAGTCGGTCGAGAAGTGAACGACTCCGGCTTCAATTTCGCGAGCCATTTCGGCAATCACCGTGACTGCATCCCGGTTCACCGCGTAGGCAACGCCCGGCTCGCTCTCGGCTTTGTCGACGGCGGTGTACGCGGCAGGGTTCACAATCCAGTTCGGGCGGAACCGGCGCAGGGCCTCTCGTAACGAGTCCGGATCGACGAAGTCGAGTTCCTCCCGCGAAGGAGCCCATACCTCACCGAGAGCTTCCAACAGCGGCCTCAACTCGCCGCCAACCTGACCTGTGACGCCGGTCAAAAATATCCTTGCACTCACCCATCGCTCCTTGCATCTTGATTGTTGAGCTTTGCTTCTGCCCGGCAAGCAGCTTAGAAGATAACCTCACTGGCGAGCCGCTTGATGTACTGGCCATACGTGCTCTTGCCGAGCTTCTGTCCCAGCGCCTGCAGCTGGTCGGCGTCGATCCAACCTTTGCGAAAGGCGATCTCCTCCGGGCAGGCTACCTTGAGGTCCTGGCGCTTCTCAATGGTCGAGATGAACAGCGAAGCCTCAATCAGCGAGTCGTGCGTGCCGGTGTCGAGCCACGCAATGCCGCGGCCCAGCACCTGACAGTTGAGCTGGCCGTGCTCGAGATACCAACGGTTCACGTCGGTGATCTCAAGCTCGCCGCGCGGCGAAGGCTTGAGACCCTCAGCAACCGTGGTCACCTGGCCATCGTAGAAGTAGATCCCGGTCACGGCGTAGCGCGACTTGGGGTGCTCCGGCTTCTCTTCAAGTGAGATGGCGCGGCGATCCTTGTCGAACTCGACCACGCCATAGCGTTCCGGGTCGTGCACGGCGTATGCAAAAACCGTGGCGCCGGTCTTCTGCTCGCGCGCCTGTTCAAGCACCTTCGCGAAGTCATGCCCATAAAAGATGTTGTCCCCAAGCACCAGGCAGCAGCCTTCGCCTGCGAGAAACTCTTTGCCGATGAGGAAGGCCTGCGCAAGCCCATCGGGCGAGGGCTGTACCGCGTACTGGATCGAGACTCCCCACGCCTCGCCCGTGCCCAGCAGCTGCTCAAAGCGCGGCGTGTCCTGCGGGGTGGAGATGACCAGGATGTCGCGAATACCGGCCAGCATAAGCGCACTGAGCGGGTAGTAAATCATCGGCTTGTCATAGACCGGCAGCAGCTGCTTGCTCACCACCTGCGTCACCGGATGAAGCCGCGTGCCGGAGCCTCCGGCGAGAATAATGCCCTTCATGAGCTCACCGCCTGGTCCGCGGCGCGATGCGCGTAGTTGGTCGAAACCCAGCGCTGATAGGCGCCGGAGGTAACCTCTTCGACCCAGTCGCGATGCGTGAGATACCACTCAACGGTTTTGCGCAGGCCGGTGTCGAAGGTCTCCTGCGCCCGCCATCCAAGCTCCCGTTCGAGCTTTCGAGCATCGATGGCATAGCGGCGGTCATGGCCGGGGCGGTCCGTGACGAAGCGGATCAGGTCCGCATGTGGCTTGTAGGGCGAATCGGGCGCCAGCTCATCGAGCAGCGCGCAAATGCGATGCACCACGTCGAGGTTCGCCTGCTGGTTGCCGCCGCCGACATTATACGTTTCGCCAATCATGCCTTTCGCAAGCACGGTCTCGATGGCGCGGCAGTGATCCAGCACAAACAGCCAGTCGCGCACCTGCTGGCCATCGCCATATACCGGCAGGTTCTTGCCGGCCAGCGCGTTATGAATGATGAGAGGCAGAAGCTTTTCCGGAAACTGCAGCGGGCCGTAGTTGTTGCTGCAGTTGGTGATCAGCGTGGGCAAGCCGTAGGTGTGCTGCCAGGCGCGGACCAGGTGATCGCTGGATGCCTTCGAAGCCGCATAGGGCGAGTTCGGCGCGAAGGGCGTGTCCTCATGAAAGGCGGGGTCGTTGGGCTCAAGCGTGCCGTACACCTCATCGGTTGAGACATGGAGAAAACGGAAGCCTTCCTTGGCTTTCTCGTCCAGCCCGCGATAGTAAGTCAGCGTAGCGTTGAGCAGGTTCAAGGTGCCCATAACGTTGGTCTCGAGAAACGCCTTGGGCCCGTGGATGGAGCGGTCCACATGGCTTTCGGCGGCGAAGTTGACGATCGCGTGCGGCTGGTATTCGTTCAGCAGGCTTGATACCAGGGCCTCATCCGCAATGTCGCCCGCGACAAAGACATGGTTTGGATTGCCGTCAAGCTCACGCAGGCTGCCAAGATTGCCGGCGTAGGTGAGCGCGTCCAGGTTGATGACCCGTCCAAGGCCTGAGCCTACCCAGTGAAGGACGAAGTTGGCGCCGATAAACCCAGCCCCTCCTGTCACGAGAATCGTGTCTAATTGCATTAAGTCACTCATACAAACAAATTTACAGGAATCTGCACTATCGCAATTCAAATTGACGTTAAATCAATCATGCAATCTTTACGCTAGGCAGTGTGCGCGTGCAAAACAATGATCTCGGTAGGCTCTTGCACCGAGCGAAATCAGTACGCGCCTAATAAGCTTTAGGTGACCAAAGATTGACTGTCCTTCACCTGATCTTGGCCTCCGACAAAGGCTGGATGGTGTAAGATCGACTGCAAACATACAGGGAAAAGGTGCATCTGTGCAGATCTCAACTGAGAGAGCAGCCCCCCAAAGCTTTGTCGCGAAGAGCCGTGTCGAGCGTCAAACACCAGGGTCAGCTGTCTTCGTCCTTGGCCTAGCGGTCCTTTGGTTCTTGTTCTATGAGGTGAATCTGCATACGCCGTATATAGCTAACGGCTCAGACATTGTCAAAGCGGCCAAAAAGCTTTACGAGCGCGAAGGAAAGACCTTTCCCTCTTCCGTAGTCGCCGAAAAGATTGCTATTTTTGGCGACAGCAAGATTCTGACCGGCTTTGTTCCAAAGCAGTTTGATGAGCAAGCATCTAAAGACCACCGCACGACATATTCGTTCAACTCCGGCTTCCCAGGTCAGGACGAGTTTGTCGGCGAGCTTTCAGAAATGCTCGCCCAAGAGCACCGACCTGACGTTGTTTTGCTCACACGAGAGTGGTTCCCTGTTCGCCGGCAGACCTCTTTCTTCTCTCTTGCCCAGGATGGCAACGAACTGGCTTCGACATTTTTCCCCTTCCGCTTGCTCACCCGCAACGTGACCCGCTTTCTGGCTGAAGCCAGTCGCAACGGAGGACCAGTACGCTTCTACAGATCCTCACAGGAAACTGCTCAGGCCATGATTCAGGCTCGGGGCTGGTTCTTCATCAAAAAGTTAAGCATTTTTCCCGACGATCGCTTAACTCCTGGGTATACGCTCGCTTCGGATAACCCCGGTGTTGTGGAGCGAAAACATCCGGACTTTGCAAGCTTGCAACTCGACCAGCTCAACAGTGCCCTTGCGTCGCATCATACTCGTTGCTTTTATGTGCCGTACTACCGCCGAATCGGAGAGTTCGCGCCTGCTCCGCCGATCGACAGTGAGTTTGCCGAAAACCTCGCCGCCCATTCTTCTTGTCGCGTGGTCGGGACCAAATTATTTTCTTATCCTCCGGCTTTCTTCAACGATCCCATCCACCTCAATCCTGACGGAGCCAAAGCGTACAGGGCTGACCTATATAACTTGATTGCTCCCCATCTGAGGTGACAGAGTGCTGTTTAGTAGTTTTCATTTTCTCTTTTTTTCATCGTTTTCCTGCCGTTCTATTTTTTTACAAGCGGACGTTTGCGCAAAATCATCACGCTTCTAGCCAGCTACTACTTCTACATGTGCTGGAGCCGGAAATACATCACTCTGATATGGGCCATCACGATCGTCGATTTCGTGACCGGCATCCTCATCGAGCAAGCCAGAGCCATCAGCTTACGCAGGCTCTACTTGTTTGTAAGCCTGGGGAGCAACATACTCCTGCTGGTCGTCTTCAAATATTTTAATTTTATGAGCCTTTCCGTATCGAGGGCGCTTCATCACAGCGGCTTTGCTGTAAATGATCCACCGCTGCTTCTTTCCGTCATTCTCCCCATCGGGCTTTCTTTTCATACCTTCCAAGCAATGAGTTACACGATCGAAGTTTACAAAGGCCGCAGCCCTGCCGAACGCAGTTTCTTGCATTATGCGCTTTACGTCGCTTTCTTCCCGCAGATGGTTGCCGGACCAATTGAACGCCCGAACCACTTACTGCCTCAGTTTCGCATTGAGCACCGCTTTAGCTGGCCCGACGTCGCCTACGGAGCACGCCAAACTCTTTGGGGATTGTTCAAGAAAATGATAATCGCGGATGGTGTCGCGTCCTTCGTGAACATGGCGTACGCTCGTCCCGCACAATTCAACGGAACCGTACTCCTGGTCGCAACACTCATGTTTGCCCTTCAGATTTACTGCGACTTTTCGGGCTACTCAGACATGGCCATCGGATTAGGCCGCATTATGGGTTTTCATCTGACTACTAATTTTCAGGCGTCCGTACTTCGCTCGTTCGGTCGGCAATTCTGGCATCGATGGCACATTTCACTCTCAACCTGGTTTCGAGACTATGTCTACATCCCTTTAGGTGGCAACCGTGTTGCTGTACCTCGCTTTTATCTCAACGTTCTGATAACTTTCATTGCTTCAGGGCTTTGGCATGGTGCAAGCTGGACCTTTGTGGTTTGGGGATTTCTGCACGGTTTGTATTTGTTATTTTCTCATTGGACTGCACCCGCACGTCGTCAACTACGAAAGAGCCTGGACCTAGAGAAGTTTCCCAAAACGCTCGCTTGTTTTCAGGTCGCCGTGACTTTCGGCTTGGTTTGCCTTGCCTGGATCTTCTTCCGTGCCTCCTCGCTTCGGGACGCCCTGTTCATTTCACGGCACATCTTCAGCTTCGGACACTTCGATACGCACTTGTTTCTTGCAGGCGGACTTCAACAAGCGGACTTACCTGTCTTATTGTTTCTCGTCCTGACCATGTTTGTCGTCGAATGGCTGATCGAGCATCCCGAGCATCGCCCAACTCTTTGGTCAAGGCGTTCTGTTCGGTACGCTCTGTACTATGCGTGCATCTTCGCCGTGATCTTCTACGGAACCTTCGGGCATGTTGATTTCATCTACTTTAAGTTCTAGTCCAGAAACGCTTCCTGCATCCGCTGCACCTACCCGCGAAGTGGCGCTGTGTGATCACGCTTGTGCATCTGGCTAAGAGCAGCGCAGGAAGTCGCGCCTGAACGCACGATTCAGATCTCCCAGGGAATTTGCTTGGGTTCTGGATGACGATGCTTCCATGAATCGGCAATTCCTTTGAACATCGCCCAGACCGCGTCGGGTCTGCCGCCGAGAAGAAACGGGATCCCGTGACGGAGAAGATAGAGCGGAAAGAAGAGGACGACGAGGAGCTTCTGCCGGGCGCTCGCATGGGTATACACGTTCAGCATGCGATTGCGAATGATGTGAAAGGCATAGAAGGCAAGCCTTGGATTCTTGGGTGACCAGAAATCGGCGCGATTCTCTTTTGCAGCGTCCTCAGCCGGGTTGCTGCTTCCCTGGGCGCGATGCAGGATGAGCGTCTTCGGAACGTAAAGAATCTTGAAGCCATGCTTCTGCGCTCGCAGACACCACTCGACATCCTCTTCATACATGAAGAAGCGAGGGTCGAACCCACCGAGCGAGATGATCACTGACCGGCGAACGAACAGCGCGCATCCGGAGGCAAAGGTCACCCATCGCTCCCGCAAGGCCTCGGGAGCGTCGACAGGGCCGTCGAACCCCGGCGTAAAGACGCTGGCTCGTCGCCAGTCCACCTCTCCCCCGCCATACCAGAGCCGGTCGGGACGATCCCGAAAGGCAATGCGCGGAGTAAGGATCGCCGCATCGGACCGGACGCTCATCTGGGCCTCAAGCTCGCCAATGCTCTGCGGAAAGACCAGTGCATCGTTGTTGAGCAGAAAAAGGTACTCGCACGTCGTGTGGCGCAAAGCCCAGCGGATCCCGACATTGTTGCCGCCGCCGAAGCCGAGGTTCGCCTCGGCCTGGATCAGGTGCGTGTTGGGAAACAGAGCCACGACCCGCTGCAGTTCGGGGTCGTACGGCGTCGTATCCACGACCACCGCTGTGACAGCAGTATCGGAGTCTGCCAACGACTGAAGGCAGGCCGTGGTATCCACCGAGCCCTTATAACTTACGATAACGACGCAGGTGCGGCTCATAGAACGGCAACTCGCTCACGGGAAAACTGAGAGAGGCGAAGCCTCAATTCGCCTTCCGCGCCAACGCTGTCTCGTTTGCATGAGAAGTGGCCGGAGACCCTGGGCTCCTCCGGTCTTCCTCAAGCATCCACGCGGTCATGTCGAAGCCCGGCGCAGGATGATGGCGATCCAAATGCAGCGCAAGCGAAGGCATGGGAACCCACAGCCGGGCACGGGCTCCGAACAGATTTTGCCGAAACCCATAAATCCATGCCTTCATCAGCGCTCGCAGGTTGAAGAATTTGTCCTCGGCATTGTAAATGACCGGGCTGAAGATATGAAACAGCCGGTGTTTTGTCACGCTCATCCAGAGGCTGGTGTCGTAGTTATCGCGCTCGTAGCTGCGAAAGATGCGCGTATAGCGCTGAAGCGTCTTCTTGGTCGTAAGAAAGGTGAGACAGGTGGAGGCAGCGCTCCGCCAATGCGTGCCCTCGAATATCTGCACCCACTTGGGACCGCGATGAAAATCCAGACAGTAGTCGTCCGGATGGTCGAGAGCGGAGACGAAGTGCACGTCCTTGCCTTGTTCAAGAAAGCGCAGCATCAAGGAGAAGTCCGAAGGTAAATACAAATAGTCATCTTCGGCGAAGTAAACGGCCTCGGCATCGGTTTGGCTCAGTAGAATGTCCATCTGCCTGGAGAACGTGCCGAAGTTGCCAGCCTTTGTAAGAGGAACCAGAACAAGGTCTTCCGGCGCGAAATAGCGCCGAAACATGGCCTCATACTCCGGAGGACAGCTGTCCATCACGGCCCAAATCTTCACCTTGAGCGAAGCCACGGCACGCGCAAAGGATCGTACGCACAGCTCGGCTTGATGCAATTTATCATCCTCAAACGGCAGGCCAAGCGAAGGCTTCGAAACCTTGGGATAGATCCGATACGCGACAGCCAGGTCGTACATCCTTGTCTCCATGAGCTCGCTACCGATACAGCGCGGCCGTGGCGAGAGACACGATGATCGACGGTCCTCCGCCCTTAATCGCCGCTTTCAGTTGATTGGTAGGGACAAAGAGAATGTCGTCCGCCTGCAAAACGACATCCGGATCTAGTCCCTTGAGGATACGCGACAGCTTCAGGGCGATCACCAGGTCTTTTCCGTCGCTCTTGCGGACGATGTGCGTGTCCCCGCTGTCTGCCTCAAAGCCGACGCCTCCGGCCAGAGCCACCAGATCGATCACTGTGGTATGACTGACGTTTTTCAGCTGATAGCTGCCCTGATTCCTGAAAGCACCAACAGCGTAGATGACACCGACCTTGCTGACGCGAACCTGATCTCCAGCAAACAGAGGGATGCGTCCCCACGCAGCGTCTGCGGCTCGCGGACTCAGCGGAATGCGTACCGGAGCGCTCAGCGTGGGGCGAACCAGCGTCACGGTGTAGCTGGCCACGGAACTGCCTCCCTGGGCCGATCCAGCATTCTCTACGAACCCATTTGCCTGGCTCAGATAATCGGCAAGCGTCAGACTTCCGTTGGCAGGGAAGATGCCCGGACGGACAACATCTCCCAACACTGAGACCACCTCGTTCGGACGAAGATCGCTGGTAATCGTCACCTGGGCCCGATGAACCATGTCCGCCGCCGCCAGAGCAGAGGCAATCGAGGCCTGCAGTTGCTCGGTGGTCAGGCCTGCCACCTGGGTTTTGCCAATCAGAGGAAAGGCAATCGAGCCATCCTCAGCGACGCGCTGCTTGACCGCGTAGTCTTCGATGCCGACGACGTTCACGGTCAGAACGTCGTCGGCGCGGAACACGAGATCCGGCCGCTTCGCCATCAGCAGGCTCTGGAGCAAATTGACGTCGACTTCCGGTTCAACCTGCGCAGGGGCGGAGACGATCGGGAGCGTTCCGACCGTTTGTTGTCCCCAAAGGCAATCGGAGCAAAGCAGGAGGCCGGAAAGGCAGAAGGCCCAGATGGCAGGTTTGAGGACGTTCACTACGCGGCTCCTTTCGCGTCTACGGAAGCGGATGTGCGATAGGTGGTATAGCCAGCCTCGCGAAACTCGGGCCGAAAATCGTTCAGGACATAGCCGAGCAGAGGCACTTTGGCGATCTCCAAAGCCTGCAATGCCTGCTGGATGCTTTTACGCGTCACAGCTTTGCTGCGGATGACAAACAGAACCGTGTCTGAGAGCTTTCCTATATTGAGCACATCCGACAGTCCCAGCGTGGGAGGACCGTTGAGAACAACAAAATCGAAACGTTCCCGGGCAGACTTGATCAGGGCTTGCATCTGGCTTGACCCGAGAAGAATCGCGCTCCGCGTGGACACTGAAGGCCCGCTTACCAGAACCTGAAGACCGGACGGAAGTTGCAGGCCCGGAACCACAGTCACCGTCTGTACGGCGGAGTCGAAATCGGTTCGGCTCTCAAGAACGCTCGTGAGCCCGGCGTTCGAGGGAAGGCCGAACTGAGAGGCCAGATTTCCCTGGCGAAGATCACAGTCGATCAGCAGAACGCGCGCGCCATGCTGGGCAAGCACCACGGCGAGGCTTGCGGAAATGGTCGACTTGCCTTCGGTCGCCAAGGCGCTCGTCAGAAGCAGAACTTTCAGGGAAGGCTTCGATTCACCGTCAAGCAGAGACGCCCGAAGGCTTTCGACTGCTTCAATATAAGGGGAATCACGAGAGATCGAGCCGGTAAGGTCACCCTTTGACAAGCGAGGCAGGACCGCAAGAGGCGCAAGCGAACTGGCACGCGCCGCTTGGGCCGAGGTAATCACCCGTGTGCTGAGCGCCTCGGCCAGCAGCGCCAGAATGCAGCCCAGAATGATTCCTGCCGCCAGCGAGCCCGCAAGATACGTCAGGCGCCCCGGGGGTGCCGGGCGAGTTGGCACGTCGGCCAGGTCGACGATGTCCACCTCTCCACTCTCAAGGCCGGCGGTGATCCCCGCTTCCTGCAGCCGCGTGATCAAGCCCTCATAGAGCGTCCTGTGAGATTGGTAATCGTGCAGCAGGATGATGTACTTAACCATGTCGCTGCGCTGGCCAAACGACTCGCCCTGCTTTTGATTGAGCGCCTTGTTCGTCATGCTCTCATTGGCCGCGGCGGCGGAGAAAGAAAGCCTAGCCTGGTTGACGATCCGTTTCTGCTCTGCGATCACCTGCCGTGTCGTCTCGTCCAGCTGCGCCTTGGCCTGTTGCACGGTCGGGTACTTCGATCCGAACTGTTCGAGGAGCTTGGCGTAGGTGCTGGCCTGAGTGCCCTGCGCGCTGCGCAAGCTTTGCAAAAGGCTGCCCTGCGCTGCATTCGCTCCACCCAGCAGATTGACCTCGCCTTCAATCAGTGCCGGGTCGGACTCGTTCAGGAAGCGGTACTTGGCCTCCGCAACAATGCGGTCTACCGTCGCCGCGCTGCTTGCCTTGGTCAGCGCATCAAGCGCCTGGGCAGAGAGGTAGTCATTGCCCGTCTCGCTCAGGCCAACGATCCCCAGCTTAGCCTGCAGCTCGGTAAGGGAGGTCTGATCCCGCTCTACCTGCTGCTTCAAGTCGTCAAGCTGACTCAACAGCCAGCTTGAGGCGCGTTTACTGGCGCCGTAACGCACCTGCACAAGGTACACGACAAAATCATTGATCAACGTGTTTACGATGTTTGCCGAGAGCGTCCTGCTGGGTGTCGTGCAAACGATACGAATGATCTCATCTTTGGGCTTATGGGTCACAACGATGCGACCGCGCAGGGTGCGAAGAACCTGCTCCTTCACCGCGTCATCCTCCAGCGACTGATGGTGCAAGGGCCGGCTGCCCAGGAAGTCCGGATTGTTTGCCAGATCCAGGTCCTTCGCCACGCGCAGCAAAAGCGTATTGCTTTGGAGAATGTCTACGTAGGGAGACGTCTGGTCGGCGACTTCAAGAGACGATGTACCTGCTTGAGAAGCACGGTATTGGCCCGAGACCCCGGGCTGCACCCGGAGCATGCTGTTGGCTGCATACTGGCGTGGACCCCGAGCAAGAAAAACTCCCGCCGCAAAGCAAAGCAAGACGGTCAGCAGGATCAGCCATCGGTGCCGAAGCAGCATGACGAAGATATCGGAAAATGCCAAATCGTCCGAGTCAGGGCGGATCTTGATATCGCCACTTTGGCTCATTCTGGTGTGGGTCCTCGCGCTGAGTATAGCAGTGCTTGCGGGTCGGATTGTTGAACTTTGGTCATCTGCAACACAATTACGGGTGATCCCCGCGGTACAGAATGGCCCATTTTGGAACAGATCCATTCACCAGGGAGCAGCAAGTTGGCCAACGCATGAGCAGTCCATCTCAAACAAAATATCTTGTTCGTGCTCAAGAACCCGCGTCTCCGCGCGAAGGGGTTAGAGCGACCCATACACGGCTGCCGTTTGCGCGGCGAGCTGCGTCCAGTCATGACGCGTTTGTACGTAAACCAACGCTCGTTCGGCGACGTGCGCTCTCTCTTCGTCTTCGCTCAAGATGAGGGCGAGTGCCTTCCCTATCGCTGCCGAAGAGCCGCTCGGAAACACGTAGCCGTTGTCGCCTTCGGTCACGATCTCGGTCATGCCGGCAAGATCGGAGACCAGTACCGCCTTGCCGTAGCTCATCGCCAGCAGAAGCACGCCGCTTTGATAAATGCGCCGGTAAGGCAGCACCACCACATCGGCGGCCGCGTAGAACAGGCCGACCTCACCATCGGCGATAAAGCGGATGTGCAGTCGACAGGAAGACGCGATCCCAAGACGTTCGATCTGCGCTTCGTAGCGGCTGAAGTCGTTCTTCCATGGGCGCCCGGCGATCACCAGCACGAAGTCCGGAACCCCGGCGGCCACCGCCGGCACGGCTTTTAGAAGTAGGTCGAGGCCCTTGACCTCCTTAATCTGCCCAAAGAACAAGGCCACCTTAGCCTGGCTCGGGATGCCGAGCGCCAGCCTGGCCTCAAGCCCGGATGGAACAGGCCCCAAAGCATCCAGGTAATTGCCGTGAGCAATCACGGCGATCTTTGCTAGAGAGGCGCCGAGCACGGTAACGAGCTCCCGCCGCGAGGTCTGATTGTGCACGATCAGCCGGTCCGCCCATCCGTAGATGCGGCGGACGACGCCGCGCGGGGAGTCTCCAGCAAAGGATTCGACGTCATGCACCGTGAGAACGACCTTGCGGCCGAAGAGTTTCGCGAGGCAAAGGACCAGCAACTCCTCGGGAGCGCCATGGAAGAAATGTAGATGGCAGATCCGTTCGCCCGCCACGGTGGCTCCCCACAGAGCGCGCACGGTCCCGAACAGATACAGAAGGGCACGCTTCCATCGGTTTGCCTTGCCCCAGATGCCCTTGTACACGGGATGGAAGCTCAGGCCGGCAAGCGCGGGATTGGAAGTTTCAGCGCAGGTGTACCAGCCGACCTTCCAGCCGGCCGCGATGAGACCCCGGCACAGACCCAGGTCATAGTAGTCCATGCCGCCGTGACTGCCCACGGGCTCAATGAGCGCGACGCGTCCGTGCTTACCCATTCGCTGCCTTGCGCATACCGATCAGCAAAGCGGTCAAAACTCGACACCGTACTCGCTCTTCAGGCGAGCCAGCACGCCGCTCATGATCTCGTTCAGGCCAGTCGCATTGCGATCGTTCTTCTTGACCTGGCGCCGGGTCACGCCGTGATAATGATGCGTGAGCGTCTCCACGTGGGCGATGCCAAAATCGAGGAAGCGCGCTTTCCGGTCGTACTTGAGATGACAGAAGACGTCGGCTCCCGTGTCGCAGCAGACCAGGTTCGGTTGCCGTCCCTGATACACTTTGCGCGTCCGGCGAAGGAAATTGGCACGAATGTTTTTGACCACGGGAAGAAAGAAGCGCTTCGAAAGCGCGTTCGAGAGCCAGGGAACGGACACGATCTCATTCGGCACCCAGCGATTGATGAACGAGAAGCCCGCGGCGAGAGCTTCCTGAATGGAAGCCACGCGCAGCAGTGTAAAGGGGATCCACATGCGCTCCTGAAACAGGCACGCCTCGCTCGGCAGGCCGTGCGCGCGCCCCATCCACTCCGGCCCGTGGATCGCACCGGCCCCGAACACGTCAGGCTGCTGCAGCGCGTCCCGCATGCGTGTGAGGATGTCGGCATCGATCAGCTCCAGGTCGGAATCCACCAGCAGCAGGCTTTCGTCTCTTGATTCACGAAAGAGCCAATCGAGCATGTATCCATGCTTTTGCGGTGCGGCCGAGCACAGGTCGAGGCGAGGTTCGGAGGCCATCTTCTCTTTGAAATACTCAAGGCTCCCGTCGCTCGATTGAAGATCCAGGAGCAGCACCGGGAGATCGGAGTAACGCAATACACTCAGAAGCGCCAGCGTGGAGACTTCCTTCGTCGAAATATTGATGATGATGGCCCGGCAGGGTACCGGATCCAGTGCGGAAGGAGAGTCGACGATCATCGGAACCTTCTTTCCTCTTCTCGGAGCGGTGGGTCAAAGGGCTCAGAATATCGCCGATCGCCCCCGTGTCTTACCTGTGATCTGATCTTCAAAGAATAGACCACCGACGTGTTCCTTCAAAACGCATCTGCCTGCGTTCCGTAATCGTAATATATTTGAGCTACGCGCTCTTCTAACGTGGAACGCCGCGGAACCGTGGCCCGGCGTTGCGGAAGAACCGAGGTCGATTCGGCTGCAATTCTGAAAGGTGGACGAGCTTTGCCCCGAATGGATACGTCGCAGCACCGCTCCAGCGGAGTCGTCAGGCCGTCTGCCGTACCGCACGGTGAGCGGCGATGAAAAGACCGCCCAG
>CAXSDM010000007.1:36737-43637 GCA_964235575.1 uncultured Acidobacteriaceae bacterium | reverse complement strand
GGCAGCGGTGCGGCAGGCTTCGGGGTCCAGGGTGGAGGCGCGGAGGATGGCTGCGCCCATGCTTTTGGTGTCGTGGACGAGGAAGCCGGTGCGGCCAGGTTCGAGGATCTCGGGGATGGCTCCAGAAGGGAAGGCGACGACGGGGGTGCCGGCGGCAAGGGCTTCGATGGCGACGAGCGAGCTGGTCTCGGGCGCGAGGGTGGGCAGGAGCAGGCAGCGAGCGGAGGCGAGCAGACGCTGCTTGGCGGGGCCGCCGACCGGGCCGATGTGGCGCGCGTGCGGGCCGAGGCGCGGGCGAATCTCTTCTTCGAAGTAGCGGAGGTGGTCGGGGTAGGGGAAGACCTGGCCGGCGAGCAGGACGGGGACGTTGGCCAGGCGGGCTGCGTCAAGGGCGACGTGGAGATTCTTTTCAGGGCAGATGCGGGAGAGCAGCAGGGCGAAGCTTCGCTTGCGGGTGGGTGTGGGGGGTGGCTGCGAGACGCCGTTGGCGGTGACGGGGAGGCGGTGGCGGACGGCTTCCGGGCAGGCCAGGCGCTGGGATTCTGAGACGCACTGCAGGTGAATGTGCGGGGGCAGGAACCAGATCGACTCCGGATACCAGGAGGGTGGTAGATGGAGTGTCACGAGGACGGGTAGGTGGGCGGGCAGGCGGTAGCGGTGGAAGTCGATGCCGTGCATGTGAACGAGGTCTATGGGAAAGCTGCTGAGGGCGCGATCGATGTTGGTTTGATGAGCTGCTTCGACCTGGGCGCGGACGGCTTCGGTCAGGATGCCCTTGGGGCTGGCGGTGGCGAGCAGCGTGCCGGCGACCTGGGAGCCGGCCTGGGCGACGACGACCGAACGCAGGCCTTCGGCGACCAGGCCGGCTTCGACGGTGGCGAGGATCTGTTCGGCTCCGCCGACCGAAGCGGGTTCGACCGGGGCGAAGGGGTAGGCGATGCTCAGGATGGTGAGCGGATCTGGCATAGCTGGTTCGATACCACGTGGGACTTCGGTTTAGGGGCAGGTTTGGGGGAAAGGCGGTCGAGCTTCGCTCGATACCCCACCCTTCGGATGAGACTCGAAGGATGGGGCACCCAGTGTGCTGGTTCTCTAAAAAGAGCAGTGCTGGCCGTTGTAGTCTCCTGTGGCTTGGAAGTGCTGGAGGGTGGGGTCGTCGGGGTTGACCTGGTTGAGCTGTTGCAAGAGGGCGCGGACGTCTTCGGTGCGGTGCAGACGACAATCGATGAAGGCGAGGTTGAGGCCGGCAGAGGTCTGCGCGGGATCGGCCGCGATGAGGCGTTCGAGCAGGCGAACGGCCTCGGGCATGCGGCCGGTTCCGGCGTCGAGGACGGCGAGATTGGCCAGCGCGGTCGGCTCCCATGGATTGCTTTCGAGCGCGGCCTTGTACGCGGCGGATGCGGCGGCGAGATTGCCGGAGAGCTGTTGAAGATAGCCGAGGCGTACTTGAACGTCTACGTCTGAGCGATGCGTGGGCGCGAGTTTTGTGAGTAGCGCGAGTGCCTTGACGCCTGCCTGGTGATTGCCGCGCTGGGCAAGCTGCGCGTAGGCGAGGCCGGTGTCGCGATCGCTTGCGGCGAAGTCACCGACCGGGACCAGGGTGACTTCGTCCTCGATGCGGAGCGGGTGGAGTGCGGCGGACTTGAGCGGGCGGGCTTCGATGTCGTGATCCGTCACCTGCTCATGCGAGATGTCGGCGGTGTTGCGCGAGGGCATGTGGCATGCGGCGCAGTCGGGCTGCTCGGGATGATGCGTGGCCAGGGCGGGCGCGGTGTGGCAGTCGAGGCAGCGCTGGCGGAAGTATGTCACGCGCTTGGCGGGCGCGGGATCCGCGTGTGGGTCGTGGCAGGAAGTGCAGGTGAGACGGTCGCCGCTCGCGCGTTTGCAGGCGCTGCGCAGGAGAGCTTCGTACTGGCTGGTGGCGCGTGCACCGCCGCCCTGCTGGCTGGCGCGGACGAAGTAGACGGCGGTGTCCGCGAGCCGCTCGCCGGGCACGAAGCTGGCCAGCGATTTGCCCTGGCGGTAGACGACGGCGTCGCCCTCAAGATGGCACTGGATGCAGGCGCTGTCGCGCTCGGGGACGGGCAGTTTGCCGGGGTTGACGATGCCGCCATGACCGCTCTGAGCGAGGTGCTGCGTCGGGTCGCCGTGGCATCCGCTGCAGCCGATGCCTCCCTGGGTGAAGGGCGCGGCGGAGAAGTGATTGCGCGCATTGGGCAGGGAGACTTGTACGCCGGTGGCGTGGCAATGCAGGCAGTTCGGATCGACCGGCAAGGGCGCGGGCATGTGGGTCGCGTTGTCGAACGCGGGAGCCATGCCCCAGGCGGCGCGGCGGGTGTAAAAGTTGATGGGCAGCTCGTACCAGCGACCCTCGTCGTTGTAGAGGTAGGTGCGCCCGCGATGGCCGGAGCCGATGAAGAGTTCGAGGCGGCGCTCGCCTCGGAGCGCGTCGTTGCTGCCGGCGCGCTCGAAGCTCATCCAGCCGGCGTCTCCGCGTGAGAAGACGCGGAAGTCGATCCCGGAAGCGGCAGCGTGCAGCTTGCCGGGCAGCAGGCCTTCTGTGGCGAGTCCGCTGCCACGGGCCATGGAGGTTTTTTCGTACGTGTCGTAGATTGCCTGGTGGCAGTGAGCACAGACCTGGTCGGGATTTTCGAGTCGTGTGGGGAGGACTTCAGAGGCGCGCACGAGGGTGGGTTTGCCTGGAGCGAATGCGTTCCAGACAAGCAGAAGTGCGCAGACTAACGCTGCGGCTGACGCGCCTGGCCGGAGTGCGACGCTATGTCGAGTTGGATGGGCAAGCCGCAAACAGACCTCGGTGCGCTTAGTGCGAATTACCTGATGCTGTGTCGTAGCCAAACAAGAACAACTACGGAGAATCTGGCCTGGCCAGAAACCAATGTGCACGAGGCCTCACCCCCAATCGCTCCTTTGCGTCAGGGGTGCGGGGCCGCGGTGAGCGCATGGGCTTGCTTGCGCTCGAGCGCGGCTTCGGCTGCTTTGCCCTGGCGTCCGTAGACCACGGCCAGCAGTTGATGCGGCTCTGCCAAGGTCGGGTCGGCTTCGGCGGCGTTGGCCAACTGCACGGCTGCCTCGGCGAGCTTGTTGTCGTTCAGCAGAGTACGTCCACTTTTGAGCGCGAAGCTGGCGCGCTGGCGATTGTTGGCGGCACGGCTGAGCTCGGCGGCGATTTTCCGCTCAGCCGCCGCCTGATCACGCTGGCCTGCCTGCGACTCGAGCGCGGCCAGTTGAATGTGCAGGCTGGGCTGGTCGGGCTCGAGCACGATGGCCTTCTGCAGAGCAGCCGTTGCGTCCGCCGGCTGGCCACTATCCTTGAGCACGCTGCCGAGCAGAGCCCAGGCGTCGCCGTTGTTGGGCTGCAAGGAAACGGCGCGCTTGAGGTTCGTCGCGGCGTCGGCAAAGCGTCCCTGCTGCATGTAGATGACGCTGAGCGTGTAGGCCGGGTCGGGGAGCGCGGGATCGAGCGTGGCGGCGCGTTCAAACTCCGGGACGGCGGAGGCGAGGTCGTCCTTGAGCTTGTAGGCGAGGCCGAGATCGTAGTGCAATTGGGCGCTTTCGGGTTCGAGCGAAAGCCCGGCATGAAACTGCTCGAGCGCATGGGTGAGGTCGGCCTTTTGGAGGTAGGCTGCGCCAAAGTTTTCGCGCAAGGTGGCCGAGTCCGGGCCGAGCGCAAGAGCCTGGGCGTAGAGCGGCAAGGCCCCTTCCGCATCGCCTGTTTGCACATGGGCGAGCGCCTGGTTGGTGAGCGCGGCGGTGCGATCGAAGCTGCGGTCTGCCGGGCCGAGCGAGGTGACGGCGGCGAAGAAAGGCAGTGAGCCGGAGGCGTCGCCACTTGCCTGCAAGGCCAGGGCCAGCGCGTAGGTTGCGTCTGCCGAAGGTTTGGCTGGGGTGAGCGCGGCCGCGCGATGCAGGTGCTCGAGCGCGTCGAGGTCGCGATGCATGGCGGAGAGGACGCGTCCCAGTTGCAGCTGGCGTTCAAAGCTCGCGGGCATTGCATCGACTGCCAACTCCGCTGGGGTAAGCGACTGCTGCGTCTGGCCGAGCGCGAGCAGCGCGACCGAGAGATGATACTGCGCCTGGCCGAAGGCGGGATCGATCGTGACGGCACGCTGGAAGAGGGGGACGGCGCGCTCCATCTGGCCCATGCCGGCGAGCAAGGCGCCGAGCGCATCGTGGAGCATGGCAGAGTCCGGTGCAGCTTCGACCGCGTGGGCAAGGAGCTCGCCGGCCGCGGAGGCCTCGCCGGTGGAGGTGAGCGCGGTGGCATAGGCGACCGTCTCCTCAGGCGAGAGCGCGGGGGCTGTGGAGTCGCTGAGACACTCGCGGAAGAGAGCGACGGCTTCGTCGTTTTGGCCCAGGGCGACCTGCGCGCGGGCCAGGTTGAGGTCGACGGCGAGGTCGTTTGCGTCCATGCGATGCGCGATGGCGAGCTCTTTGATTGAGGCTTCAAAGTCATGCAGGGACAGCAGCACCGAGCCGAGGGCGGCGTGGCCGGCTTCGACCTGCGGGGCGAGCTTGACGACGCGTGTGAAGGCTGCGCGGGCGCGGGGGAGGTCGCCCTGCCGGGCTGCGGCGAGGCCTTGTTGCATGAAGGATTTGGCCTCGGTCTGCGCTCGGAGCTGGGCCGGCGCAAGACCGATAGCGGCGAGGAGGAGATACGTCCGTGCAGACCGCGGCATCATTGATCCTGACGTGGCGCCGCTTCGAGCGTGACGAAATTTCGGCCGAGGTAGAGACGATAGCGCATGGCGGAGGAGGGATCGGGAAGCATCTGCAGCGGGTTTGGCCGCGGCATCTGTGCGTCGCGTGTGGTTGCAGTGCGCATGAGCTCCGTGCCGCCGAGGTCCATGACGACCATCTGGTCTTCGGGGAGAAAGCCGAAGCCGTACGCGCCGGCGGGGAGTGTTTGGCTGCCGATGCGGAGAGGAGTCTCGGTGAGGAGATAGCCCTGGTAGGTTTGCTGCACGCTGGACGCGTAGCCGGAGGTGTCGACGAGGGTGACGAGCATCAGCTTGCCGCCGGGGAGCCGCAGGCCGGCGGAGTTGCGGGCCTGCACGGGGGCGACCTGGCCGTGATAGAAGACGGTGGCGGGGAGGAGTTTGCCGGTCTGTTCGCGGGTGAGCAGGCCGGTCGTGGCGGGCTCGGCTTGAGGTGCGGTTTGCGCTGCGCGGCTGCTGAGGCCGTGCGTGCTCGCGGCCAGACAGGCCAGGAGAACGAGCGTCGGCGCGGAGCGGCAGGAGCTTGGCATACGCGGTGATCTTACGGAACTGTACGGACAGCTTGCAAGGTAGAATGAGTCGGCTTACGGAGGAGTGCCTGGATGCTGTCTCGACGATTGGGCGCGCTTGCCTGGATGGCTGCCATGCGGGTGTTTGCGCAGCAGGCTCCGGCGACGACTGCATTCCCGCTGCGCATGGAGGGGCCGGTGCTGACGCAGCCGGTGCAAACGGGCGAGCCGTTTACGGTGGCCGGACCGCGCGGCGTGCTGGTGGGACAGCAGCAGGGCGAGTTCGAGGCGTGGGTGCTGCCGGTGAAGCTGCTGAGCCACATGACGATTGAGGCGAACGTCGAGGGCTATCCTGTGCCGATCGAGTTGAACGCGATGGCGCGGGAGATCGAGGTGCGGCCGGATCGGACGACGATTACATACGCGCATATTGCGGTGACGGTGCGGCAGACGATGTTCGCGGCAGATGGGATGGACGCGGGGACGGGCGCGGTGGTGCTGTTTACGGTGGATGCGCTGCATCCGGTGGAGCTGACGTTTCGGTTTACGGCGGAGCTGCGCAAGATGTGGCCGGCGCTGAGCAGCGGGCAGCCGGCGGCGGAGTGGGTGCCGCAGGGCGTGAGCGGACTGTATGTGCTGCATAGCGACTTTCCGGACTTCGCGGGGGCGGTTGCGCTTCCGGGAGCGACGCACGGGATCATGACGCCGTACCAGGAGCGGCCGCAGACGCATCCGCTGGAGTTTCATCTGCGCGTGGATCCGAAGACGGATCGGGGCAAGGTGTTTCCTTTGCTGATGGCGGTGGGGAGTACGCGCCAGACGGCCTCGCGGGAGGCGTTGACGGCTAAGCTGGCGGCACTCGATGAGCAGCTGCCGGCGATCTATGCCAGACACAGCGCACGCTATGCCGCGCAGGAGAGAGACGTGACGCGGATTGTTACGCCTGACGCGGGGTTGAACGCGGCGTTTGGGTGGGCGGAGACGTCGATTGGCCAGCTGCGGGCGCGTACCGCGGAGGGTGAGGTGGGGCTGGTCGCGGGGTACTATGCATCGGGGGATTCGGCGCGTCCGGGCTTTGGGTGGTTCTTTGGGCGTGATGCGCTGTATACGCTGTTTGCGGTGGATAGCTATGGGGATTTTTCGCTGGCGAGGGACGAGCTTGCGTTTCTGCTGAAGCGGCAGCGGGCCGATGGCAAGATGATGCACGAGTACTCGCAGACTGCGGACCAGGTGGACTGGAAGGCGCTGCCATATGAGTATGCCGCGGCCGATGCGACGCCGCTGTTTCTGATGGCTATGTGGGACTATGTGCGGGCGAGCGGCGACGTTGCGTTTGTGGAGGAGCATCGCGCAGAGGTGCTGCGTGCGTGGCAGTTTGAGACGACGCATGATGCCGATGGGGACGGCATCTACGACAACGCGCAGGGTACGGGTTGGGTGGAGAGCTGGCCGCCGGGGATGCCGAAAGAGGAGGTCTATCTGGCGCTGCTCGATGCGCAGGCTTCGCGGGCGATGGGGGACTTATGCGGGCTGCTGGGGGATAAGGTGCTTGCGTCTGCGGCGCGGGCGCGAGCGGCTGCGGTAGACGCGACGGCGGAACGCGAGTACTTCCGGCCCGCAACGGGGACGTACGGATTCAGCTGGAACGACGGGCA
>CAXSDM010000007.1:14856-36637 GCA_964235575.1 uncultured Acidobacteriaceae bacterium | reverse complement strand
GCGCTGGCCGGCTACCAGGCCGCGATGCAGAATGTAGACCTGACCTATGCGCAGGATCCTGGCGCGGTGACGGAGCTGCTTTCAGGCGACTTCTTCGAGCCATTTGGGCGCAGCACCAGTCATCAGTTGTGGTCGTCCGCGATGGTGGTGACGCCTGTGCTGCGCGGACTGTTCGGGATCGAGGTGGATGGTCTGAAGCAGGAGATTCGCGTGGATCCGCACTTACCCGCGGATTGGGATACGGCGGAGGTCGACCGGTTGCATGTGGGGGCGTCCGTAGTGAATCTGCGCTTTCGGCGCGAACGACAGAGCCTGGTGGTGTCGCTAGTGGCAGAGAGCGGTTCAAGCGTTCGGCTTGTGGGAGCTTCCGGGGATGGCTCCACGTTGCGTATGCCTTTGCCGGCGGTCCAGGTCAGCCTTGCGCATGGGCTGCCCCTGCGTGGCGCGAGGACCGCACAGATAAAAGTCCTGAGTGAGACTGCGGATGCGCACATGCTGAAGCTGGAGATTGAGGGGCTGGCTGGAAGCTCGGCCGTGCTGCACGTGCGGCGGAATGGGGCGGTGACTCCCACGGCGGATGGCGCAGAGCTCTTCAAGAGTGAGTTGCGCGTCCAGTTCGGGGCTGGGTCGGGATATGTTATGCAGGCTGTCACGCTGCGCTGGTAGACGAAGGGTCAAGAAGCGCAACTGTAGGGAAGTACGCTTTCCTACCGATTGGCGGAAGTGCTTGCGAGCAGGTCCTCCAGCTTCAGAAACACGCCGTTCGTCCAGCCGAAGCCCACCACGTTGCTTTTGTAGCCCGCTGCTACCTGCACATTGGCGGAGCCGCTGACGACGTTGTATTTTTCGCGGATGGTGCCGTCGCGTTCGAAGTTTTCGAGCACCGTTGCGTTGAACTTCTTTGCGATGCGCCGTGCATCTTCGTCGAAGCCACTTGCCTCAAGTCCCGAGACCGCGAGCCACGTGACGGGGGCCCAGCCGAAGGGTGCATCCCACTGCACGCCGGAGACGTTGTCGCTCATGGCCAGGCCGCCGCCCTGCTCAAAGAGGCTGAGGTGCGACCGCACCGCCGCTGCCTGCGCCGTGCTGGCCGCACCGGCCCACAGCGGATAGAACGTAGTCAGGTAGTGGTAGCTCGACTGCTTGCCGGTGACAACGTCGTAGTCCACATACAGCCCGGCCGAAGGATTCCAAAGATACTTGTCGATGGCACTCTTGCGGGCTGCCGCGCGCCTGGTCCACTCCGCCGCTTCGCCTGTGCGTCCCAGCTTCGTTGCGAAGTGGGCCATGTCCTGCTCGTAGCGGAAGAGCAGGCTGTTGAGGCACACGGGCGCGAAGTCGGTGGTCGAGCCGGAGAACGGGCCGAAGCGGAAGGTGGTGTCGAAGCCTGACTCCCGCATGGCGCGGTCGCCACGATAGAAGGCTGCGGAGAGACGATGATTGCTGACCACCGCCTGCGCGCACACGTGCGAGGAGGCAACAACGCAGCTTGTCCTGGCTAACGCTGCTGCCTGCTCCGATGTTGGCTTGGCGGGGCCGTCGACGAGGTATTCCGGGTGCTGATCGGGATGCGCGAGCAGCCAACGAATTACGTCCGGGTAGTAGCTCGAATCATCCGCCATCTCGGGCACCGGACCTTCTCCGAGATCGCGGTAGCGCGCGAGGCCGGTATTGCCGGCACGGTGCTCCGGCGATACCCACAATGCGTAGTCGCGTTGCGCGAAGTCGTAGGCGCGCTCGAGCCAAGCACGATCCGGCTTCGCACCTGCAATGGGATGCTCGAACACTTCGCGGATCATGGATGTAAGAAACGGGGGCTGCGAGCGCGTGAAGAAGTAGGTGCGGTTGGCGTTCAGGATTGCGCCATAGTGCTCGATCTCAAAGAAGAAGTTTTCAACCATGCCGCGCGCGATGTCCGTGTGTCCGTCGTGGACGAGGCCGAGCAGGATGAAGTAGCTGTCCCAGCCATACATTTCGTTGAAGCGGCCGCCCGGAACGACATAGCGATTGGGCAGATAGAGCAGGCCTTCGACCGGCAGCTCCGCGGTCTTTACGTCGCCGAGCGCGTGGATGACGCGAGGCAGATGCCGCACATCGACGTGGCAAGCGTCATGCATCGCGGCCACGGCTGGCGGAGTTTGCATGTCCGCAGGCAGGTAGAGCACGGGCGCGGTCCGCACTTTGGGGTCGACCACCGACTTGCACTCCGACATGGAACGCGACAGCGTGCTCCAGCTGTTCGCGATATAGCCGCGAATGTCCGGCATCTGCGCCGAGGCAGAGACCGTCAGTACGAGACTGCATCCCGCAACTTTGACCACGGTTGAAAAGCGCATTGGCCCTCACCAAAACACGCAGCCCGGCAAAGTCTCGCTTCGCCGGGCTGCGTGCGAAATGCCTGCTACTGGACGCTGGCCACCCAGCTTGCAAAGGGCGGCAAGGTGATGTTCTTAAGCGTGCTGGTGGACATTAACGAAGCATCGTCGGCGGCCAGCGTTTTGACGCTGGTGCCCTTGACGCCCGCAGCGCTGAGGTCGAGCGAGATGGTCTTCGGCTCGGCGGTGAAGTTCATCGCGGTGACTACGGCCGGCCCTGCGCCAATCGAGCGCACATACGAGAGCACATCGGGATTGCTGGTGTCGAGCATCGTCATCGCACCCGAGCGCAGGGCTGCATTGCCGCGGCGCAGCGCCATCATCTGCTTGAACCACGCGAGCTCGGAGTCCTTCTGCTTCGACTCCACCTGCACGTTTACCGTCTTGTAGTCGGGCGCCACCGCAAGCCAGGTGTTGGGGTCGGTGCTGAAGCCAGCCTGCGGACCGGGCGTCCACTGCATGGGCGTGCGCTCGCCGTCGCGGCCCTTCTCCTTGGGCCAGCCGGTGATGCCGATGGGATCCTTCACGTCTTCCTTGCGGGTAGGCGTGGTGGTGGTCATGCCGAGCTCTTCGCCGTAATACATCAGCGCGGTCGCCTTGGTGGTGAAGAGCACGGTGGCCAGCAGCTTGTTGATCTGGTCGTTGTGCGTGCCGTCGCCGTAGCGGTCGATGGCGCGCACGTTGTCGTGGTTGTCAAAAACGATCAGCGGCTGCGAGCCATGTACTTCGGTTTCGACTTCGGTGATGTGCTGGCGGAAGCTGTCTGCGGTGAGCTTGTCGTGGTCGCCATGGAAGCCGACGAGCATGTCCATGGGCAGCTGCAACTCATCGTGAGCCTCGCCGCCGTACCATTTGTCGAGCGCTGCGGTGTTGGGCAGGTAAGTTTCGCCAATCAGCACGCGGTCGCCGGGATAGGACTCGACCATGGCTCGCATGCGGCGGATGACGTCATGCACCTTGGGCAGGTTGCTGGTGAAATCCTCGGCGAGATTGGGGTCGCCTTGCGCGTTGATGCCGCCCAGCTCGTGTTCATCGCGCAGCTGCGGATCTTCAAACAACGTTGGTATGGCATCGAGGCGAAAGCCCGCTACGCCGCGATCGAGCCAGAAGCGCATGGCGTCGAACATGGCCTTTTCGACGGCGGGATTGTCCCAGTTGAGGTCCGGCTGCTGCTTGTAAAACTTGTGGTAGTAGAACTGGTGGACGGCCGGGACCCACTCCCACGCAGAGCCACCGAAGAGCGAGACCCAGTTGTTGGGTGGGACTTTTCCTTCGTGCTCGAAGCGCTTCTGGTACGCGGTTACGCCTGGTGCATCGGCCGGCTTGCCGTCGTTCCAGACGTACCAGTTGTGCTTCGGATTGGTGCGCGAACTGGCCGCATCGATGAACCACTGGTGCTTGTCCGAGGTGTGGTTGAGCACCATGTCCAGGCAGACGCGGAGGTCGCGCTTCTTCGACTCGGCGATGAGCTTGTCCATGTCGGCGAGGGTGCCGTATTGCGGGTCGACCGACTCGTAGTTCGAGATGTCGTAGCCGAAGTCGACCTGCGGCGAGGGGTACATGGGCGAGATCCACATGGCATCGATGCCGAGGGTCTTGAGGTAGTCGAGCCGCGAGGTGATGCCGTTCAGGTCGCCGATGCCATCGCCGTTTGAGTCCTGGAAGGAGCGCGGGTAAATCTCATAGACCACGGCGTGCTTCCACCAGGGATCGGGCGAGGCGGGAAAGGCGAAGGCCGCGGCTGGATGCGCCTCCGTGGTCGCGTGCACCACCGGGCGCTGCGCCCACGCGGCGACGGTGAGGGTGCCGAGACACAAGGCGAGACTGATGCTGCAAGCGGGCAATGCCGAGGGTGAAGCGAACCGACCCGCACGATTGCGGGAGAGCCAAGGGGCCATGGAACTTCCTCCAAAGAAGACGCCGGGAAACTATACCATCTGCGCTCCGGGGCCGCCGAGCTGCTATGTCAATTGTCCTGATCGGCGGGAGACAGGAGGTTCAGAGGAGGCGATCCGGCGTGGCAGAAAGGGGATGTCCAGGACGCATTCTCTGAAAAGAGCCTGGCTGTCGCGGGTTTGTCTGCGAAACGAAGAGCGGCAAAGCTGTCATGTCATTCAGCGAACCAAAAGCTGCAACCTTCTGTGCGAAACAGATTGACAGGTTGCTGCCCCGGTGACTAATGTTACCCACGCAATCCGAAACTACGTTTTCGGAAACCTCCAACCCCGTTCCCCTAGAGGAAGCAGCGCAGGGCATGTGGCCCCGGCTGATCAACGGCGGAGTTGGGCACGGAACACGCAATGCTTGGCTCTACAAGGAGGAAGTGAGATGACAAAGATCTGGAATCGCTGGGGACAGTGTTCGCTGGTGGCGGGCGCACTTGCCGTGCTGGCGGCATCGGGCCCAAGCGCCATCGCGCAGGCCGTCTTCGGACAGATTCTGGGCACGGTGACGGACGCGACGGGCGCCGCCGTGCCGGGAGCCACGGTGACGGTGACTGACGTCGCCAAGGGTACTTCGGTCACGCTGCAGAGCAACGCGGCGGGTGAGTTTACGGCCGAGCACCTGATTCCGGACGTGTACACCGTGAAGGTGTCATCCAGTGGCTTCAAATCGTTTGAACAGACGCAGATTGACCTGCACGCCGATACGTCTCCCAAGGTGAACGCCGTCCTGGCGGTCGGGGGTTCCGATCAGACGGTGGAGGTCAATGCCGACCAGGTGCCGCAGCTAAAGGCGGACCGCGCGGACGTGGCGACGACCTTCAGCTCGCAGGAGGTGATCGACCTGCCGATTCCGGATCGCAATTTTACGAACCTGCAGCTGCTTTTGCCCGGAGCTCAGCAACTGGGATGGAGCCATGCGGCGGATGAGAATCCGCAGGGGTCCAAGCAGATCGAGGTGGATGGACAGGCCTTTGCGGGCGTCGCGTACCAGCTGGATGGCACCGACAACCAGGACCCGATTCTCGGAATCATTGTTGTGAATCCGAACATCGACTCCATTCAGGAAGCCAAGATTACGACGCAGAACTTCGACGCGGAGTTCGGCAAGGCGGTTTCGTCAGTCGTGACGACCCAGACGAAGTCCGGCTCAAACACCTTTCATGGCTCGGCGTTCGACTACCGGGAGAGCAACGCGAACCTGGCGCGCGATCCCTTCACGCAAGGGCCAAGCCAGCTTTCGGCGACGAATCCGTTTCCGGGTGGGTTGAAGAATCAGTTTGGCGGCTCGATTGGAGGACCGGTGCTGCGCAATCGCGTGTTCTTCTTCGGCGATTACCAGGGCACGCGGCAGAAGGTCGGCATTGCGCAGGTGCAGACGGTGCCGACCGCACACCTGATTCAGACGTGCCTGGGCCAGGTTACTCCGATCGTGAATGGCGTGGCGACGCCTGGGTGCGACTTCAGCCAATACCCGGTGACGCTCTACCAAAACACGTTGAACCCTGCGAACAATACGTATACCTCCACGGCGTACGCCGGCAATGTGATTCCGGCTGCTCAACTCTCCGCGCCTGCCCTGAACCTGTTCAAGCTGCTGGCGCCCTATGCCCCGAACACCCCGGGCACGGCAGTCAACGGCGTCACCGGCATTCAGAATAACTATGCCGCCAGCGGCCAGGGACTGTTCAACAGCGATCAGTGGGATGCGCGCGGCGACTACACTGTGAGTCAGAAGGTCCATGTGTTCGGCAGGTTCAGCCGCTTCACCGACGTCCTTACCGGGACCACTTTGTTTGGGGCCGCGGGCGGCGCGGGCTTTGGCCTGGGCGGCTATGCCGGAACCTCGAAGGGAGCCAACGACAGCGCCGCTGCCGGAGCTGACATCGCGGTCAACAGCAAGCTGGTTACGGACGTGCGGCTTGGGTACTTCCGCTACAACATCATTACGGGCAAGTACGACGCGGGAACGGCGTTTGCCAATAACCTTGGCATTCCGGGCCTGAATACAAGCAATGCGCTGACGACGGGCGCGCCGGGCTTTCAGATTCAGGATGTGAGTGCGTCGTACAACAGCTTCCCCGCAGCGGACGCAGGTTCGCAGTATGGGGCGTCGCTCAATGTGGATCGCTGCAACTGCCCACTGATTGAGCGGGAGGATCAATTTCAGCTGGTCAATAACTGGACCAAGACGCTCGGCACGCACAGCGCCAAGTTCGGGGCGGACCTTAGGTACGCGCGGAACCTGCGGGTGCCGAGCGACAACGATCGCACCGGCGTGCTGCAGTTCAACTCCGGGCCTACGTCGCAGGCAGGAAGCAACACCGGTGGCCTGGGCATGGCGACCTTTGTGCTGGGTGATACTACTAACTTCGTTCGCTATGTAAGCACGTCGACGAATGCGAAGGAGTTCCAGAAGCGCGACTTCTTTTATGCGCAGGACACGTGGCGAGCTACGCAAAAGCTCACCGTTAATTACGGCCTGCGTTATGAGTTCTACTTCCCGGAGACGATCAACGGTCCTGGCAATGGATCGCTGCTCAATCTTTCGACGGGGTATAACCAGGTCGCGGGGATTGGGCAGATCGGCAGCAATATGAACTTTCAGATCGCGGGAAACACGTATGCTCCGCGAGTCGGTATCGCCTACCAGGCGACGCCCACGACAGTCATTCGCGCAGGCTACGGACGCAGCTTTGACATTGGTGTCTTCGGCTCCATCTTTGGCCACGCTGCGACGCAGAACCTGCCCGTGCTGACGAGCCAGCAGCAGACGCAGACCAACGGCGAACAGAGCTATGCTTTTAAATTGAGCACGGGTCCCGTGGCTCCTACCGCGGTGGTGGTTCCGGCTACGGGACTGCTTCCGAATCCGGGCAACCTGGTTAGCTCGCATGTGCGGCCGAATCCCCTGCGACTGCCTACGCTCGATGCGTGGAACGCCGCGATTCAGCAGTCGCTCACGCCGACGTTGTCGATGACGATCGCTTACGTGGGCAACAAGGGAACGCACACGCTGGGTGACTCGTCCGGGCAGCAGATTAACCCGAATGAGGCGGCCATTAATCTACCCTCCAACTACAGCTACACCGGCCAGGCACTGCACTACGATTCCACGGTTGCCTCCGGCATTAGCGCGACTGGAGGAACGAGTAACTCGATTTATCTGCAGCGTTATTACGGACTGAAGCTGCCGGGATGCTCGGATCCGGATTATGCCAACGTGGGTGGTGTGAATGCGCCGAACGGAGGCTGCGGCTGGACGAACTCCATCCAGGATTATGGCGACAACCTGGACACGCACTACAACGCTTTGCAGGCGACGGTGACCAAGACCATGGCGCATGGGTACTCGCTCAACGCGAACTACGCGTGGCAGCAGGCGATCAGCGATAACACGGGCTTTTCGACGTGGAGTATTCCCGCGGTACGCGGACGCGACAGTGCGCTTCGTCAGCAGCAGGTGATTGTGTACGGGTTATTCCAGCTGCCGTTCGGCCATAACAAGCCGCTGCTGAATCATACCAACGGCTTCATTAACCAAGTGGTGAGCGGCTTTGAGTTCAGCCCCGTGCTCAACTACTCGAGCGGCCTTCCCTTCACGCTCAACTACTCCAGTTGTAGCACCAACCTGCCCGGAAGCGCTCCATGCTACGTCAGCGGTAATGCCCGTGCGTTTCACCCGCAGGTCTCCGGTATTCCAGGAAATAACCTGCAGTTTTATAACGCCTACAATCTCACCAGCGCCAGTACGCCGTTCTTTATTCCGGGGCCGGACCAGATTGGCAACGTGGGACGTAATACCGCCTTCGGCCCGCACTTCTTCAACGGGGATCTTTCTCTGCAGAAGAACTTCATGATCCGAGAGAAGTACGCCCTGCAACTGCGTGCGGACGGATTCAATGGGTTCAATCATATCAACTGGGGCACACCGAACAACACGATCGACAAGGGAGGGTCCATCACGTCAGGACCTTATCCGAACTCTTCTGCTAACCCACGGCAGCTGCAGTTCTCCGGACGCGTGCAGTTCTAAAACAGGTAGGATGGATTCCGTGAGCGGAGGAGCGAAGACTGCTCCTCCGCTTCGTTTGTGCATGAGGAAACAAGAGATGAGTTGCTGGTTACGAGCGGCAATCTTGCTCATTGCTGTTTGCTGGGGCGGTCTGCCGGCACGTACGCAAGCTACTGCCGAGATGGTGAACCTGCGCAAGCTGGTGGACTCAGGACATGCGGAAGAGGTACTGCAACAGGTAGAGGCTCTGCGCACACACGCGACGGAGACGACCAAGGCGCCTGATGGATTGAGTCGAATGGAAGGCCTGGCGGACTACGCTCTCAGCCGGCTAAAGCAGGCAGATGAGGCCTTTGCCGAAGCGGTAAAGGAGGATCCCACCGATCGTGAATCTGCGCAGATGCGTGGGTTGACGTTGTTTCGACTTGGCCGGCCGGCAGAAGCGATTCCTCTGCTTGAAGCTTCGCGCGCCGGGAATATGCATGAGAAAGCAGACCCGAACTATGTGCTGGGTCTTTGCTACATGGACACGCGCCGCTACGATGATGCGCGTCATGCGTTTGCCGCGCAGTATGGCTTCGCTCCGGACAGCGCGCCGGCTTATCTTATCTCCGCGCGCATGCTGCTGCGGCGGGAGTTTCTTCCCGTGTCGCAAAGCTTCGCCGAGAAGGCGCTTGCGCTGGACTCCACGCTGCCACTCGCGCATGAACTGCTGGGCGAGATTGCGCTGGTCGGCAATCATCTGGATGAGGCGATCACGGAGCTTGAAAAGGAGCGTGCGCGTAACCCGCTTGAAGGCATCGTGTACGACCGGCTCGGCGATGCGTATGTGCGCGCGGGCAAGTATGACGAGGCGCAGCACAGTCTGCAGGAAGCCGTGCTGCTGGAGCCAAACGCTACCGGTCCTCTGATTCTGCTTGGCAAAACGATGCTCAGGAAGAATGATCCGCTAGGCGCGGCGACCTTCCTTGAGCGTGCGCGTACGATGGATCCAGCCAACTACATGACGCATAGTCTGCTGGGGCAGGCGTATCGCGCGATGGGCCGCGCTGACGATGCGAGCCGCGAAAACGCGACGGCGCAGAAGCTGCAGGCTGCCAGCGAGCCGGAGCTCGAAAGCCTGCATTGAGGCGCGGATGTACGCACAAAGGTGTTTATCAGCGAACCCGGGAGTAGCAAGCGGATGATCTGGACCAGACGTGGCTTTATAGAATCGCTTTCTCGAACCGCGCTTGTGCTCTCGCTTGAAGATGTTCTAAAGCTTGCCTTGCCCGCGCAGGAAGCGAGCCCGCCGCAGCAGATTGGCACGCGGCCCAGCTACGACGTCAAGCCCAAGCCCGCGCCGAAGACCCTGCCTTCGCCTGTGACTGGAACCCCGCTTGGCTATAGCTTTGTCGACGTTGCAAAACAAAGCGGCCTGACCGCGAAGACTATCTACGGAGGCGAGCATAAGAATCGCTATCTGCTCGAAACTACCGGGTGCGGCGTGGCCTTCTATGACTTCGACCATGATGATTGGCTTGATCTGTTCCTTGTCAACGGCACGCGGCTGGAAGGCTTTGCCAAAGGCCAGGAGCCTATCAGCAGGCTGTTCAAGAATAATCGCGACGGCACCTTTACCGACATTACAGCGAAGAGCGGCATGACGCGCTCCGGATGGGGCCAAGGCTGCTGCGTGGGCGACTACGATAACGACGGCTGGAACGATCTCTTCGTCAGTTACTACGGCCAGAATATTCTCTATCGCAACCACGGCGACGGCACCTTTACCGATGTGACCGTCAGGGCCGGGCTTACGCAGAGCAAGACGAGGTGGAACTCCGGCTGTGCTTTTCTCGACTACGACAAGGATGGCCACCTTGATCTTTTTGTCGCCAACTACATCGAGTTCGACATCAAGACCGCGCCTCTGCCGGAGGCCGCCGGATGCGCCTACAAAGGCATGCAGGTCGCCTGTGGTCCTCCGGGGCTGGACGGCGGCAAGAACCTGCTGTACCGCAACAATGGCGACGGCACGTTTACGGATGTTTCGCAGAAGGCTGGTATGTGGGAGACGATCGGCACCTACGGGCTGTCGGTCACGGTGGCCGACCTGGATAATGACGGCTGGCCTGACATCTACGTCGCCAACGATTCAACCGCCGCCACTTACTACCAAAACCAGAAAGACGGGACGTTTAAGGACCTGGCGATTGAGGCTGGCGTTGCTTACTCGCCGGATGGGAAACCGCAGGCCGGCATGGGCGTCGCGGTGGGTGACTACAACCGCGACGGACTGCTCGACATTGTTAAAACCAACTTCGCCGGCGACACGGATTCGCTCTACCAGAATCTCGGCGATGGCACCTTTGAAGATCACACCTACTTGTCCGGGCTGGGTATTAATACGCGCTATCTTGGCTGGGGCGTGGGCTTCGTCGATCTTGACAATGATGGCTGGCTCGATATTTTCATCTCCAACGGCCACGTCTATCCGGAGGTCGACAGCTCGCACCTGGACGCTCCTTATGCCGAGCACAAGTATGTCTATCGCAATCTGCGCACGGGGCAGTTTGAAGAGGTGACCAATCAGGCCGGTTCCGGCATGACGGATGCCGTGCCCGCACGTGGATGTGCGTTCGGTGATTTCGACAACGATGGCGATATGGACATCGTCGTCAATTGCGTGAACGCGCCGCCGCAACTTCTGCGCTGCGACGCGAGTACACAGCGCAACTGGATCAAGCTGCGGCTGGTGGGGAAGAAGAGCAATCGCAGCGGCATCGGCGCCCGGATTATCGTTTCTGCACAAACCGCGGCGCAGGATAAGTCCGGTCTGGGCAAGCAGCCCTTGCAGCAGATCGAAGAGGTCCGCAGCGGCGGTAGCTACTACTCGCAGAACGATCTTCGCCTGCACTTCGGACTCGACCAGGCAGTCAAGGCCGATACGATTCAAATCGTGTGGCCCTCTGGCTCCACCGATGTTTTGCACGACCTCGCCGCCAACCACCTCTACGTGGTTGAAGAAGGCGGCAAGCTGCTCAAGACGATGGCCATGGGTGGCCTGGGAGCAGGGAAGTGAAGGCGTTGTTGTTTCTTCTTCTGGCCATTGCTGCAAAGGCGCAGACGCCGTACCCGGCGAGCGCCGCTCACCCGACGCCCGCGTGGTTTGTCAATGTCGCCGCCAAGGCTGGCATTACCGTTCGCAATGTTAACGGCAGCGTGGAAAATAAGCGCTACATCGTCGAGGCGACAGGTTCCGGCGTAGCCATCCTGGACTACGACCGCGATGGCTGGCCGGACGTTTACCTCGTCAACGGCACTGAGCTCGGCAGTTCCGCAGGCGTCGTCAAGGATAAGCCTACCGGCCATTTGTTTCGCAACAATCATGACGGTACGTTCGCGGACGTCACCGCCAAGGCCGGCCTTATCTCCACCGGCTGGGGCCAGGGCGCCTGCGTGGGCGACTACGACAATGATGGCTTCGACGACCTGTATGTAACCGGCTACGGCAAGAACCGCCTCTTTCACAACCAGGGTGACGGCACCTTCCGTGAAGTGGCGGAGCAAACTGGCGTCGCAGGGACAGGCGAAGAGTGGGGTACGGGCTGCGCGTTCCTCGACTACGACCGCGACGGAAAGCTCGACCTCGCCGTCGCCAACTATGTCCACTTCGATCTTGCGAAGACGCCTGCGCCCGGCGCCGAGGCCGGCTGCATGTGGAAGGGCGCGCCTGTGATGTGCGGGCCGCGCGGCCTGCCCAGCGCACCCAATCTCCTCTTCCACAACGAAGGAGGCGGGCACTTCAAGGATGTCAGTGAATCGAGCGACATGCAGAAGACTGCCGGCCATTACTGCTTCTCCGTAACCACGCTGGACTTCGACGAAGACGGCTGGCCGGATATCTACGTGGCCTGCGACTCCACACCATCTATCCTCTATCGCAACAACCGCAACGGCACCTTCACTGATGTCGGCGCGGACGCCGGCGCAGCCTTCAACGAGGACGGCCGCGAACAGGCCGGCATGGGTTCCACTGCAGCCGACTACGATGGCGACGGGCACCTCGATCTGTTCAAGACGAACTTCTCCGACGACACCTCGACGCTCTACCACGCGAACGGCGATGGCACGTTCACCGACGTTACCCTTGCTGCTGGACTCGCCACAAATTTGGACGCGCTCGGCTGGGGCGCGATGTTTGCCGATGTCGATAACGATGGATTTCCGGACCTGCTCGTGGTGAACGGCCATGTGTATCCGGAGGTTGACTCGGCTAAGCTGGGCGCAACTTTTCGCGAGCCACGCTTTCTCTATTGGAACCTGGGCAAGGGGAAATTTAGAGACCTTTCCAAAGTGTCTGGCCCCGGCCTGACAGAGCCGCTCTCCGGTCGAGGCCTGGCCATTGCCGACCTTTGGAACGACGGGCGACTGGAGGCCGTGGTCAACAACCTTAGCGATCGTCCCATGCTGCTGGTCAATGAAGCCAAGAACACAAATCATTGGCTCGGCCTCAAGCTCGTCGGCACGCACTCCAATCGCTCCGCGATCGGCGCGCGCGTCGTTGTGCATGGCAGCAAGCGTAACTGGGTCGATGAGGTTCGCAGCGGCTCAAGCTATAACAGCAGCAGCGATCTTCGGCTGCACTTCGGCCTGGGTACAGAGACACAACTCACCTCGATTGACGTGCGTTGGCCCAATGGGGAACGCGAACAGTTCCGCGCCGGCAAGATCGATAGCTTCATGGAACTGATGGAGGGCAAAGGCACGAAGCTGCCGTAATCTTTTGCGTAAATTAGCTTGGATCGGGCTTCTCCGCTGCGGGCTTGGGCGTAGCTTGCGCGGGCTTCGGCACGATGATCAGTGGACGCCTTACCTTCAGGAACGCTACAAGGTCGTCGACTTCGATATCCGTTAGCTGATCCGTATAGGCTGGCATCCCCTTACCGCCGTCGTGGATCTGTTGTGCGATTGCAGTGCCGCTTAGCCGTTTGCGCACCAACTGCAAGTCCGGACCGCGGCCGCCGCCTACGCCCTTCTCTCCATGACAATGAGCACATCCGTGCGTGGCAAAGAGTGCAGCCCCGCGATCCGCCGGCTTCGAACCTGCAGAGACGACGTGGATGCCCGGCATGATCGCCAGCGTCGTAAGCCCGAGAGCTGCACAGAGAAACAAAAAGAAGCGCACGTCCTGATTCTACTTTCCAAATGCAGCTGAGGCGGGCTCGCCGCTCTGCGCATGCACGGGGAGCGCCGGCGCAAGCTCGTCTGTGCCATGCTTATCGAGATCGTGCACATGCCAGGGCACGCTCTCCTGTGCAATCTCACGATGTTTGCGCAAGTACTCGAGCGCGTACGTGCTGGCCGTTGGATCATCTTTCTGATCGGAAAAAGCGGCCGCTTCGATCGCGGCTTTGTCCTTCAGGCCGAGCCGCCGGTAGAGGATCGCCAGGTTGTAATGCGCGGCTAGATCGTCGGGATCAATCGTCTGTACGGTTTCATATTCAGCCCGCGCAAGATCGTATCTGTGCTGCTGATAGAAGGAGAAACCAAGCTCCCGGTGCGCATCGCGCGAACGTGGAAACTGCGCTGACACCTTCTTCAGGTTCGCGATTGCTTCGTCCACCTGGCCCTCGTTTCGCTGCACCAGCGCCAGGTAGTAAAGCGCCCGAGCATTGTCTTTGGCCAGCGCGAGGGACGCCTGCAGATAGGGCAGCGCCTCGTCGTACTTTTCCCACTGGATGTAGGCGAGCCCGATGTTGGTCTGGGCATCGGCGTAGTCGGGCCGCAGCCTGGCCACATGCTCAAACGCCGTTACGGCGGCCGCATACTGCTGCGCGTCGAGCAGCCCGATGCCATAGTTGTTCCAGCGCATCCACTCCGGATTCTCGTTCGGGAGCGGCTTGACCGGAGCGTTCTCGCCGGTCTTCAAGGTTCGGCTTACGCTGACCATGTCGACGATCGGCTGCTGGTAGTGCTGCCCCTTTGGCATGCTCATGCCAAAGTCCACGAAGTGCTGGTCGAAGCGCCGGTAACGTACCTGCGCGGTCACGGTGACCGGGCCGCCGGATTCCGGCATGGTGAACGCGTAACGGATCAGCTGCGAGCGGCCGGACTGGATCGTGTTGTTGTAGGCCACGACCCGGTTGTCCCATACCTGATGCAGATCGTTGATGCCGCCGTCTTTGTTAATCAGGCGATTGGTAAAACTGTGCGCGGCCGGATCCAGTTCTCCGCCCGGTTGCAGGAAGCCGCTCTCTTTCAGTGTTTTTCCGCTCGCATCCTTCACCACGAAGTTGACCCAGGATTCGTACATGTCGCGCTGCTCCGGCACATGGGAGTGGGCGATGCCTTTGTTCTGGATGACGACCGAAGCCGTCACGCGCTGACCCGCCTCAAGCGTGAACGACTGCGTGCCGAGCGGCGCGATGAGACCGGCAGAACTCTCCGGCTCGAGCGCAAACAGGTCGACGTTGAAGACGCTCGCCTGCAGAAATGCCACGACGCGCCTGGCTTGTTCTTCATAGTGGTAGTACTGCGGCACGATGGTGTTCGCGCCCAGCCAGCGGTGCGACGCAACCTGCCCGTTCTTCGCGCCCGAATCGTTGAGCGCGCCTAACGCCTCGCGTTGCATGTGACACGTTTGACAGGTGGAGACCGCCTCCTTCTTATAGAAAGGAAGCGGCGACTCCTTGGCGAAGGATGAATTTTGCCACTCGTCGTAGAGCGAGATGGCCCGCTGCCACTTGTAGTCGTTCAGCGTGCGGGGCAGTGCGGCCTTGTGGCAGCTGGAGCAGAACTCGCTGGTTTTGTAAAACGGCTTCATGACTGCGGCCGAGTGCCTGTCCAGGTGCGCGAGGATCTCGGCATCCTGCACGGGCCGCGTGATAGGCTTGCCCGCCTCATCGACCAGCACCGCGGGCACGCCCAGCACGAAGCTGCCCGTACCGCGCGTGTCTCCCTGCTGGATGGAGTGGCAGACCATGCAGGTTACGCCATCCTGATCGTACGGCCGTGTGCGCGGTGCGCCCTCCGTGATCGCGCCCGCGGCGACGGCCAGCGGATCGTGGCAGCCCTCGCAATGCCGCGAATAACTGATACCCTTCTCCGCATTCAACAGAGCCACATTGCGCAGATACCACGGCGCGCGATTGGAGTTCGAGTGCGCGGATTGCCTCCACTCCGCGTGCGATTCCTGATGACAATGCCCGCAGTATTGCGCGGTAGGAAAGGTCTTCGGGTCGAGAAACTCGCCCGTGGAGGTGGTCATGTTCGATGGCAGAAACGGCTTGTCGACGCCGAAACGATAGGTATAGTCCTTGGCAATTTTTCTGCTGTAAGCGCTGCGTGCGTCGGTGCTTGCGTCCGTGTCGCTGCCTGCGCGCACCGCATGCGGCAGCGAGGCAAACGTCATCAGCCCAGCGGCGATCAGCAGAGATCTGCCTAACAGGAGCTGAAGCGAACGAAGACTACGAGTTGGCGCGAAGAACTGCATGCGAATCGTTCAGGGCGAGGGGCGAACCTGTCCGGACAGATCATAGTTCATTGCCGAGACAGCTGTCAGCCGACTGCGGGGAGTTCGTCCGCAGGACCGCCGGTGCCTCCGGCCTCGTTGGCGGAAAGGAACGGAAGAAAGAGCGCAAAGACAGTCCCGCTGCGGCCCCGGGCCTGGCTGGTGCGCAGTGTCAATCGGCCGTGGTGCCGGTCGATGATCTCCTTGCTGATCCATAGGCCGAGGCCCGTGCCGCCGATGCCTTTGGTGGTGAAGAAGGCTTCGAAGATTCTTGCGGCGGTCTCTGCGGCGATGCCCGGTCCGGTGTCCGCGACGGTGACGATTAGGCCCTCGCGCGCGGTCTTCCAGTCATGACCTTCGCGGCTGCGCAGCAGCAGGCGTCCGCCGTCCGGATGCATGGCGTCGATCGCATTGCCGATCAGGTTACTCATCACCTGCCGGATCTCTCCATCCATGCAGAGCACGGGCCGGTGCGCGCGCTTGCGCTTCTCTACCTTGATCTTCGAGTTGACGAGCCGGCTTTGATAGATGGTGAGAACGTTTCCGATCAGGTCATCGCACGTCATCTCCACCGGCCTGGTCGCCTGCTTGTGAAAGCGAAGGGTCTGGGTGGTGATGGCAGAGGCCCGGCGCAGCTCCGCCTCGGCCGTGACCAGGTACTGGCGCACCTCGTCCGGGACCGCCTCACTGGTGCGCGCGAGATAGAGCAGGTTGGTGACGGACTCGAGCGGATTGTTGATCTCATGCGCGATGCTGGAGGCCAGCCTGCCCACGGCCGCGAGCTTCTCGGTGCGGATGAGCGTTTCCTCGGCAGACTTGCGCTCGTGGATGTCGACGTTGATGCCCACCATGCGCAGCGGCGTGCCGTCGGCGGCATACACGATGCGAGCCTGGCCGCGCAGCCAGCGCCGCGAGCCGTCGGGGAGGATGGCCCGGAACTCGTATCCGTAACGCTCCTGCCGACGCGCCAAGACCTCGGCGAGCTCGACCGCGATGCGTTGTTCGTCCTCTGCCATGACCCGCTGCTGCCACGCGCGGAAGGTGCCTTCGTAGGTCCCGGTCTCTACCCCGTACAGCCGCTCCAGCTCCGGGCTCCACTGCATGCTGTCCGTGCGCATGTCCCAGTCGAAGGTGCCGGCGCGTCCTGCGTCGAGCGCCATGTGCAGCGCCTCGCGGCTCCGCTCGAGGTCCGCTTCGATCAGCTTGCGGCCGGTGATGTCCTCGACCACGGCGAACATGCGTTTCGGCGCGTCCTCGCGGGCCACCACGCGGCCTTTGGAGCGCACCCAGCGTACGCCGTCCGGCCGCTGAATACGGTACTCGAGGTCGTACGGGTGCTCTCCGGCGAGAGCGCCCAGGGCATGCGCGCGCACGCGGTCGTTGTCTTCCGGATGCAGGCGTCCGAGCCACTCGTGCATCTCGCCCCCACGCTCCGGGGAGCCGAAGATGCGGTGCATGGTCTGGTCGGCGACCACGACGCGGTCGGCAAAGTCGTAGAACCACATGCCAAGGTCCGCGCCTTCCATCGCCAGCTGCAGCCGCTCCTCGCTTTGGCGCTGCGTCTCTTCGCTTTGCCGCAGGGCGAGCTCGGACTGCCGCCGGCCGGTCACGTCCAGCCCAAAGCACACGATCGCCGACACCGCGCCCTCGGCTCCGCGCAGGGGCTGCAGCACGAAGTCGAGGAAGCGCTCGACCGGCGGCTGCCCCGGTTGCAGAACCACGGCCAGGCGGACGCTATCGCGGCGCAGGGACTCGCCCGTGGCGAGGACCCGGTCGAGGATCGCGACGAAGCCCTGCTCCTCGGCTTCCGGCACCGCCTCGCGCACGGTCTTGCCCAGCAGCTCGCGGTTTCCAAGCAGCTCGGCAAAGGCTGGGTTGGCCAGCGAGATGACGTGGTACGGCGCCGAAAGCAGCGCGAAACAAAGCGGCGCCTGCTCAAGAATCTGCAGCAGCCGGGTGCGCTCGTCGCGGATGGAGGCCTCCCGCTCGCGGAGCCTGGCGGCCCCGTCCACCGCCTCCGTCGTGTCCTGACAGACGTTGCATACGCCTGCGATGCGGCCTCGCTCGTAGACCGGGGAGAGAGAGTAGGTCCAATAGTGGTCCTGCAGGGTCCCTTCCGTGTAGATCGGAATGAGAAAGTTTTCGTGGTGGGCGATCTTTCCCTGCAAGGCCGCGGAGAACTGCGGTTCGAGAACATGCCATGCCTCCCGGTAGACCTCCCGGATGGGCCTGCCCAGCGAACCTGGATGCCCAGGGAACTGCCGGTATGCGTCGTTGTAGAGCATGGTCAGCTCGCTTCCCCAAAACAGTGCGCAGGGGAACGGCGAACACAGCATCAGGTTGACCAGGGCAAGGGCTGTCTCGGACCACGTCTCCAGCGGACCGAGAGGAGTCGAAGCCCAGGCATGACCCCGGATCAGGTCTGCCATCTCGCCGTTCGCCGTGATGGAGGAGGTCATAGTCACCCAAGGACGCTTCGTCCCGGCCTGCGCTTGCCTTGGAACAAAAGCTTTTCTGTACTTTACAGAAGCGGGCTCGCCTTGCTTCAGGAAACTCGCGCGCCGCACGATTATGGTTGCACCGATGCACTGCCCGTTCTAACGGCGGGGATCGCATGGCCCTCGCCCTCCGTCAACGTCTGGAAGCGGTCGACACCGGGCACCGCGAACTGCTCCACGCGTCCGCTCGGCCAGTGCACTTCGAGCTCGGTGACGGAGGCGGCCGTTCCCAGGCCGAAGTGCGGGCGCATGTCGGAGGTGGACGCATAGCTGCCGCCCGAGAACACGTCCGCCCGCTGGCGCATGCCATTGGCCGTGAGATAAAGCGTCGCACCGATCGCGTCGCGTGGACTTTTGGCCCCGCCTACCAGCCGAAAGGCTACCCAATGATGGTTGTTTGCGTCGACGTTGCGCAACAGCGCCGGCACGCTGTCCAGATTGTTGACCACCGCATCCATGCGGCCGTCGTTGAACAGGTCGCCTACTGCCAGGCCGCGTGAGGTCATCGCCTGGGCCAGCGCTGTGCCTTCGAGCGCGGGAACCGGCTCCAGCCGCTGCCCCGCCGTGTTGTGAAACAGCAGCGGCCGCTCCGCCCAGCTTGTGCCCCACTTGTTTGTATCCGCGTTGCGGTAGATGTGCCCGTTGACCTCGAGCAAGTCCTTCCAGCCATCGTTGTCGTAGTCCAGAAACGCCGTGCCCCAGCCCAGGAATGGAATCGTCAGCTCCGCCAGATGCACGTCGTAGCTGACGTCGGTGAAGTTGGCGTCGCTGTCGTTGCGGTAGAGCGGCTTGTAATCGTCGGAGAAGGTCGTGTTGAAGATATCCAGGAGACCGTTGTTGCGGTAGTCTCCCACAGCGATGCCCATGGACGCCGTTTCGCGGCCTTCCTTGTTCAGCGCGTAGCCGGAGGGGTAACTCACATCGTCGAATGTGCCGTCGCCCTTGTTCAGGTAGAGGTAGTTTGGCGTCGAGTCGTTGGCGACCAGCAGGTCCACGCGCCCGTCGTTGTTGACGTCGATAAACACGGAGGAGAGGCCATAGTATCCGGGCTTGTCGCTCACCCCGGCTGCTGCGCTCACATCGGTAAACGTGCCGTCGCCGTTGTTATGGAACAGGTGATCGCCCTCGCCCGCGAGCCCGCGCGGACCGCACATCGTCTTCACGCCGCGGTACTGGCAGAAGGAGTAAGGCACGCCCTCCGCGCCTTCATCCGGCTGCGCCTTCAAGTTGTAATGCACGTAGCCTGGAACGAACAGATCGAGCCGGCCGTCGCCGTCGTAGTCGCCCCAGGTCGCGCCCGTGGACCAGTTGCCGAGCGCCACGCCTGCCTTCTCCGCCACGTCGGTAAAGGTGCCGTCGCGGTTGTTATGGTAGAGCCGGTTCCGGCCGAAGTTGGTCACGTAGAGGTCCGGCCAGCCGTCGTTGTCATAATCGCCGACCGCGACTCCGAAGCCCCAGCGATCGTTGCCCACGCCGGCCTTCGCGGTCACATTGGTAAACGTGCCGTCGTGGTTGTTATGGAACAGCGCGGCGTGCGGCGAGGGCGTCTTGCCGTCCAGCGCAACCTCCGTGCTTCCGTTGACCAGGTAGATGTCCAGCCAGCCATCGTGGTCGAAGTCAAGCAGCGCCACGCCCGACCCGATCGTTTCAAGGATGTACCGCTTCTCCGGCGTGCCCATCCAGTGATGCCAGCTGGTCAGCCCAGCCTGGGCCGCGATGTCCTCAAAGAGTTTCGGTCCGGTCTTGACGGCGCCGCCGGAGGTGATGGGGTGATCGTGCGCATCGAGCACAGGCGGGAAGACGCCTCCGGTTCCCGAGCCGCCCTGCGCCGGAGCCTGCGCGCCCTCCTCCGGCTTCTGCTTCTGCGATTCCAGCGGGTTCTGGGCTCGCACCTCGACCGGCGCGGCCGCCCCAAGCAGCGCAGCCAGCACGGCACACATCCCGTATCTCCAAATCATCTTCGTCATGGGCCGTCCAATCATACTGCGAGCCGCGCGCAACGAGACTTGTCTTCGTGCAGCCAAAGCGATCGAAGCCTCGTGTTTCGGATTCAGAACCAACGCAGGCGACTTTGAAGCAAGGCAATCCCAAATGAAACTAATCCCTTCGAGGTCGCGTACGTCAAGATGAGGCGAACTTTTCCGGCCGCGATCGCTCAAAAGGAAACCCGGATGCCCGCTCACAAGGTCACGACGCACAACTCCCTGCTGCCCGGTCCGGCGGATGTGCCCCGGCATCGTGTTATCTACGAGGAGCTCCTGGCCGAGATTCAATCCGGCGTCTACAAGCCGGGAGACCGCCTGCCGAGCGAAGCCGTGCTTTGTGAGCGCTTCGGAGCCTCCCGCATTACCGTGGCCAAAGCCTTCCAAAGCCTGCAGCGCGAGCACCTCGTCACCCGCAGGCCCGGCTCCGGCAGTTACGTCGAAAAGCCTATGCAGCAGGGATCGTTGCAGTTCGGGCTGCTGATCCCCGACCTGGGTACGACCGAGATCTTTGAGCCTATCTGCCAGGGCATTATGCGCTCACCCGCCGCGCGCTCGCACTCTCTCACCTGGGGCCACTCGGTCGATCCCAGCGCAAGCACGGAAAAGGCCGCCGAAGAGCTTTGCCGGCAGTACATCGCGCAGGGCGTGGCCGGCGTTTTCTTCGCGCCGCTTGAATTTTCCGACCACCGCGACGAGACCAATCGCCGCATCGCGGCAAATCTGGATCGCGCCGGCATCCGCGTCATTTTGCTCGACCGCTGCTTTGAGCGCTATCCCGAGCGCTCCAACTTCGACCTTGTCGGCACCGACAATCATCGCGCGGGCTATCTGCTTACCCGGCACCTGCTGGAAGCCGGCAGCAGGCGCATTCTCTTTGCGATGCGGCGCAACTCGGCCTCGACCGTAGCGATGCGCATTGCCGGCTATCGCGAGGCGCTCTACGCCCTGAACAACGGAGCAACCGGAACCGTTGTCTCCGGCGACTTTGAAGAACTCTCCGTGGTTGCGGAGATGATCAAGCGTTACACGCCGGACGGCATTGTCTGCGCTAACGATGTCACCGCCGCGCGCCTGATGAAGACCCTCATCGCGCTCGGCATCCGCATTCCTGCAGACATCCGCATCACCGGCATGGACGATGTGAGCTATGCCAAATTTCTTTCGACCCCGCTGACCACCATGCACCAGGATTGCGCCGGCATTGGGGCCGCGGCGATGGCTGCCATGCTCGATCGCGTCCGCCAGCCCGACGCTCCGGTGCGCGATATTACGCTTGCGTGCGAACTCGTTCTCCGCGAGTCAAGCGGCTTTGTCCCGTCCTCCGCGCCCACACGCGGGTAAATGTTTCACCCGACGCAGTAAGGGCTCCGTTGGGAGGAACCAACGGAGCCCGAGACTTCTTTTACCAACGAAACAATCAGGCGGAGACTAGACGACCTCAGCTTCGTCCTCTTCGTCCTCGTCTTCATCATC
>CAXSDM010000007.1:13662-14756 GCA_964235575.1 uncultured Acidobacteriaceae bacterium | reverse complement strand
TCTTCGTCCTCATCCTCTTCATCCAGGTCGTCTGCCGGAGCGACTTCGAGGTTCTCGCTGCTGGCAAACTCGGTGGGGTTGGAGGAGGCACCGGGTGTGAAGTCTGCGGTTGCATCAGGACCAACCTTGCGGAAATCGTCTTCAAACTCGGTGTTGTTCGTCAGTGCCATGGATCGTCTCCTGTGTTTCGTTTTGGTTTGGATGCGCGTCAGGATTCAAGGTTAGCTAGAAAAAGCGTTCCTGCGCGATTTGCGCAGAGTGAGGAGGGCCGGAACGAAGGGAGGAAGATGGTGCGCCCGAGAAGATTCGAACTTCTGACCTACAGCTTCGGAGGCTGCCGCTCTATCCAGCTGAGCTACGGGCGCGCAGGTTTATCCTAGCACCACGGCTGGCGGAAGTCAGCCAGGGCGAGTTGACAAGGATGCGCTGCCAGTCCAGCATCGAAAGCAGTTCACTGCTGTTGATTTTCACGGTTTACGCTTCAGGAAAGGACGCTCCATGTTCCTTCGCACCCTGTGTTCCACTGTCTGTACGGCTGTTTTGGCGTCCGTCTCACTTGCTCCCGCTGCCGTGGCGCAGATGGACGGCATGGCGATGCCGCAAGGCAATGGCAAGACGATGCCCAGCCCGCCCGCAACGGCGACTGTCTCGCTCAACGGCCAGAACCTGACCATCAAGTACAACGCGCCAAGCCTACGCGGACGCCATGTCGGCGGGCCCGAGATCGTGCCCTACAACCAAATCTGGCGGACCGGCGCGAACCCGGCGACGACGCTCATCACGCCGATCCCGCTACACATCGGCAACGTGCTGGTGCCTGCGGGAACCTACACGATCTTTACCCTGCCCACGCCCAACAAATGGATGTTGATTATCAATAAACAGACAGGGCAGTGGGGGCTTGAGTACCACCAGGAGCAGGATCTCGGGCGCGTCGAGATGAAAGCCCATACGCTGCCCAGCCCACAGGAGGTCATGAGCATCTCCTTCGATGACATCAAGAAGGATTCAGCGGAGCTGCATATTCGGTGGGATACGCTGGATGAATCGGTGAAGGTGTCGACGCCGTAGAGAAAGCAAGCACAGAGAACACG
>CAXSDM010000007.1:6232-13562 GCA_964235575.1 uncultured Acidobacteriaceae bacterium | reverse complement strand
GCTCTCCAGCAATCCAGGTCCGAGTTGCGTGTGCACCTCAAATGCAGCCGCGAGGATAAGCTTTGTCAGCGCGCGCTGAGGTGCCTGCTTGTCTACCTACCACTCTTTCGCAGGAGTCCCAGCCTCCAACCCCGCTTCCGCTCTGCCCTTCCAGCGCAGCACCGGCTTGCGCGCCGCCGCTGTCTCATCCAGTCGCTGCAGTCGCGTCGTATGCGGAGCCGTCCTCACCAGCTCGGGATTTTCCGCCGCCTCGCGCGCAATCTGCTGCAATGCATCGACGAGCAGGTCCAACTCCTCGCGGCTCTCGCTTTCGGTGGGCTCAATCATCATCGCGCCGCTCACCACCAGCGGAAAACTGACCGTGTATGCGTGGAAGCCGTAGTCGATCAGCCGCTTGCCCATGTCGCCCGTCTTCACACCGTTTTTAGCTTGCAGCTTGTCGGAGAACACGACCTCATGCAGGCTTGGCCGCTGGAACGGAAGCTCAAACGTATCCTTCAGCTTGGCGCGCAGATAATTCGCATTCAGCACGGCGTCCTCAGTCGTTTGCCGCAAGCCATCGGGTCCGTTCGCCAGGATATACGCCAGCGCCCGCACAAACATGCCGAAGTTGCCATAGAACATCCGCACCCGCCCGACGGATTGGGGCCGATCGAAGCTCAACGCGAGCGAGCCATCCTCCTGCGTAACGACGGTAGGCTTCGGTAGAAATGGCTCCAGGATCGCCTTGCACGCCACCGGACCAGACCCTGGACCACCGCCTCCATGCGGCGTCGAGAACGTCTTGTGCAGATTGAGGTGCATCACGTCCACGCCGAAGTCTCCTGGCCGCGTCTTGCCCACCAGCGCATTCATGTTTGCGCCATCCATGTAGAGCAGCGCGCCCTTCGCATGCAGGATGTCGGCGATCTTGTGAATGTCCGACTCGAAGACACCGATGGTCGAAGGATTGGTCAGCATCAGCGCGGCGGTATCTTCATCGACCATGCGCTCGAGCTCGGCTAGATCGACCATGCCCTGCGCATTCGATTTGAGGTTCGCCACCTCGTATCCCACGACTGCGGCAGTAGCAGGATTGGTCCCATGCGCTGAGTCCGGCACGATGATCTTCTTGCGCGCATTGCCCTTCGACTCGTGATAGGCCCGCACCATCAGGATGCCCGTAAACTCGCCATGCGCGCCGGCGGCTGGCTGCAGCGTGATCGCATCCATGCCGGTGATCTCGATCAGCGCGTCCTCAAGCGTCTTCATGATTTGCAGGCAGCCCTGCGCGAGTGACTGCGGCTGATAGGGATGCGCCTCCGCAATTCCTTCCAGGCGCGAGACCGCTTCATTTACCCGCCCGTTGTACTTCATCGTGCAGCTGCCCAGCGGGTACATGCCGAGGTCGATGGCGTAGTTCCACGTTGAAAGCCGCGTGAAGTGGCGGATGATCTCGATCTCGCTCAGCTCGGGCATTGCGCCCAAATCGGTCCGCAGCGCAGGCCCAAGCAGCTTCTTCGCATCGACCATCGGAACGTCGAGCTCCGGCATGCGGTACGCCTTCTTGCCCGGCGAGCTCTTCTCAAAGATCAACCCTTCATTCTGGTTCACATGCGTTGAAACCTTCTTCGGCGTACCTACAAATCTGGTGGCCGCTTCTACTTCCGGAACTGCCGTCATCGTTGCCATTGCAACACCTCAACAATCTTTAGGACAAAACCGTAGCCGTCTTACTCTGCAAGCTCCGCGGCCGACTTATCCATCGAACCCTCTACCCGCACCGCGCCCAGGATTAACCCACTCAACAGGGCCGCCCGGCCAAGCATCGTCGGCGTTGACTTCGCCTTCATCACCCACACCATACCCGGGATCAGCAGTGCCGCGATCATCGCGACCATTCCGAGCTTTTCAAATTCCACTTCGATGCCTTCTGCCATTAGAACTCCTGTGCCTCTTCCGCCTGTCCAGTTTCGGAGTAACTCCCGCTTACCGGTGCGTCGATATCTTCTTCCCGCAAACTCAAGCCAAATACCACCGCATTGGCCAGCTCGATCGTGAGTGCGCTGCCTTCTTCAAGCGATGCCTCGGTAACCTCTTCGCCAATCTGCGCACAGAGCGCATTGCGATACTCCGGCTCGCCGTACGCCACGGAAAATTCGGTCAGCAGCAGATGCGGCCAGGCATAGAGCGTCACCTTGGCGTCACCAAAGCAGAGCTCCAGGTAGTCCTCCACAAAGCAGACCGCTTTGAGCTCTTCTCCAATCAGCCCGGTCACATCCATTGGCCGCGATGCTCCCCTGCGCCCTTGGCGGGTCTCTCTTCGCGTCCTTTGCGCTCTGGTAGTTGTCTTCTCATTGCGCCACCAACTCCGCCTGACCCAGCTCCGCCAGGACCGCTGCCGCGGCATCCATGTCCTTGCGCTTGGTCACCTCGGTCGCACACCACAGGCTGGCTCTCGGCCCAAGCTCCGGATACCACTCGTTCAGCGCAAGGCCGCCGATGATCTTCTTCTCAAGCAGCTGTTCGTTCACGGCTGCCGCATTTTCGTGCAGATCAAGCACAAACTCATGGAAGCGTGGCGCGCCGTCGAACAGCACCTTCCCGTTCGCCGCCAGGACCGACCGCAGATAATCCGCCTTCGCGAGGTTATGCTCCGCCAGCTCTCGCATCCCTTCCTTGCCGTACACCGTCAGGAAGATCGTCGTCATCAGCGCCACCAGCGCCTGGTTTGTGCAAATATTCGAGGTAGCTTTCTCGCGCCGGATGTGCTGTTCGCGCGTCGAGAGCGTCAGCACAAATCCGCGCTTGCCGTTGACATCCTTGGTCTCGCCGATCAGCCGCCCCGGCATCTGCCGCAGAAACTTCTCCTTGCACGCGATCACGCCGCAGTAGGGGCCGCCGTAGCTGAGCGCCACGCCAAAGCTCTGTGCCTCGAGCGAGACGATGTCCGCCTCCCTGGGCGGCGCCACGATGCCCAGCGAGATTGCCTCTGCGATGGACACGATCAGCAACGCGCCCTTGCTGTGCGCCAGCTCCGCTACTGCCGCCACGTCCTCGATCGTGCCAAAGAAATTGGGCGACTGGATGAGCACGCACGCCGTGTCGTCCGTGATCGCGGCCGCAAGCGCAGCCATGTCGACGCGTCCATTCGAGGCGTATGCGACCTCGCTCAGCGGGATCTCCTGGTGCGTCGCATAGGTGCGGATCACCTCGCGATACTCCGGGTGCACGGTGCGGGCAATCACCGCGGCGTTGCGCCCGGTGACGCGCACCGCCATCATGATCGCCTCGGCCGCGCCGGTCGAGCCCTCATACATGCTGGCATTGGCGATCTCCATGCCGGTGAGCTCGCAGATCATCGTCTGGAACTCGAACATGGCCTGCAGCGTGCCCTGCGAGATCTCCGGCTGGTAGGGCGTATAGCTGGTTAGAAACTCACCGCGCTGCACGAGCGAGTCGATGATGACCGGCTTGTAATGTTTGTACACGCCCGCGCCCAAAAAGCTCGCATGGCCATTGGCGTTCGCGTCGGCATAGCCGCGGAAACGCTCGATAATTTCAGACTCGCCATGCTGCCGCGGAACGTCGAGATCGCGGGTTAGGCGATACTCCGCGGGGATTGAAGTGAACAAATCATCAATCGTCTCAACGCCAATCTCAGCTAACATCTCCTGGCGATCGGAAGGGCTCTTCGGCAGATAGCGCATAGGTCTTAGTGTCCTGTCTCTTCACTCACGAACTGCTCATACTCCGGTGCATCGAGCAGCGTCTCAAGCGACGTCAGCTCACCCGCATCGGCGACCTCAAACTTATAGAGCCACGTCGCGTTTGCATCCGCGTTGATCGTCTCCGGCGCGCCGTTAAGAGCTTCGTTCACCTCAGTGACCTTCCCCGAGACCGGAGCATACAGATCGCTTACCGCCTTGACGCTCTCGACGGAACCAAAGTTCTTGCCTGCCTTCACGGCGTCACCCACCTTGGGCAACTCGACAAAGACAATGTCGCCCAGCGAGCTCTGCGCGTAGTCCGTGATGCCGACCGAGCCGGTCGACCCCTCCACGCACACCCACTCATGCGTCTTCGTGTACTTGTATCCAGCCGAATAGGCCATCGATCTCTCCTGTTAAAGTCTATGCTGCGAGCGCGGCAAACAAAACCTAGGAAACCGCGATCTTCTTCGGCTTCTTATAGAACGGTGTTGGAACCACCCTGGCTTTCACCAGGCCACCACGAATCTCGACCGCAAGCTCCGTGTCGACCGCCGCGAACGCCACCGGGACATACGCGAGGGCGATATTCTTCTTCAAAAACGGTGCCGGCGAGCCGCTCGTGATCATGCCGATCCGCTCGCCATCAGGCGAACACACGGCATAGCCATCGCGCCCGATCCCGCGCTCCACCATCTCAAGTCCCACCAGCTTGCGCTTCGGTCCGCCCTCGGCCTCGATCTGCCGGAGCGCGGCGCTCCCGACAAAGTCCGTACCTTTATCGAGCTTGCAGTAGCGCCCCAGCCCTGCCTCAAAAACGTTGATTTCGTCCGAGATCTCGTGCCCGTAGAGCGCCATCGCCGACTCGAGCCGCAGCGTGTTGCGCGAGCCAAGCCCGCACGGCACGATGCCGAACTCCTCGCCCGCGGCCAACACCTCGCCCCACACGCGGCTGCTGGTCGGCTCATCGGATGGAATGTAAATCTCGAAGCCATCCTCGCCCGTATACCCGGTGCGCGCGATCATGACGTTGTGGCATCCACATACCTGGCCCCACTTGAACCAGTAGTTGCGGATCCCGCTCAGGTCGGTCGAGGTCAGCTTCTGGAGCGTCGCCTCCGCCTTCGGCCCCTGGATCGCCAGTTGCGTGTAGTAGTCGGAAAAATCGTTGATGTGCACACCTGGCATCGCGCCAATCTGCCGGCGCACCCACTGCACATCCTTCTCACGTGTGCCGGCGTTGATCACGATGAGGAAGTCGTTTTCGCTCAGCTTGTGCAGCACCACATCATCGACAAACGTGCCGTCCTCATAGAGCATCGCCGAGTAATGTGCCTGGCCTACCTCGAGCTTCGAGGCATCGTTCATCAGCAGCCGCTGCACCGCGGCGAGCGACCCCGGCCCGCGCAACTGGATGTCGCCCATGTGGCTCACGTCGAACAGCCCTACGCCGGTGCGCACGGCCATATGCTCGCGGATGAGCCCGCCGTACTCGACCGGCATATCCCAGCCGCCGAAGTCGACCATCTTCGCCTTGTGCGTACGGTGCACTGCGTTGAGCGCCGTCTGCCGCAACGCCCGAAGCTCGTCCTTGATCTCTTCCACCAGGTCTGCCATCGCCGCTCGCTCCCGCGTATCTGCCTGCTAAAAGGGTAGCATCGCCCGCAGCTTTACCGCGCCCGCAGCCAACCGCGAAACAGCACTGGAGAAAATGTTGCCAGAAATGCGACTGCCTCGACCGCGACGAGCGCCCCGGAGATAGGCCGCCAGACCGCCACCGTCCACGTCAGCAGAATCCAGAAGGCCATGTTTGCCGATGCGCCGACGTAGACCCAGTCGGAAAACTTGTGCTGGTCGCGCACGAAGTCCATTTGGCCCAGCTTCGGATAGACCGTGCCCGGCCCCATGCCCAACCGCAGCACGATCACCGGCAGCAGGTTGACGGCCAGCACCAGCGCCACCCACACGCCCGGCAGCAGCGGGTAGCGCGACTCCACCCACCAGGTCAGCGCCACCGTCAGCAGCACGTTGGCGGTTGCCCCCGCGTTGACCGCGGCCGGGAAGTGCAGCATGTCTCCGAGCCGGTTCATCTCGTTCAGCCGTTTTTCACTCGCGTGCACACCGCCTCCAAAGATTCATCATCGTCCTCGCCGAGTTTAACGTCCAACCAAGCAGACCCACGCATGGAGCCTTTTACCCCATGAACAGCCGCTCCACCGAGTCCGTCTGGGACTATCCCCGGCCGCCGCGCCTTGAACCGACCAGCCGGCGCATTCGCATTGTGCATGCCGGCCACACGCTCGCCGACACCATCGCAGCCTTGCGCATCCTTGAAACCAGCCATCCGCCGGTTTACTATTTGCCGCCGGCGCAGATCCGCATGGGTTTGCTCGAGCGCTCCGCCGCCCGCGGCAGCTTCTGCGAGTTTAAGGGCGTGGCCACCTACTGGAATCTTGGCCACGCCGCAGACGTAGCCTGGAGCTACGAGCGGCCCACCGGCGCCTACGCCGCGCTCGCCGGCCATCTCGCCTTCTATGCCAGCCGCGTGGACGAGTGCTGGGTGGATGACGAGCGGGTCGTTCCGCAAGCGGGCGACTTCTACGGCGGCTGGATTACCGCCGACCTGCGCGGACCCTTCAAGGGTGCGCCCGGAACCCGCGGCTGGTAGCACTTCGCGATCTCTTGTTCTGCGGTGTCCGAGTTACTGGCCCGGCCGGATGGCCAGCAGGTGCTGCTTGACCTGCTGGTACAGGGCGTCGGTCGCCGGACCTTCGGCCCGCCAGCACACCTGGCCGGTGCCGTCCACTACCAGCACGTAGGCATTTTCAGGCTTGTGAAAACCGGTGACCGACCGCCACTCCGCCTCATGCTCGTCGATGGAAAGAAAGTGCGGCTTGGCGCGGTCCGGCACGTCGGCCGCGATCCTTCGCAGCACATATCCGCGCAGGAATTTTGGGACGCTCCCCAGCATGGACACTTCGTAGTAGCGCACACTGGCGGAATCCTGGAAGTCGTCGGCGAGCCGCTTGCCCCAGGCGGTTACATCGCCGCGCGAGCTTTGCGAGAAGCCCACGACCAGCACGGCGGACCTGCCTTTGAGCGAAGCCGGCAGGTCGACGGGCTCGCCGTTGAGCGCCGCGGTATGGACGATGGGAATGTTGGCGAGACCTGGTTCTCCGGCCGTCGCGGTTCCGGCGAGTGCGAGGCAGAACCAAAGGGAGATCGTTTTCTTCATCGGCATGCGCCTCATAGGATGCGAGGCGCGGGCCAGTGCGGACAGGACAGGGTTGATCGTGTGCTTGAGGATGCAGGTGCTTTGGCTACATGAGGTGCAACACGCGAGCGGCGGTGTCGGCTGGCTGATCGCTCTGGCGAATCGGCAGGCCTGCACTCCGCGCTGCAAACCACGGAAGGACGGAACCAGAACACATCAGGAAACCTCTCTCCCTTTGTCATCGACGATGCGCAACTCACCATTGGAAAGTGGAGTTGGCTCATTCCAAAGAATCGTTGCTTCCGGGCCGTTCTTGCCGATGAAGCCGAAAGTTAGCTTTTGTGCGCCATACCGGTTCACTGAAAGCCTTCACAGGACCGTTCTTGCGAAAGATCCCCAGGCTACAGACGAGCGCAACAGAGAGCAT
>CAXSDM010000007.1:2503-6132 GCA_964235575.1 uncultured Acidobacteriaceae bacterium | reverse complement strand
TGCAGGTGCAGACGCTTTGCTGCATGGGGCACGGCCGAACGACGGTTTGCGTTGCTCTGGTTGCTCTGGCGGATCGGCAGACAGGGCCTCGTGAGCTTCCAGCCCGTCCTGGAACGATTAAGGTGCGATTTTCGAAGCGATATCTTTTGAGTGTGGTTGAGAGACAAGTCTTCCGTCTGTCTGCAAGAATGTTGATCAGAACTTCTGGAGGGAGTCATGTTCCTGGAGCGGCGTCTATGGCTAGCGATATGTGCATGTTTCCTCGCTGTGGCATCGAGCTGCGGGCAGACAGCACAGAGATCGGGCGAACCTGCCGAAGCGGTGTATTCCGAACGTTCTCTTGGCCTGAGCTTCAGTTATCCAGCAGCTATGACTCCAAGTGTAACGGCGCCGCCTGAGTCAGATCGCTGCCTGCACCTCCTCTTCTCGGTGAATACGCCTGCGGACGCTTCTACTCGCGGACGAGCTTCGCTCTCCTTTTTCGAGTTAGATCGTTCCTGCGTGCCCAAGGCCGAGTGGGAGAATCACGATAGACTCCTGGCGAGCATGACGAAGGCACTGTACGCGCAGCCCGGTGCGCAGCCGATTGGAAACCCGCTTGTCTACGACTATGGCAGCGAACTCAGCAAACAGCGTATGCACATGGCAGCTGTGAAGCGCGAGCAGATTCACCTCCTTCAGATGAACTTCGCTACCTTGGTGCATGACCGTGCGGTTCTGTGGGTCATCCAGGCGAGTGAACTCAGTGATCTAAATCAGCTCGCAAAAATGCCCGTCAGCTTTGATGAGAAGCCTTCCGTGCCGCTGCTTCCTGCGTCGATCCAACCTTCCGGAAGTTTTCCGAAGGACACTGTCAAACCATAGCGTTCCCACCTCCCCAGACATGGGCTGAGACTGCAGCCGGTTGAAAGAAAAATAGGTGCTGGGAAACGCCTTTGTGTTAAGCCCAGAGCTGACGGGTAAACGATTGTGCGGCGTCCTTATCTGCAAAATAAATTCATTCCGCTTTTATTGGGAGAGCATTTCTACGAGACTCGTCCACTCAGCTTCGAGCGAGCCGCTCCGCGCTGAAACCCCGGCGCGGCGATACCAATAATTTGCATTGCCGAGGTCGCCCTCGCGCCGGTGCAGGTAGGCATGAACGGCCATCGCCTGCGGCGTGTCTAGGTCGTCGACCTGGGCGTGCGCCCTGGCCCAATCATCCTTCGCGTCCCACCAGAGGGCGCGCAGAGGGGCGGAGAGCTCGGGCGTGGGAGACTGCCCGGCCAGGGAAGCCTGGAACTGCTGCATCGTCATACGTCCACCTCACGTGCGGCTTTGGATGAGATGAGGTCCGTATCGCGGAAGGCTGGCCGGGCCTCGACGGAGTGAACGCGCGGGGGTAAGAGCATCGCAAGCAGAGGGTAGAGCCAGAAGAGGCGGTCGGGAAGGTCGACCTTCGACCAGACGCGCGGACGCCACAGGAAGCGGCGGATCAGCTCGAGGGCCGAGCGGAGGCCGGGGACGAGGTGGAGCTCGAGGACGAGCCACTGGGCGGGGCTGGGAAAGCTGCGCTCGGGGAGAAAGTGCTGGCGGAGCAGCATGGCAGAGGTGCGGCGGCGGACGCGGCTGACGGAGGGCTCGGCGGCGGGCAGCAGAAGCGCGTGGACGATGCGGGTGCCCATCCAGTCGTTGGCCAGGTGAATGGCGCCTGAAAGCTGCGCGAGCAGGCCGAGGCTCCGGGCGCGGGTGACGGCCTGGTCGAGATCGGCGGAGGAGAGCATGCGGAGCGAGGCGGCGAGGTCGGCCAGAGTTTTGAGGTAGGTCCAGGCGTCGAGGGAGCCATGCGCGGCGAGATACAGGAGCTGGTCGGGCGGGGTGAGCGTGCGCATGGGGCGGCCGAAGACGGTGACGGTCGTCCAGCGGGCTTCGGCAAGGAGGCGGTTGGCGGGATGGAAGCGGTTGTTGAAGAGGCGCCAGTGGAGGTCGAGCTCGAAGCCTGAGTCGGGGTTGGCGAAGGTGAAGTCCTTCCAGAAGGAGATGTAGGAAGCGAGCCGGCGCGGCGTGAGGCGGCAGGCAGGATTCGTGCGGCGATAGCCGAGCTGGGCGAGGAGGGCGATCTGTTCGGACAGGCCGTGCGGGGAGGTGAGCAGGTCGAGGTCGCCGACGTGGCGGAGGTTGGGGCTGGCGAAGAGTGCCTGGGAGAGTGGGACGCCCTTGAGGACGGCGAGCTCGCCGAGCCCGGCGGAGGTGAAGACGGCGGCGATGCGGCGGATCTCGTGAGTGGCGCGGAGGGCCTCGAAGGCGTTGGCGGTGGCGCGGGCTTGGAGCTTGGCGTGGATGGGTAGATGGAGCGGGGCGAGTGATTCGAAGACCAGGGGGGTGAGGCGGTGGTGGTCGCAGAGGCTAAGGAACCTGTGCCAGTCCAGTGGCCCGGCGGCGAGGGTTCGGATGGCGTGGAGGTCGTCCGGGGTGGGTGGGTGGCGGGCGGCGAGAAGCAGGAGTTGGACGTGCGGGGGGAAATCGCGGAAAGCCAGCATGAACCCCTCGAAGGAAGGCTAAAATCACGGTGATGCCGCCGGCGTACCGCCGCATCGGTGAGAGGCAGGCCTGTTGAGAGCGATGATAGCGCAGGTGGCGGGCGGTTGAAGCGCCGGGGGCGGACGCTGCGAAGCCTGGTGCGGCGGGCGCGCGAGGTAGGGCCGGCGCAGATCCTGCTCATCGTGGAGGCGCTCTGCTGGCTGATCGCGGCGCGGGTGGCGCTGCGGGCGGTGCCGGTGGCGATGATTTTGCGCTGGCAGCAGCGACCCGTGCGGGCTCAGGTGGACGGGGCTGCAGGCGCCGAGCTGGAGCGGCGGGTGCGGCATGCGGTGCTGGTGGCGGTGCGGTATGCGCCGGTCGAGTTTGTATGTTTTCCGCAGTGTCTGGCGGCGAGCGCGCTGCTGCGGAGGCAGGGGCTGAGGACGCGGTTGCACTACGGGGTGACGCGGCTCGAGGGCCGGCTGGTGGCGCATACGTGGCTCGAGAGCCGGGGCGCGATGGTGATTGGGGGCGAGGCGGCGGGCGGGTATTCGACACTGGGAGTGTATGGAGGCGGTGAGCGGTAACTTTTTTGTTCGGAAGAGCTAAAGATTTCTGCCGGGGTGCCGATAAGGAAAAGAGGAAGGAGATGTGCGCGCAGTGGCCAGCTTTATTCGATTGCTGTGGCAGACCTCGCGCTGGAAGCTGATCGGCGCGGTGGGGCTGGCGGCGCTGCTCTCGTTGACCGAGGGCGTAAGCGTGGCCATGGTCTTTCCGCTGATCGCGTTGATGGGCGGTGGGGCGTCGGCAAGTCCGGGGCCGCGGACGGAGATGCTGTTTCATGCGCTGGCGAGGAGTCACCTGCCGCAGACGTGGTGGCTGGCGGCTCTGCTTTCGGCCGTGCTGGCGTGCGTGGGGCTGCTTTCGGTGCTAAACGGGGTGCTGACGACGCTGACCTGGAGCATTGTCTGGCCGGTGCGGCAGAGACTGGCGGACGAGCTGTATGCGGCGATTCTGCATGCGGACTGGACATACCTGACGCGGCGGCGTTCCTCGGACCTGACGCATGTGCTGACGGTCGAGTTGGACCGGGTGAGTCAGGTGCTGCAGAGCGTGATCGCGGTGCTGTC
>CAXSDM010000007.1:0-2403 GCA_964235575.1 uncultured Acidobacteriaceae bacterium | reverse complement strand
CTGATCGGCAACCAGTGGCGCGGTGCGGCCTCGGCCCGGAGCTTTCAGATGGTGATGCTGGCGCTGCTGTGCGGGGTGATTCTGCTGGGCCTGCAGGTGCTGCACCTGGCCGCGGGCGCAATGCTGATCTTTCTCTTCGCATTTATGCGGGCGACGCCGCGCGTGGCGGCCGTGCAGGGAAAGATGACGGAGCTGCTGACGGACCTGCCGGCGTATGCGGAAATTGTGCGGTTCCTGGGCGAGTGCCGGGCGCACTCTGAAGTGGGCGACGTGGGCGCGAAGGCACTGGCGTTTGAGCGGGAGATCGCGTTGCGTGGGGTGCGGTTTGCCTATTCGGCGGACGGGAACACGGTGCTGGATGGGGTGGATCTGACGTTGCCGGCAGGACGGGTAACGGTGGTTGCGGGTTCGTCTGGCGCGGGCAAGAGCACGGTAGCCGATCTGGTCATGGGACTGCTGCTGCCGCAGGAGGGCGCTGTGCTGGTAGATGGCGTGGCGCTTACGCGAGCGAATGCGCGAGCTTGGCGGCGGCAGGTTGGGTATGTGAGTCAGGACACGCTGCTGTTTCACGATACGGTGAAACGGAACCTGCTCTGGGCCAAGCCGGAGGCGACAGAGACGGAGCTAGCGGAGGCTATCGGTGCGGCGCGGGCGGAGTTTGTGTATGGGCTGGAGCTAGGGTTGGAGACGGTCGTCGGAGATCGCGGGATGATGCTCTCCCATGGGCAGCGGCAGAGGATTGCGCTGGCGCGGGCGTTGTTGCTTCGGCCGGCGCTGCTCATTCTGGATGAGGCGACAAACTCGCTCGACCTCGAAAACGAGGAAGGGATTCTACGGACGGCGGCGGGGTTGCAGGGAAGAGTGACTACGCTGTTGATCTCGCACCGGCCCTCGGCGATGCGGTTTGCGGATGCGGTGTATGTGCTGGAGGCAGGGACGATCCGGGGACCTACCAAGATACTGGCCACGCCAGGGTGACAGTGGCTTGCAGAGACCGTTTGCCGGTCACGGAGAGGCAGGCGGCGTTGGATGGCTACGCAGGAAGTAGCCGGCGGCAATGCCGCGCGTAAGGGCGAAGTGGCGGGAGGCGATGATGTCGGAGCTGTCGAAGCTGGCGGCGGGCCAATCCGTGAGGAGGCGGCGAAGACGAGGGAGATCGAGCATGGCTTGGGCCGGAGCGTACGCCTCGACGCGTTCAAGTTCGGCCAGGAGCGCGGGGCGAGCGGACGCGACAGTGTGCGGCCAGTCGGCCGATTGCATGCCGCGCTTGTAGCGCAGCAGGGTAGCGCGGGGAAGGCGGTCGCGCATGGCTCTGCGGATGAGCGAGCGGAAATGGTGGCCGGCGACGTGCTGCTCGGGGGGGATGGCGTAGGAGAACTCCCAAAGGCGCTTGTCGTTGGTCGGGTCGCGCAGGTCGATGCCGAAGCGGTCGCGGACGGCGGCGTTGACCAGCCCATCATCGCCGATGTCGAAGAAGCGGCGGCGGTAGGCGGTCAGGTCGAGCTGATCGCTTTGGAGGCGGTCGGTCAAGCGGGGGAGCAGGTCGTATTTGCTGAGGAGATCGGGATGAATGGGACTGAAGGTGAGGTCTATCGGCGCTGAAGAAGCGCGGGGCCAGCCGGTGGCGTGGCGGAAGGAGGCGCGGAAGGACATGGCTCCGTTCTTACGCAGAGTGTTGGCCGTGCGGAGGACGCCCAGCCAGTGGCCGCGGCGTAGGAGATGCCGGAATATGCCGCCATGCTCGAAGCTGAGCGTGGCGTTGCCGGCGGTGCCCTGGAGGAGGACGCCGATACCGCGTTCCCGGGCGAGCTCCAGGGTCCGGCTGTACCAGAGGAGATTGGTGACGTTGCGGGGCGGCTCGTCGAGGACGTCGGCCCAGGCCTCGAGGTCGGCGAGGAGGTCTTTGCCGTGGGTGTAAACCGGGATGTGGTCCAGGTTGGGGTAGAGCAAGGCGAGGTCGTGTGCGCCGGGCCACTCGTTGAGGATGCGACCGGGGTGGCCGGTCGGCTGGAAGTCCGGATGCGGGATGGAAGTGAACGCGGTCAGGCGCTGGCCGCGAGCCGCGAGCAGAAGCGCCGCTGAAGCTGTGACGGCTCCGCTGTCCAGCCCGGCGCTGAGCTGGCTGGCGACGGGCTTGACACTGCGCAGACGGGCTTCGACGGCCTGGTCCAGGATCTCAGTCAGCGCTTCAGCGTAGTCTTCGTTGCGGCGGAGGCGGAAGGGTGGAGTATCGCTGGGGTGCCAATAGGAACGTGTGGTGAGGCCGTCCGGGGTGACGCGAAGGCAGTGGCCCGGAGACAGCAGGTGGATGCCCCGAAAAAGGCTGCGAGAAGGGTCGGTATCGACGAGGACGAGGGTGGAGGCGAGTATCTCTTCGTCGATGCCCTGATTGACGCCGGGAAG
>CAXSDM010000006.1:48340-50352 GCA_964235575.1 uncultured Acidobacteriaceae bacterium | reverse complement strand
GGCGACATGATTGCGCAGGTTGGCACCATTTCGGCCAACTCCGACGCGCAGATCGGCACGATCATTGCGGCGGCCATGAACAAGGTCGGCAAGGATGGCGTGATCACGGTCGAAGAGTCGCGCACGATGGAGACGCAGCTGGATGTGGTCGAGGGCATGCAGTTCGACCGCGGCTACCTGTCGCCTTACTTCGTGACCGATGCCGAGCGCATGGAAGCAGCGCTTGAGAACCCCTACATCCTGATCTACGAGAAGAAGATTTCTTCGATGAAGGACCTGCTTCCCTTGCTCGAGCAGATCGCCCGCACGGCGAAGCCGCTCGTGATTATTGCAGAAGATGTTGATGGCGAAGCATTGGCGACCCTGGTCGTCAACAAGCTGCGTGGCACGCTCAACGTTGCAGCCGTCAAGGCTCCTGGCTTCGGCGATCGTCGCAAGGCGATGCTTGAAGACATTGCCACGCTCACGGGCGGCAAGGCGATCACGGAAGACCTGGGCATCAAGCTCGAAGGCGTGAAGCTCGAGGACCTGGGCACGGCGAAGCGCGTCACGATCGACAAGGACAACACGACGATCGTCGATGGCGGCGGAAGCGATGAGAAGATCGCGGGCCGTGTGAAGGAAATCCGCGCGCAGGTGGACAAGACGACGTCCGACTACGACCGTGAGAAGCTGCAGGAGCGTTTGGCCAAGTTGGTTGGCGGCGTTGCGGTGATCAAGGTTGGCGCGGCGACCGAGACCGAGATGAAGGAGAAGAAGGCTCGCGTCGAAGATGCTATGCATGCAACACGCGCGGCGGTTGAGGAAGGCATTGTCCCGGGCGGCGGTGTGGCGTTGATTCGCTGCTCGCAGGCTGTGGATGACCTGATCAAGACGCTTGAGGGCGACGAGAAGATCGGCGCGAACATCATTCGCCGGGCTATCGAAGAGCCGTTGCGGATGATCGTCTCGAACGCCGGCGAAGAGGGTGCGGTCGTCATCGGCAAGATCCACGACTCGAAGGAACCGAACTTCGGCTATAACGCCGGAACCGGCGCCTACGAGGACCTGGTGGCGGCCGGCGTGATTGACCCGACCAAGGTGACGCGGACGGCTCTGCAGAACGCGGCGTCGATTTCGGGCCTGATGCTGACCACCGAAGCCATGATCTCCGAGATTCCGGAGAAGAAGGAAGCGGCGGGCGCCGGCGGCCACAACCACGGCGGCGGCGGCATGGACGGCATGTACTAAGCTTTCGCTCTTTGCACGCGCAAATACCCATGTTCGACGGCTGTTTGCGTCGAACATGGGATTTCTTTTTGGGCCAAGGAATCCACAGGCATCTGCCCGGCTTGTAATGTCCTGATAACTTAGTGCGCGTACGCTCTCTTCTGACCAGACATTGAAGTTTTCCCTTCCTCTGTGAGGCCACATGAGACGAATCGCCCCTTATGCGCGTGTGCTGCGCGCAGCCGCACCCGCTGCCGCACTCGCCTTCGCTGCTGTTAGCCAGGCCCAGCAGACGCTCGGCAACCTGAACGGCACGGTCACGCATGCGACGGGCGCGGCGATCTCGGGCGCGCAGGTGCAACTGAGTGGCGACGCCAACGGCTTGAAGCTGACGACGAGTTCAAAGAAGGATGGCACGTACCAGTTTGAAAATCTGCCGGTGGGCAGTTACACGCTGCTGTTCCTGCAGCAGGGGTTTGAGAGTGAGCGCGTGCCGGCGATCCAGATCGACTACGCGCTCAACCTGCAGTGGCAGGCGACGCGCGATATCGTGTTGACGTTTGGCTATACGCGCAATCTGGGCCGTCACCTGATGATTCCCGTACCGTTCAACGAGCCCGGCATCGCCACACCGACCAACCCAATCAACGGCGAGACGAGCAGCTACGGATACGAGGTGCTGAACACTAATAAGCCCTCCGGCAAATACTACAGCCCCATCTCGACCGAGCCGTACGACAGCTACGACGGAGGTAACATCGATCTGCGTGTGCCGTACGTGGGCTACAGCCCGAATGCGGCTC
>CAXSDM010000006.1:19177-48240 GCA_964235575.1 uncultured Acidobacteriaceae bacterium | reverse complement strand
GCGAACCCGAAGTCGGCGCTGACCGGTCATCCGGGAACGCAGCTGACAGCGGTGTCACAGATTCCGTCCCCTACGGGTGGAGCACCAACGGTGAACTACCAATACGTGCCGTACATCGATCCAACGCAGCTCCAGGTGAACTCGCTCGCGTCTGGACAGAAGGGGTGCCGGGCTGCACGAGCAACAAGCCGTGCGACATCTTCGAGAACGACTTTACGCCGGGGCAGCGCAATATCTTCCGGCAGGGCTTCCAGAAGGACGCGGACGCGAGCCTGCAGAAGATCACACGCTTCAACGTCTGAGCCAGGCTTTGGCGTCGTGTTCGGGAATAGCCGTGAGGGCTTGTGCGTTGGCGTACTCGAGCTGCGGCATGGCACGTGCGGCAAGCGCGCGCAGGCGTGCTTTGAGCTTGGACCAGGCCCTCTCAATCGCCCGCAAAGTAAACTGGTCTTGCGACGTTACTCTCCTCTTCGCACATGGATCGCCGGCTTACGCGTGCAAGGGATCTGGTCGCTGGTTTCGTTTACAAAGACTCGGTCCGCCGCAGCACATGCGCCCGTTCCTGCAGGAAGACCTGCTTCAGCAGCGTCCGCAGCACGAACACCGTCGCAAAGGTTCGGATCTGCACCCAGCTCTGCAGGCCGATCACCTTCAGCAACGTCGCGCACAAACTGAAACTGAGAGCGCTCAGCACCCCTTCCGCAATCAACCCGCGTGCGCGATCGATGTCCGCTGAGCGTACGATCATTGCGATCGCTCGCGCCGCATGGTAAACAATCACGAACGCCGCACAAAGCTCCACCAGCGAGCTGATCCAGACCAGCACAGAAGAAAACGTCATCGTGGCTTCAGCCTCCGGTGCGCGGATGCTACTTCACGCAAGCCAGCGCCGCCTCACCCGTCCGGCCATGCCCAGCACGCCCGTACCCAGCAGCAGCCAGCTCGCAGGCTCCGGTACTACCGGCGTGGGCGCTGCGGTTACACTCACGGAATCCAGCTCGAAGTAGCCTCCATCGTTCCGCGAGACAAACGAGAGCGGCGTGGAGGTGGAACTCGTTGACCCAAGGAACGAGTAGAGCGTGTACCCGCCCGCGGTGACGGCCGACTCCGAAAACAGCGTGCTCCCGCCAAACAACACCGAGAAACTGTTCGTGTACGGCGACACCGCGCTGGTGTCGTCCAGGAGCGCAAACTCGATCAGGTAGGAGCCGGCCGTTGCGGTTGCGAGGGTTTGTGTGAGCGCTACCGTAGACGACGGATTGCCCAAGTACGCTTCGTAGTTCCCGCTGTAGGGCGTAAACACAGAGGTAAACGGATCGCCGCTGTCCACACCGGTGTAGTTCGGACTCGCCGTGGTTGCGGTTCCGCTCCAGCTTGAGAAGCTTCCGGTCTCAAACCCACAGTTCGAGACCAGATTGTTGGCAAAACCATTGCATGTATCCGCACGGACCTGCGACGCGCCACAGGTAAGCAGGACAGCGACCGGAAGTGCAGCGATCGATTTGCGCATAGAAGAAATCTCCTGGAAAGACATCAGTAAAGTTGCTGATCCGTGAAAGTGAAGCAGAGAACTACTGCGTGCCGCCCGGGCTGGCGTATGCCGTCCATGCTTTCACGATGTTGGTCGCGTTGGTGGTGCCGATCCCTGTGGCGAAGTCCCAGCCCACCGTGGCCGGGTAGGCCGGCTGGAAGCTCGTGTCGCTGACGGAGAGTGAGCCGTAGGCTCCACCGGGGTTATAGCAGTTGTTCAAGCCCGTGCAGAGCACTGTGATGTCGCCCTGTGTCACGTCATAGAACACGCAGTTCGAGCCCACGGCGTTGCCGAGCGAGGAATTGCAGTTGGTGCTGCCGTTGTTGCCGTACTGCGTCCGCGCGAGGCTGTAGAGCACCGTGTTTGAGTTGCCCCAGCTCTGCCCTGTGCTCTGATTCACCAGGGCCTGGATCCCGGCCCAGATAGGACTCGAGATCGACGTACCGCCAAAGCCAAGCCAGGTAGCCGGATCACCGGAGCAGGCGCCGTTGCCGGTCGCGGTGGTCGGATCCGAGATGCACACAGCGTAGGAGGTTCCCCAGAAGCCGTTTGAAGCCATCAGCGAAACGTCCGGGATGTCACGTACGCCGTCGCTCGGCACGCCCAGCAGGCTCTGCCAGCTCGGCTTTGCATAGCCGGCGCAGGTGCCGCCGACCACGCCACGAACAGCGCGCGTGCCTGTGGCGCACCCGCTCGGTCCACCGCTTCCGCCAATCACTTCGAGCGAACGCGGACGCACCGTGGTGATATAGCTTCCGCTATTACACAGACTGTTCGGTCCTACCGAGGGATAGCCGAGATAGCTTGCGTACAGCGTTCCCGCGCAGGAGTAGTTCCACGGGATTTCAGGGATGTACGAGTTCGCGGTCTGGAAGTTGGGTCCGTTGGTAGTGTTGAAGTACGTGCCGGGCGTGCCAAGGGGCGTGTACCCGAAATCGGTGCCGCCGACCGAAATGTTGTACGGCGTCGAGGTAAAGCCGCTTATCCCGATGCCGTGCGTCGCCGGACTTGGGCTGGTGCTCGAAGCGTCGGCCGCCGCTGCTCCTTCATCGCCCGAGGAAACAAAAACGGAGACGCCTTCCATGGCCGCTGTTGCGTAAAGATTGTTGATATAGGCGTTCAGCGTCGCGCCGTCCGACGCCTCTGCTTCGCCGTAGCTGATGCTGACAATCTTCGGTGGAGCGCTGGCCTGGAGCATATTCGCGAGCGCAACGAAGCCGCCGAAGATTCCTCCAGACGCGCGGCAGGCGGAGTTCACGATGTTCGCATTGGGAGCGGCGGCCAGGGCCCACTCCACATCAATCGCGGCCTCTGCATCGTCCCCGTTGGCGCCCGGCGCCGTGCAGGTGTTCGTGCCCGTGGGGTGCACCTGGGTCAACGTCGCGTACGGGTAGGTGCGAGTCAAGCCGAACACCTTGCGGAAGACCTGCCAGTCGCCCACGCTGTACTGATCGGTATCTTCAATCAGCACGATGGTTTGGCCTTTGCCCGTGATGCCGGACTGAAAAATCGGATTGAAGTTGTAAATGGTAGCCAGGTCGGCGGCGCTCAGGTAGTTGCTGCCGGTTGGCCGGATGCCATCGGGCGTCGCGGCGTTCGCCTGGACGGACGGCGCCACCTTGTGGTTCATCGGATGCGGCTGAAAGTCATTCAATGAGGCGATGCCCGTAACCACGGGAACCAGCGTGGCCGGCAGCTCCGGATCGCTGACATTGGCGTAGTGAGCCTCGCCCTTCACTCGGAGGTTATGGATCGAGGTGTGGAACGCCTCCGCCACCTGCCCCACCGTTCCGTTGAACTCCATCGTCGTCCCGTCCGGCGAGGCCGCATGCACGGTGAAGCCTTTGCCGCTAAGCCATTCGCCAATGCGGCTGAGATCCTCGTTCGATGGCCCGAACTGCGTGCCGATCTCGGCATTGCTCAACCATTTGTGAAAGCTGGCCGACCGCGGATCGTGCAGCTGTTCGACGTAAGCCTCGAACGCAGCCTGGTTCTCCGCCGAGCGATGCAAAACAAGGATGCCCGACATGGCCGCGCCGCTGTCGCGAACTCCCAGATCGTTCGCTGGAGTGACCTCGGGGCGCACATTTCCGCGCAAGGTTACTCGTCGGCTCTCATCGATGTTGCCTGTGATGAAGCTGCGTTTTGACTGCTGGGCGGCTAACGCGGTCGCAAGAAAGGTCACGAACGAACAGACGAGAGTACGGGATCTCGAAGCTCTGGGAATCATCGAAAGGCTCCACGGTACATAGTTGCTGAAGGTGTGGACCTAAAGTAACACAGATGCAGGAGAATGTACGTGACTTTCCCGCCAGCACACGCACACGTCATCGGTGCTCAAGCATCTGCGCCGCCGAGGGCCCAGTGGTGACCTTCTCGGCCTTCCGCTGCTTTGGGTCCGACTCCTGCTGCAGCTCGCGCTCCAGGAAGTAGTTCAGCGCGGTCCGCAGCGTGGCAATCGCCGCCAACTTCTCAATGTCTGACCACGTCGGCGTGACGGCGGTATTGAGAATATCCGCCGCCAACTCGAACTCGAGCGCTAGCGCCAGCCACCGCGCCAGGGTCAGCCGAACCTCATTCTTCTCCATCGGCGAAGGATTGCGGAAGAAGAGCAGGATTGCCTTGATCGTGGCCTGCAGCGCCGCCATACTGATAATCAACGCCGCGGCAAACTCCACCGAGCGCGCCGCAAACTCGATAATCGACTTCGAGACACCAAGAAACGTGGCTTCCATACCTGCGTGAGATGCAGGCTCCCACGCAGCCCTGGGTCGCTGCTCCCGAATCGGGAAATTACTGCGGTTTCAGTGCCTTGGGAGCTGCCAGCGAAGGCCCGTTCACGCCCTGCACCCCATCCGCCGCCGCCTGAAACGCGATGAGCGACCGCAGCGTTTCATAGGGCACGGCATTCAAGCTGATCAGGCGTCCGTTGATCGCCAGCGTCGGCGTCTGCTCCACGCCAAGATCGTTGGCCAGCTTGGTCGAGGCATTGATCTCATCTTTCGCCGCCTGACTGGTCGCGCACGTGGCGATCGTAGCCGGATCCATCCCCGCCTTGGTCACCGCATTCTTGAGAGTCTCCTCCCACGTGTCCGGAAGCAGCGCGCCCTGCGTGTCGTACACCGCCTGCGCATACGTGAAAAATGCATTCTGGTTGGTTTTGGCAATGCACGCGCCGTACGCCGCGGCTTGGAAGGCGTACGGATGAATCTCCGTCAGCGGAAAGCTCTCATACACCACCCGCGCCTTGGGGAAGTCCTGCGCCAGACGGTTCATGGTGGTCTGCGCATCCTTGCAGTGCGGACACTGCAGGTCGGCAAACTCCACCAATTCCAGCTCCTTCGAAGCCGCTCCGTGCGCCGGACCGTTGGCCCGCGCTTCAAGGGTCGCGCGGTTCTCCGCAAACGGGTCCGCGCCAAAGTTGCTGAGGCCGGAAGGATCGGGCGCGATCAGGTGCTTGCCATCCGGAAGCACGTAGAAGGACGCCGTCAGCACCTTCGCGTTGGGCGCCCGCTCAGAGACCAACGCGGTCACCTTGCTTACCCCCGGCGAGGGTGTCTTCTGAATCGCCACCACCCGCCAGATGCGATTGGCGTCGTAGCCCAGCATCGCGTGCAGGTAGCTGTCCACCGTCGCCGCTGTAGGTGAATCCGCGGTGAAATACTTCGGATTGACCGGCGGAAAAGGATCGTGCTGGGTGTCCGCGGCTAGCGAGTTCAGGCGCAACGGAGGAGGCGGCGCGGCCGTCGCTGGAGCCGGTTTGGGCGCCGCGCCCGTCGCTTGCCCATACATCCCCTGTCTTCCTGCCAGCACCGCCAGGCCCAACACCGCGATCGTTTTCTTCACTCCAGCCCATCCTTTTGCCTGCAACGTTTGCTTCCTCACTAGACTTCCACCTTCACTGCGATTGGGAAACGTCTTCCCATCCCGAACGATTTTCTGGTTACCTTCAGCACCGGCGCCGCCTGCTGCCGCTTGTATTCGCTGCGCTCAACCAGCTTCAACACCTGCCGCACCAGCTCGACCTCCACCTTCTGCTCCGCCGCAATCTGCTCCGCGGAACAGTAGCGCTCGACGTACGCCTCGAGGATCGGGTCAAGAACATCATACGGCGGCAGCGAGTCAGTATCCTTCTGCTCCGGCCGCAGCTCCGCGCTGGGCGCCTTCGCAATCGTCGCCCGCGGAATCACCTCGCGCTCGCGATTGGCATAGCGCGCAAGCTCGTACACACGCGTCTTCATCACGTCGCCCAGCACCGCCAGCGCGCCCACCATGTCGCCGTAGAGCGTGCAATAGCCGACGCTCATCTCGCTCTTGTTGCCCGTCGTCAGCACCAGCGCGCCGAACTTGTTCGAGAGCGCCATCAGCGTCACGCCGCGCAGACGTGACTGCACGTTCTCTTCCGCCAAACCAAACTCAGTGCCCGCAAACAGCGGCTGAAGCGTCCGCATCTGGGCCTCGTACGCATCTTCAATCGGCAGCATCTCAAACCGAATCCCCAGCCGCTCCGCCAGATCGCGCGCATCACCCTTCGATCCCTCGGACGAGTACCCGCTGGGCATGCCCACGCCCATCACGTTGGCCGCCCCTACTGCGTCCACCGCAATCGCCGCCACCAGCGCCGAATCGATGCCTCCGCTAAGGCCTACCAGGGCGGTCCGGAATCCGCACTTGCGGACGTAATCGCGAGTCCCCAGCACCAGCGCGTCCCATGTCGCTTTCACCTCAAAATCATGCGTACCCGAACGGTCCGGGTGCGGGTGCCCCATGTCTCGTTTCTGAGACATGGGATCCGTCTCAAACACCGCCAAATCCTCGGCAAACGACTTCGCCTGCGCAATCGCCTGCCCATCCGGCCTCACCGCCACCGAGCTCCCATCGAAGATCAGGCTGTCGTTGCCGCCCACCTGGTTGGCCATCGCCACCACCGCGCCATGCCGCCGAGCTAGCGCACCAAGCATCTCCTGCCGCACCGCCCGCTTGCCCTGCCAATAGGGCGAAGCCGAAATGTTCACGATCACCCGTGGCTGCGCTCGCAACTCCTCCGGCTGCGCGTCCCACTGCTCCATCAGGCGCTCGATCGGATCGACCGCATACATCCGCCGCGGCCAGAAACCTTTGTCGTTCCACGCGTCCTCACACACCGAGATGGCAATCGGCACATCTCCCCGCGCCGTCGCAACCACAGCCAGCTGCTGTTCCGTTGCCGGCTCAAAGTATCGCTGCTCATCGAACACGTCGTAGAACGGCAACAGCGTCTTTCCCTGCACCGCCGTCCTCTCTCCGCGCTGCATCAGGACGGCGACGTTTCGCACCCGCTTGCCGGCAAACGACTCCTCAACCGGCAGCACGCCGCCACACAGCACCGCGGGCCGCCCCGGCGCGAGCGTCCACGCGCATACCTCAGCCAACGCCTGACCCGCCCGCTCCACAAAGGACTGCTTGTCCAGCAGGTCGGCCGGCCAGTATCCGCACACGGCGAGCTCCGGAAAGATGACCAGGTCGGCGGCCAACGCCTGAGCACGCCCGGCAAACTCAAGGATCTTTCGCGTGTTTCCGGCAAAGTCCCCAACCGTCGGATCGATCTGAGCCAGCGCAATCTTCACAAGACCAGTCTACCAACTGCACCGAGGCGTACGAACACGCTACGACCCGGTTCCAGAAAACACCACACCTATGGTCCGCGCCAGAATCTTTAGGTCCAGCCAGAAGCTCCAGTTTTCGACATACGCCGTATCGAGCGAGATGTAGCTGTCGAACGATGGGTCCTGCCGCGCCTCCACCTGCCACAACCCGGTAATGCCAGGCAGTACGTCGAGCCGGCGCAGATGGGCCAGGTCATACTGCTCTACCTCGGAGGCGATCGGAGGCCGCGGGCCCACCAGGCTCATATCGCCGCGCAGCACGTTGTAAAGTTGCGGCAGTTCGTCGAGCGAGTATTTGCGCAACACGCGGCCGATCGGCGTGATGCGCGGGTCCTTGACGATCTTGAACAGCACACCCTCGCGCTCGTTCAGGTGCGCCAGGTCGGCCTTCATGCGATCCGCGTTCGGAACCATGGTGCGGAACTTGTAGCAGGAAAACGTTCTCCCCTTGCGGCCGATGCGCGCCGCCCGGTAGAAGATCGGCCCCTTGGACCCCATCCTTACCGCCAGCGCCAGCGCCAGCATCACCGGCGACAAGACCAGCAGCGCCAGCGCCGCAATCGCAATATCCAGACTGCGCTTCATCAGGAACGAGCCGATCGGAAAGTCGCGCCGATGCAGCGGAATGGTCGGGAACTGCCCAATGTACTCGACCGGGGCGTTCCAAGCCAAGCCGTCGTAGAGGTCCGGAACCACGCGTACATCAATGCCCAGGGCACGGGCTTCCTCGACCAGCCCGATCACCAGCTTCTTCTCCGCCGGCACCGAAAAGAAAATTTCATCCACGAACAGCGAGCGCGCCAGCTGCACCGTATTGCGTACGTCGCCGATCACGTCCGCGTCGCCACTCTCGGCCTCGCGCTCCGTCAGCGCCACAAATCCCTTGAACCGGAAGCCGAGATGCCGCAGCGACTCCAGGTGATTACGCAGCGCATGCGCCACCCGTCCCGCGCCGACGATCAGCACATTACGCGTCTCGAGACCTTCGAGGTAGCGGCTGTACTCCATCCGGCGCCAGATTGCCCGGCGCACGGAGAGCAGCACCGCCGTAATGACCACCAGCAGCAACACCACGATGCGCGAGACGTCGATCGCCTGCCGCAGGTACAGTAACCCGCACAGTAGCAGCCCGGCGGTTAGCGTCGCCTGGAACGTCATCCTCTGCTCATGCAGGCCGCTGCGGTTCTGAATCGACCCGTACAGACCGAAGGACCGCGTGATGACGACGAGTGCGCCGCCGTACCAAAGAAGATAAAGCAGCCACTCCCGCGGCGTGGTTCGCAGAATCGTCGGGATCATTGAGTATTCATGCGGGCCCGGTGTCGAGACCATACGCAGGCGAACGGCCAGGACTGCCGCTACCGCGATCGTGACCAGGTCCAGCGAACCCCACACGAGGCTGGTTACAGAGGGCCGGCGAAACAAGCCCTGCCGCGCGGAGTTGGCCCGTCCACTCCCGTGTCTTCGGCCCGAAACAACGACCTGCTGAAGATAATCCGGTGTTGCCATCGCCAGCGCTCCCCACTCTTCTAACCAGAAGTCTTTTCCAGGCTGTATGCTCACAACCGGGTCTCACCGAAACGGCTCCGGGAAGCCCCAGCATCAGCTCTTCTTTACGGCACAACCAATATCACAGCAAAATCGTACAGCGGTGGGCAAACTGAAACTGATGCGTGCCTCCACTCTACCGGCAGGGGTTCTTCGGCGCAAACCCAAAAAGATAGAACATGTTGCAAACAGCCTGCAAATCTTTGCTAGGCGGGCAATATCAGCTCGTCGAGAGAGAGAAACTCCTTCAGCACCTCGTCCTCGCTCTTCTCCATCTCCTCCATCGTTCCGAAAAATCGTGCTGCGCCTTCATGCAGAAAGACCACACGGTCGGCCAGCTTCTTGGCAAAGCGCATGTCATGGGTGACCACAATGCTGGTCAGGTGCAGCTGATGCTTCAGGCGCTCGATCAAATTACCCAGCAGATGCGCCATCAGCGGATCGACCATCGTGGTCGGCTCGTCATAGAGCACGGCCTCCGGCTGAGCCGCCAGCGCTCGCGCAATCGCGACCGAGCGCTTCATGCCAGTCGAAAGATCGCTGGGCAGCAGCTGTTCCTTGCCCGCGACGCCGACCATCTCGAGCAATCCCTTGACGACCTGGAAGATCTGATCCTCTTCCATATCGCCTCGCTCCCGTAGCGGAAACGCCACGTTTTCGCCGATCGAGATTGAGTCAAAGAGCGCGCCGCTCTGGAAGACCATGCTCACCTTGCGCCGGATCCCCTGCAACTGCTTCTCACTGAAGCCGCAGATGTTTTCGCCGGCCACCATGATCTTGCCAGAGTCCGGCTTCAGGAATCCCAGCAGCATCTCAAGCGAAACCGACTTACCCACGCCGCTTCGTCCCAAAATGCAAAGTGTCTCCCCGGCATTGACACAGAAGCTCACCTTTTTGAGCACATCAAAGCTGCCAAAAGATTTGGAAACCTGCTCGAAGGCAATGTAGGCACTCGGGGTGTGCTGCTTTGTCTCTGGAAGCTCCTCCGCGGCAGCCTCGTTCTGAGCCGCGGCCTTATCCATAAACTCGCCGACGGTCGCCGCCACGTCTTCAGAGACCTCATTGGTCAACGGTTTGTCGGCCGGGTCGCCGGACGCATGCGGGTCCGCCGCCCCCTTCTGCTCGTCGGCTTCAGGCTGCTGGCCCGGCGTTTGTTTCTCGTGCTCGTCCTCTGCGGCCATCGGCTTGCCCTCGTCTCTAGGGTATATCGGCAGAATTTACGTTTTCATCAGTCGGAGATTGCGCTGCTGATTGCCGATCAGAGTTCGCTAGGTGTCCAGCACTCGCGCATGCCGCTCAGCCTGCGCAAAGTCCTCAGGCGTGTTCAGATTCGCGAAGAAAAGAGCCGTGCCCGCCTCCTGCTCCGGCGTCGTCGCCGTCCAGGCCGGGCCAGGCGGTTTGCAGCCTCCAGCCGTAAACCGCGACTCCTCCGACCACGCCCACTGCTGCAGAACATGAGCCGGATCCTGCTCTCGCCTGGCCGCCAGATCCTGACTCGCGGCGACCAGCTCCGGAAACAGCCTGAACCGTCCCTGAGCCAAGGCCGCCGTCAGATAGGGCGCCAGATCCCGATGCAGCATTACGAGCGTCGGCTGCGGAATGCCTTGCACCCGATAGAGCGCCACGCGCGTCCCAAAATTCCGTCCGTGCCGCAGCGCCGACTGCGCCCAGCTGTACAACATTGCGGTCGGCACAAAGGGTACATCCACCGGCAGCACCAGGCTCCACTCATGGCGCGCATGCACGAGCGCCGCATCCAGGCCGCTCATCGGCCCGCAGCCCGGATGCAGATCGCGCACCACCGGCGCACATCGCTCCAGCTCCGGGCTGTTGCTCAGCACAGCAACCTGCGCACAGATTCGCCGCAGCTTAAGCACCGCATGCTCCACCAGCGGCTTGCCCGCCAGCTCCAGCAGCGCCTTATCCCGGCCCATGCGCGAGCTGCGGCCGCCTGCCAGCACGTACCCGCTGACCGGCAGCGGCTCATACACGGCTACGCTCCCACCAGCCCTAGCCAGCGTACGATCGACTCGATTCCACGGTGAAAGTTGCTAAGGTTGAACTTTTCGTTCGGCGCATGCAGATTGTCGTCCGGCAGCCCAAAGCCCATGATCAGCGCCGGCATGCCCAGCACGCGGATGAAGTCGCCGATGATCGGGATCGACCCACCCCCGCGCACGTACACCGTCTCCTTGCCGAAGACGCGCCGCATCGCCTCTGTGGCGGCGCCGATGAACGGGTTGTCGATGCTTACGACGAACGCCTCGCCGGAATGAATCATCCGCACTTCGGCCGTGCACCCCTTCGGCACGACTGCCTCTATATATAGCTGCAGCTTTTGGAACGTATCCTCAGGCGTCATGTCCGGGACCAGCCGCAGGCTCAGCTTGGCCACGGCCCTGGCCGGGATCACCGTCTTCGCGCCCGCGCCGATGAAGCCTCCCGGCATGCCATGCACCTCGAGCGTCGGCCGCGACCACAGCCGCTCCAGCACCGTGTACCCCGGCTCGCCCACCAGTGCCGTCGAGCCCACCTGCCCCGCGAGGTACGCCGCCTCATCAAACGGCAGCGTCTTCCACGCCTTACGCTCCGCCTCCGACGGCTTCGCGACCCGGTCGTAGATGCCCGGAATCAGGATGGTGCCCTCCTCATCCTTCAGCTTGGCCAGGATCTGCGCCAGCGCCATGAAGGGATTCGGAGCCCCGCCGCCATACATGCCGGAGTGCAGGTCCGTACGCGCACCCCGCACCTCAATCTCCGTGTAGATCATCCCGCGCATGCCCACGCACAAGGTCGGCAGGTCCGGCGCAAACATGTCTGTATCGCTGATCAGCGCCACATCCGCCCGCAGCCGGTCCGCGTGCTCGCGCACATACGCCGCGATGCCCTCCCCGCCAACCTCTTCCTCGCCCTCGATCAGCACCTTAACATTTACCGGAAGCCTGCCGCCGCCGGCGACAAACAGCGCCTCGAGCGCCTTCACGTGCATCCACATCTGGCCCTTGTCGTCGACCGCGCCGCGCGCATACAGGTTACCGTTTCGCACCTCCGGCTCGAACGGCGGCGAGATCCATTCATCGAGCGGCTCGGCCGGCTGCACATCATAATGGCCGTAGCAAAGCACCGTCGGCTTGCCGGGCAGCTCGAGCCACTCGCCGTAGACCAGCGGGTGCCCCTGGCGTGTCGGCGTGGATGTCTCGATCAAGCCAACGTTGTGCAAGCCGATCCGCCGCAGCTCTGTCGCCACAAATTCCGCCGCCCGCCGCACCTCGCCGGCGCGCTCCGGGTCGGTTGAGATCGACGGAATCCGGATCAGCGCCTTCAACTCCTCGACAAACCGCGCGCCATTGTCCTTCGCGAACGCCACTGCCGCTTCCACCGCCATCGATCTCTCCTAAGCTTTGCGCCGCTTCGAACCGCTCGCATCGCCTGTCTTCACTATATGGCCGAGCAGCAGCAGCGCCAGGTCCTCTGGCGCCTCCTCGAGCAGCCAGTGCGACCGCCCGGCCAGCCGGTAGAAGCGGTACTCGCCCGCGCAGTAGTGCGCCGTGCCCAGCGCCGCGGCCTCGCCCAGCGCCTGGTCCCGGTCACCCCAGATGTAGATCGCCGGCACCGTCACCGGCCCGATACGCAGCCCAACCGGCAGCGCCCGATACCAGTTCAACGCGGCCGTCAGGGTACCGCCCTCGCGCATCCGCCGGACGTTCGCCGCCACCTGCGACGCCGGCACGAAGCCCGCGTACGCCTGCCGCAAGGCCCGTGCATCGGCCGCCAGCAGCGCCCACTCCGCCACCCGTGGCAGCTTGAACAGCAGGATGTACTTCGACCGGTTCATCTGGTCGAAGCTCGACCGCAGCGCATCCTGAAACGCATCGATGTGCGGCGTCGAGATTACGTTTACCGTCATCAGCCGCTCCGTAAAATACGCGGCCAGCTTCCACGCCACCAGCCCGCCCCAGTCATGCCCGACGAGATGAAAGCGCTCCGCACCAAGCTGCTCGGCGAACCCCAGCGCATCGGAGACCAGCCGATCAATCGCGTAGGCCTCGACTCCGGCCGGCCGCGCACCCGGCGTATACCCGCGCTGATCCATCGCCACGACCCGCAGCCCGGCGGCCGCCAGCAGCCGCATCACTGGGACCCACGAGTCGGCAAACTGCGGGAAGCCATGCAGCAGCAAGACCAGCTCGCCTTGCTTGGGTCCCGCTTCGAGGCCGGTGAAGCGCAGCCCGTTCACCCACAGCTGGATCGAAGTCAACGCCTGCGACCTGTCCTCCGGCATGCCACTCTCCCAGACGCGCTAACGATCCCTTCGCCGCTCACCCCGTCAGATGCCCACGTACTCCGGCGTGTAGTCCTGGAACAGGCCCTTGCCGGGATACATCACGCGCACCGGCATGGCTTCCTCGGCAAGCGTCATCCGCGCCCAATGCCAGGCATGGTGCATTTCGTTGGAATGAAAGTAAAGCGTCTCCGCCTGCAACGAGGCGACGGCGACCATGGTCGTCTCGGCGACCTGCTCCCACTCGTTATCGCTCACGATCGCCAGGCGGGCGATGAAATCGGTGTGGCGCTTGAGAAAGCGCGTCTCCTCCCAGCGAGCCGCCCAGGTTGCTCCATGCATACCGGAGAGATCGGCCAGAACACCAATGGGCTTCTTCCGTGCCGCGATCGCCACATCAATCTGCTCCGAGATGCCGAGGATGTCCTCGGCGCTGAGCTGCCCCGTCACCTTGAAGCCGAAGGCTCGGCCGCTGTTATCCATCAATCTTTCGATCATCGTTTCACTCCCGTACAAAGTTACGCCTCTTCGAGCGAGCAAGTCCGTTGCTGCCGTCGTGCCTCTGACAAAGTTGGGTGAGACGGCCGAGCGCGGACGGCGGCGCGGTCATACTGGGCCCAGCCGAAGGTGCGGCTCGGGCGGCAACTCCGCCACCAGCCGATCTCCCGGGAACACCTCGCCGCTCGTAAGCACAATAGCCATGACGCCGGCGCGCCGCTCCCGTTTCCCCTTCGCATCGCGCGGACCCCAGACGAGCTTCTGCAGCCCCGCCCGGTATCCGTCGATCTGCGAGCAGGGCGTCCGCAACCCGGTGATCTCCACCACGGCCTCCGCCCCCAGCCGAAGCCGCGTGTGCTGAGGCAGCCCCAGCAAGTCCATACCGCGCGTCAGCACGTTCTCTCCCATCTCTCCCGGCGCAAGCGCAAATCCCTCTCCGGCCAGCTCCTTGAGTTTCTCCGCCGCAAACAGATGCACCTGGCAGAGGTTGGGCTGCGTTGGATCGCGCCGCACCTGGTAGAGGTGCTGCACGGTGGTTCCACGGTGCGCGTCACCCTCCACGCCCTCGCCTTTGAGCAGCCGGATCGAGGGCCGCGCCTGCTTGGCAAAGCCATGCCGCGGCGCCCGGGACACAGCCACCACTTCGCCTTCGCTCACCATGAACGCTCCCCTACTGCTTGGATGGCCTTACCTCTGGAGTCGGCGCCGGAGCCGACGGCTTTTCGCAGAGATATTGCCTGGATGATGTAATGCTGGAGACTGCATGAACGTTTACCTTGTCGCGCTGCTGGTGTACTCGCTTTTTCTGATGGGGCTGGGGCTGTTCATCAGCAGGCGCGTGCGGAACTCGACGGACTTCCTGGTAGCGGGCCGCTCGTTGAGCGCGGGCCGTATCTTTGCGACCTTTATGGCTGCGAACATCGGGGCGGGATCGACCGTGGGCGCGGCCGGGCTGGGATACCGCTATGGACTGTCCGCGTGGTGGTGGGTAGGTTCGGCGGCCATCGGATGCTTTCTGCTGTCGCAGTTGCTGGGGCCACGGCTGTGGACGCTCGCTAAGCGCGAGGGCTTTACGACGCTGCCGGAGTTCCTGCAGTTTCGCTACGGCAGCAGCGTAAAGGTGACGATCTCTGTCTTGTTCTGGTGCGGCGCGCTGGCGATCCTGGCGGGGCAGCTCATTGCGATCTCCTGGATCCTGAATACGATCACCGGGATTCCGAAGTGGGAGGGATGCGCGATCGGTGGACTGGTAGCGATGGTCTACTGCACGGCCGGCGGCATGCTGGCGTCTTCCTTCGTCAACATGTTTGAGCTGGCCGTCACGATGTCCGGGCTGCTGCTGGCCATCCCGTTTGCGCTCCATGCGCTGGGTGGCTGGGGTGGGCTGCATGCGCTGGTGCTGGCGGGTGACGCGGCCTCGTCTGCTGGTTCTCTTGCTGCCGTTTCTCCTTCTTTAAACCGCTTCAGCATGACGGGCGTGGGCTCGCGTCAAATCCTGGCCTGGGTGGCGATCCTGGTGCCGTCGTTTATGATCTCGCCGGGCCTGCTGCAGAAGGTATACGGCGCGCGCAGTACGAGTGCCGTACGGGTGGGGGTGGGCGTCAACTCCCTCTTCCAGGCGGTATTTGCGTTTGTGCCGCCGGTGCTGGGACTGTGCGCCTTCGCAATCTCGCCGCACCTCGCCAACCCGGAGCTGGCGCTGCCGATGGCGATGCGCACGCTGCTGCCCAAGTGGCTCGGAGTGTGGACGCTGGCGTCCGTCTTTTCCGCGGAGCTGAGTGCGACTGACGCGATCCTTTTCATGCTTTCGAGCTCGCTGGCCGTGGACTTCTACAAGCCTTTCGTCAACCCCGGCGTTTCGCCCAAGGGACTGCTGACGGCCAACCGCATCGCGACGGTGGGCGCGGCGGTGGGCGGCGTGTTGCTGGCGCTGGCGCTGCCTTCGGTGATCGCGGCGGTGGCCATCTTCTATAGCCTGCTGGCGGTGGCGCTGTTTGTGCCGGTGCTCGCGGGCCTGTATGCGAGACGCACCACTGCGCGCACGGCAATGGTGAGTATCGCGGGAGCGCTGCTGGTGACGCTGCTGCTGACGACGTTGAACCACGGTAGGGGCTTTGGCATTTTGTCACCGCAGCTGCTGGGGATTTTGACTGCCCTGGTGCTGACCGGAGTTGCGAATGCATGGTTGAGTGCGCGGGACCCGAAAATGCGACCCTCAGCAGAGGCCCCGTTGCTATAAACGTTTTCTCTGAGGTAGCTGTCGCTGTAATCGAAAAGCGGATCCTCCGCCTACGGCGAAGGATGACAACCGTTGGAAGAATCAAAGAGAGGCTCTACCGATGAAACGCCGCGACTTTACCCGACACCTGCTGACGCTTCCCCTGGCCGCGACTCTGGCTCCTTCGGCAAGCGCGGAAAGCGTCCTCGCCGAGAGCACGAACCCGCTGCCGCCGGGCGGCTCCATCACCGACGTGCCCGGTCTGACCGCGGGCCACTGCACTCTGAAGGAGCGGCCTACCGGATGCACCGTCGTGCTGTGCGGCAAAGGCGCGGTGGCAGGCGTAGATGTGCGCGGCTCCGCACCCGGCACGCGTGAGACGGACCTGCTGAATCCGCTCAACGCGGTGCAGCAGGTGAACGCCGTCCTGCTGTCAGGCGGCAGCGCGTACGGGCTCGACGCGGCGAGCGGCGTCATGCGCTTCCTCGAAGAGCACAACGAAGGCTACAGGATCGGCGCGCTGGGCGTGGTGCCGATTGTGCCGGCGGCGATCCTGATGGACCTGGGCGTGGGCGGCTTCAAGCCGCGGCCGGATGCGGAGGCAGGCTACAAGGCATGCGTGGCCGCCTCCGGCGCGCCGCTTGCCGAGGGCAACGTAGGTGCGGGCGCGGGCGCGACCGTGGGCAAGATGTTCGGACCGAAGTTCCTGATGAAGGGCGGCCTGGGCTCTTCAAGCGTGAAGATTCCGGGCACGGACATCGTGGTGGCCGCGCTGGTGGCGGTCAACGCGGTGGGCGATGTAGTCGATCCGCACTCCGGCAAAGTGGTCGCCGGCGCTCGTACGGAGGACGGCCGGGGCTATCGCGATTCCATGGCTGCACTTCTGGGCGGTTATCGCGTGGCGCTGCCGGCAGGCGCGAATACGACCCTCGGCATCGTGGCGACCAACGCGGTGTTTACGAAGACGCAGATGACGAAGATCGCGCAAATGTCGCATGACGGCTACGCGCGCGCCATCAACCCGGTGCACACGATGTCGGATGGAGACACGATCTTTGCGCTGTCGAGTGGGATGGCCACGACGAAGGCGGATGAGACCGCCATCGGGGCGATTGCCGCAACGGTGATGTCGCGCGCCATTGTCCGGGCAGTGCTGGCGGCTACGAGCCTCCCGGCGCTTGGGATTCCAGCGTGCCGCGACTACCCGGCTCCAGGTTGACTGCGACGGGAGGCGAGCGGACGACGGTCTCCTTCAACCACCGGCATCTACCTGGCGAACCTAATTTACAACCAGCCCTTCGCCCTCGCCAGCCGCGCCGCCTCTACTCGGTTATGCGCCCCCAGCTTGGAGATCGCCTCCGAGAGGTAATTCCGTACCGTTCCCTCCGTAAGCCTGAGCGCCTGTGCCACCTCCGCCGTCGTCGCTCCATCCCCTGCACGCCGTAAAATCTCCCGCTCCCGCTCGGTCAGCGGATCGGGCTCCGCATTCCACACCTCCGCCGCCAGGCTGGGGTCTACCGCCCTGAGACCCTGGCTCACCCTTCGCACCGCCTCGGCCAGCTCGGTCGACGGCCGATCCTTGAGCAGGTACCCATGGGCTCCCGCGTCGAGCGCCCGGCGCAGATATCCCGGACGTCCGAAGGTCGTCACAATCAGGACCCGCGTCTCGGGGTACAGCTCCCGCACTCTCGCCGTCAGGTCGAGCCCGGTCATGCGGGGCATCTCGATATCGGTCAACAGCACATCGGGCCGCTCTTTCCCCACCACCCGCAGCGCCTCTTCGCCATCCGCGGCAGACCCCACCACCTGAATGTCCGCCTCGATCCCCAGCAGCACCCCAAGTGCCCCACGCACCAGTCCCTGATCCTCGGCCAGCACCACGCGAATCATGCCTGCACCGGCCCGCCTGCCCGCGCCAGAAACGGAACTGCAATCGTCAGCAGAGTCCCTCCGCCGCGCTGCCGCTCCAGCTGCAGCTGGCCGCCCAGCGCACTCAGCCGCTCCCGCATGCCGCGCAACCCGCTGCCTTCCTCGCGCAGCTCCCCCGCACCGTTATCCTGAATGGTAAGCCGCACCTGTTCCTCCTCCAGCTTCAGCTCAAGGTTGCAAACCGTTGCCCGGGCATGGCGAGCGACGTTCGTCACCCCCTCCCGCAAGGCCAGGCACATGGTGTTGACCTGCGCCTCGGTCAGCAGCTCCGGCTCGATGTTGGTCGTCATCTGCACGCCCGCGGCGGTCAATGCGCGCCTCGCCTGCGTTACCTCCGCCACAAACCCCTCCGCCCGGTAGCCGACCACTGCCTCGCGGACCTCCTGCAAGGCCTTCCGCGCGGTCTGCTCCACCTCACCGATCTCCCGGTGCGCCATCTCCGGATCGAGCTTGAACATGCGGTTCGCAATGTCCGACTTCAGAACGATCACAGTCAGCGTATGCCCCAGCAGGTCGTGCAGATCTCTTGCGATGCGCTCGCGCTCTCCCTGCTCCGCCAGCCGCTCGATCTCCGCATTCGCAAGCCGCAGTTGATCGCTTACCAGCTGCTGCCGCGAGTAGGCGAAGTTACTGATGCCGAGCACGACCATCCAGAACGTCACGCTCTGCATCACGTCGTAAGAGAGGTGAAAGAGATAAGCCTCGAGAAACATGCCGCCAATCTGCAGAACCAGCACGGTCGCGAAGCGCCGGAAGGCGACCAGAGTCCGCGGCTCCCGCAGCGTAAACCCATACATCACCACGGCATACACAAAGATCCCGGCGGCGCTTCGGTTGAAGGGCACATACACAAAGCCAAGCAAGAAGAGCGAGACCAGCATGACCTTCCGCCAGCGCTCCCGCACCATCGAGATGCCGAAGTACAGGAACAGGAACGTGGCGTAAAAGGCCGCGAAGCCCAGCCATTGTCCTGCTGACGGATGGTAGTACGGCGTCTCAAAAAAGAATGCCGAATAGAGCAGGGAGACGTATTGAAAGATCCGGTTGTGGCCCTCGATGCGCCACCGGCGGCCCTTGGCGTCCGGCTCCCGGTGAATCGCACAGGGGAGGCCGTCGGCCATGTTTACCTTGATATCGCTCATCGCATCTCCATGATGCCCTGGCGCGCACTCCAGGCTGCACTCCCGCGTGTCATGCCAAATGCATGACACCTGTCATCATGACACCTGTCATCTCACATCCCTGACGGAACGCACTACTTACAGCTTCCACGGCAGCCGAGGATAGCTCTTGTCGACAGCATCACCGCTGTCCCAGGAGTTGCACTCATGCGGATCGCCCGTATCCTCGTCGCCCAGACCGCTCTGCTCGCACTTGCCGTCGCCGTGTCGGCTCAAGAGACCTGTCCTGCCGGAACCGCCCGTGCCCAGGGCCAGGTGCTCGACGTCACCGGCGCGGCCATCGTTGGCGCAAACGTCCATGTCGGAAACCAGTCCATCCTTCACACCAGCGCGGAAGGCCGCTTCATCACCGCCTGCCTCGGTTTCGGCAAGCACCCCGCATCCGTCGAGGCCGAGGGCTTCACCCTCGCCGAAATCCAGCTTGACGCCGCACACCCCATCACACTCCGGCTCAAGCTACTCACCGTTGAAACCGAGATCGCCGTCAGCGACAACCAGGGCGCCGCCGCCACGGACTTTGCCGGCACCAAGACCCTCGCCAGCTCCGACCTGAAAGAAATGGCCGACGATCCCGACGAGTTTGCCCGCCAGCTCCAGGTTCTTGCCGCTGCAGCCGGCGGAGCCCCCGGCCAGGCCCTGATCACCGTTGACGGCTTCCAGGGCGCAGGCCGTGTCCCTCCCAAATCCGCCATCGCCTTCATCCGTGTGAACCCCGACCTGTTCTCTGCCGAGTACCAGCGCCCTCCCTACCAGGGCGGCCGCATCGAGATCTACACCAAGCCCGGCCAGTCCAAACTCCACGGCGCGCTCTTCACCACCCAAAGCGCCGCCTTTCTCAATGCCAAAGATCCCTTCGCCCTCAGCCGCGCCGCGATCGGCAAACAGCGTTACGGCTTCGAGCTCAGCGGCCCCATCCGCACTAACCGCAGCGACTTCACCCTCTCGCTCGAGCACCGCCAGATCGACCAGTTCGCCGTGGTGAATGCTGTCACTCTGAATGCCGCCGGCCAGCAGACCTTCACCGTCGCCAACGTCCCGACCCCGCAGGCCCTGTGGGTCGCCAGCGCCCGCCTCGGCGTACTGCTTACCCCCAAGAACAACTTCACCGCAACCTACACTGCCGGCGTCAACGGCCTCACCAACCTCGGCGTCGGCGGCACATCGCTCGCCGAATCCGGCTTCAACAGCGTCCAGTCCGAGCACGCCATCCGTCTCACCAACCTCGAAACCATTTCCGCCAAAACCCTCCACGAAACCCGCCTCGGGTACACCTTCCGCTACCGCACGGACACGCCGAACTCCACCGCGCCGTCGCTCCAGGTCGCGGGAGCCTTCACCTGCGGCGGCGTCTCCACCCAGGCCATGCAAGTTCACGAACGCGATCTCGAACTCGACGACGATCTTCTGCTCACGCGCCGCAAGCACAGCATCAAGCTCGGCATCGAGCTCCAGAACGCCCAGCTCCACGAAACCCTCCCCACCAACTTCAACGGCGCCTATGTCTTTGGCGGCGGCTCCGCCCCTGACCTCACCGGTTCCGGCACCACCACCATCAGCGGCCTGGAGCAGTATCGCCGCGCCCTGCTGGGCCTTCCCGGCGGGACCCCCACCCAGTTCAACATCACCACCGGCACGCCACGCCTCTCCCTCGACCAGTTCCAGGCCGTCCTTTACGCGCAGGACCAGTGGCAGCTCAAGCCGCGCCTGCAGCTCTCCTTCGGCCTTCGCTGGGCGCTCCAGAACGCCCCTACAACCATGGCCGCCGCCGGCCCCCGCGTCGGTCTTGCCTGGTCCCCGGACCGCAAGCAACACACCACCTTCCACCTCCGCAGCGGCCTCTTCTTCGGTCCCATCGATCCCTCCACCTCCCTAGCCAACCTCCGCCTCAACGGCACCAACCAGCGGCAACTCCTCGTCTACAGCCCTGCGTACGGTCAGCCCCTCACCACCGGCAGCGCGACCATCACAACTACCCGCACCGCCCTTCCTCCACTCAGCCAGACCCCCTCCCTCCAGTCCCACCTCGGCATTGAGCACGAGTTCCCGGGCCACTGGCACGCGCAGGCCAATCTCTACCTCGTCCATGCCTGGGACCTGCTGCGCTCGGAAAACATCAACGCCCCGCTCACCGCCTCTCCCACTGGCCCGCGCCCGCTCCAGCTGAACGCCAACCTGCTCCAGTTTCAGCAAACCGGCGTCCTTCACGGCAACGTCCTCTTCGCAGGGATTGACCAGCACAGCCTCAAGTACGTCCAGATCTTCGCCGGCTACATCCGCATGGACCTCCGCGGCGACGCCGACACCGACACCTTCCTCCCCCAGAACAACTCCAATACCGGCGAGATGGCACGCCCCTCGTGGGAGGCCACCCACCACCTTATTGTCTTCTCCTCCGTCAAGCTCCCCCATGCCGTCGCCCTCTCGCTCCAGTTCGACGCCGCCAGCGGCTTGCCCTACAACGTCACCACCGGCTTTGACAACAACGGCGACGGCAACTTCAACGACCGCCCCTTCCTCAGCCCCGCCGGAACCTCCGCTCCGGTCTACGCCACCCGTTTCGGCGACCTCTCCCCCGCTGGCCTAGGCCCGACCCTCGGCCGCAACGCCGGAACCTTGCCCTGGAACGTCCACCTCGACGCCAACCTCAGCCGCAGCTTCGCCCTGCCCCACGCCTCCGCACACGAAGGCCAAACTCTCGCCGTCAACCTGCGCTCGACCAATCTCCTCAACCACAACAACATCACGGCCGTCGGCGGAGTGCTCGGCTCGCCGCTCTTCGGCCAGGGCTACGCGTCCGATCCCGGGCGGCGCATCGAAGCCGGCCTCCGCTGGGCCTTCTAGGCACCCGCATTTTGTTTGTCCTTCCCGAAAGGAAATCTACGTCTGCCTTTGTCTGCTGCCGCCATCCACGCATAACTTACACCCGCAAAGGAGCCTCTATGAATCGCCTCATCCCCACCCTCCTCATCGCCGCCGTCCTCACCCCCATTGCAGCCCAGACCCCGATCCCACCGCCCACCACCGGCCTGCTCATCAGCTATACCTACTGGCCCACCCAGTACGTCCAGTTCGTCGGCCCCGAGCTTCCCTACTCCATGCTCGAGCTCGACGTCGACCCCGCCGGCAAGCAGCCCGTCCTCTACGTCACCCTTACCGAGCGCGCCACCGGCAAGCGGATCCACTACACCAACTCCGACGCCGCGGCCGGCGTAGCCAAAGCCCAGGGCGAGGAGGTACACAAAACCGAGATCGCGTTCGAAGCCGCCGACACCCAGAACACCGGCAGCCTCAGCGAGCTGCGCTTCACCATGGCGGACGGCAAGCCGCTCCAGTGGCGCTTCGTCCAGGGCTCTGACATCACCGAGCAAGGCAGCGGTCTCACGCCCCTGCCCAACGCCAAGGTCCCCATCTTCGCCTACCGCGAGCAAGGCGCGGTCGCCGGCGAAGGCACCGCGCTCCAGATCGGCGGCACCGTAAGCGCCGCGGAAGTCTGGAAGGAGATCAGCCAGCCGCCACACTTCATCGCCTACCATGGAGCTCTGACCCAAAGCGCCCACACCCTCGCCTTCATCCCCGGCTCCGAGTCCTGGGAGATCACCTCCGCCCCACAAGCACTCGCCCCGGGCCTCACCTGGGAGCTCGACGCCGCATCCGGAAACCACCGCTCCCTCAGGATCGACCGCGTCGAAGGCAACCATGTCCTTGTCACCGGCTCCGACCGCTTCCAGCCACAGGTCCGATTCACGCTCGATGCAGTTCGCACCCCGGATGGCTGGAGTTTGGCCAGCGTCCGGTACTCTCCCGTCCGCGACGGAGACAAGCACTCCATAACGGTGGAACTGCCAGGCGACCAGGATAAGGGCTCCCTAACCGTCATCGTTGGAAAGAAGAAGCGACTTGCGGAGGGAACGCTGACCCGCAGCTGCGTCGCTGCTGGCTGCACCCGATCCGTGCGATTCTCCACTCCAGCCTGGGCGCAATCCAAGCAAATGGAGGAACAGTTTACGTCCACAGCCACCCGAGTTTCTACCACCGCTCAGCGCCAGGAGTAAAGCCGCACGTTACTCTTCGATATTCGTCAAGCAATCCCCTTGGGGACGATCTTCAGGTCCATACCGGAGAGCCGCGCCATCAGCCGAGACCAGATCGCGAGGTGCCTTAGCCAATTTGCGTCAGTGCGGCCGCAGCATCCTTGCCAATTTTGCTGTTAGGATCGATGCTTTCAGCCTTCTTGAGATGAAGTGTTGCCGATGCTTTATCTCCCGTCTTGTTGTAGATCATCCCGAGGTGATACTGAACGGACGCGTTCTGGGGAGTGGTCTTGACCGTCTCTTCCAGCAGGTCGCGCGCGGTAAGAAATCTCCCCTTGTAGTAGTAGGCCCAGGCAAGCGTGTCTGCCGTATCCGGAGAGTTGGGGGCTCCGCGTCGCGCGGTCTGCGCCAGTTGCAACGCCTCATCCACGTTCTGCCCCGAATCCAACATAAGATACGCCAGATTGTTGGAGGCAAGAACCTGTTCCGGCTCTATCTTGAGAGCCTGCCGATAGAAGTCCTGTGCCTTGGCCTTATCTCCCTTGCTCTCTTCTATCTGCGCCACGATCGACAAAGCTAACGCGTTTTTGGGGTGTTTCTCGATCCACTGTTGCCAAAGGGAAATCGCTGCATCCGGTTTGCCGAGCTGCGCAGAAGCTGTCGCGGCGGCCTGGACTGCCCGTTCGTCGTTGGGATTCAGACTCAACGCCTTCTGTGCACTCGCCGAGGCACTCTGAGGATCTTTCATGCCCGTCTGCAAGTCGGCAAGTTCAACATAGAGCGTTTCATTCTGCGGAGTTTTGGCGATCTGATCTTGAAGGCGGGCCTGCGCCTTTGCCGGCTGATTCGCAAGCATATCCGCATTGAGAACTACATTGAGCGCACTGACGGCGTTCGGATCTTTCCCCAGGGCTCGTTCGGCGAAGTCCGTAGCCTCAGCAAGCTTGTGCGCCTGCAGCCGGAGCTGGGCAAGCTCAACCAGAGCCGTAATGTTGTCTGGGGCCAGCTTCAGCGCTGTCTGAAAATCCGCCTCGGCTTTGCCCGAATCGTTCTGATTCGCTTCGGCGGTCCCGCGCCAGAGATACGCCGGCGCGTAGTTGGGACGAGCCTTGATGCTTGCCTCGGCGATCTGTTCCAGTTGGCTGTTGTCATGGCGTAGATTGGCGATGTCGGCCAGGCCTTCCTGCGCACTGACGTCGGTCGGCCTCAGCTTACTGGCAGCCTGATAGCCCGTCTCTGCGAGGTTCAAGTCGCCCTTCACCCGAGCCAGCTTCGCCAGAGCCAGCTGGACCTCGAAGCTCTGCGGAAAATCCTTGGCCGCCTTCTGCATCGTGTCCGTCGCTGCATCCGCTTTGCCTGCGTCAAGCTGCAACGAAGCATTCAGGATTTGAACCTCAGGGTTCCCCCCATTGTTCTTCACCAGATCCGCAATCAAGGGAGTGGCCTTGTCGAGTTCGTGGTGGTTCAGAAGTATCTTTGCGTAAACCACCTTGAGCGGATTACTCTTCGGACGATCGGCGACCAGCTTCGCATAGGCAGCCTCCGCCTCTCCGGACTTCCCCGTCTGTAGGTAGAACTCATTCAGCATGCCGGCGGCCGCATCGGAGTCGCTTAAGTCCTCCGCTGCCTGGCGAAGCGTTTGCTCCGCTTTCCCGGCATCCCCAGCCCGCAGATAGAGACGGGTCAACCCTTCTCGCGCACGCAGGTCCTTCGGTGCGCTCTTAATCGCATCCTGATACTGCTGTTCCGCGCCGGCCCGGTCGCCGCGCCGTTCCAGCAGCGAGGCCAAGGCGAGATGCGGCACCGGCTGCGTCGAATCGAGCGAGATCGCTTTGCGCAACTCGTCTTCCGTGTTGGCTGGAGCCTGACCAGTCTGCGACTGAATGAGAGCCAGGCTGGTGTGAAATCCCGAGCGGTTTGGGTCGATCTGGAGAGCATGCTGAATCTGCTGCAAAGCTCCGGCGGGATCGTTTTTACGCTCGTCCACCGCAGCCATCAGGGCGTAGGCATCGGCATCGTTCGGATTGCTCGCAAGTACAGCCTTGGCCTGCTCCGCACCTTTGTCCGGCACGCCACCGGCAACCTGCAGATTGCCGAGATCGATGCGTGCCTGCAGATTGTTGGGGGCGAGATCGACGGTGCGCAACAGCTCGGTGTAACCCGTCATAACGCTGCCCATCTTCAAGTACGTCTTACCTAACTCGTAGTGAGCGTCGGCGAACTTCGGGTCCACTTTCAGCGCGTTCGCAAACTGTATCGTGGCTTCCTTGTATTTTTCTTCCTTCTCATACCGTTTGCCGCTCTCAAGATACTTCTGCTTGCGAACGTTCGGGTCGCGGTTGCAACCGGAGATCATCAGCAGCAGGCACACGGCCGCCGGGATCGGAAGCAAGCGGGATGGCGGGGAAAATCCTTTCGGCATGGTCGACCTATCTCTTACTTTGTTCTTCGGCAAAGTCACTCTCATCTATATAGCTCATAAGCGGGATGCGCATCCCGCTCTAGTCTGGAACAAAGGCTGGCAACAACGGGGAGGCCTGCTTGACGAAGCTCACCGCCCGGTCGTGAGCGCTCCCGCGGCTCTCTCCAGGACGCATCGCAGTCACAACCCGAACCAGCGCGGCATCGGTCCGGTTGTAGCGGATCGAATCGACCAGGGTATAGAGCTTTGCAGCGTAATCGCTCGCGATGCTGCGCCCGTGGGCCCGATACCAGTAGAGCACTTCGTCCTTCGTACTGCCGTCCGAGATCACGTATTCTCCTACCCGGATGGTCTTGCCGCTGTCATCCGTAATATCGGTCGTGCCCGAAGTTTCAAACGTCCATCCGGAGCCGGGCAGGCAATTCTGCGGAGAATGGATCGATTGCCCGGTACGTTGCGTCGGGAAATATCCTATAAACAGACCAATCGAACCAGCAGCAGAGCTTCCGCCCGGGTTCGCAGAGGCGGGTGGCATATACACCCGATTGAGAAACGATCCCTTCCCAAGCACGTCCAGCACCTCCTGGTTGATGGGAACGTCCGTGCTCGACCAGCGCCCAATGGTGCTGGGAAACTCGCTCAGCGGAGTGCTCCTGGGCACCCGATCCTGGTCCCCACGCACGTTGATCAAGGTCGCGGTTCCACCCAGAAGGCAGAGGATCGACCAGAACTGAGGAGAGCTCATAGATGAGCTCCCATGGCCCGTGGCTTGCCAATCGCCATCACACGATGAACTACATACAGGCACGTGAGGGAGACGAGAAAGATCAGCCAGCCCGAGAACTCATGGAAGAACCCCATCGCTTTCTCCGGATCCCAGTACTGCACGCAGAGTCCCGTGCCAAAGATGCGGGCCGAATTTGCCACGACCGCAATCGGAATGCTGGCGAGTGCCAGAACGACGCGCCGGGAGGTCTGCCGCTCGATGAAATATCCATAGATCACCGCAACCGTAAACAGACTCATCAGTGAGCGGATACCACTGCATGCCTCCGCCACCTCCAGCTGCATCGCCGGCAGTTGAATGATGTTGCCCTCCTGCAGCACCGGAACTCCCGCCAGAGGAAGCAGCCGGCTCGCCACGTTTGAGGAAAGAAGCTGTAGAGGAAACGTAATGTGGTTCAGAATAAGTGTCGGCAGCGGGATGCCGAGCAGCGCCACGAACAGCACGAACTTGAGCTCGCCGAGCATCGTCCATCCGAACAAACTCCAGAGGATTCCCGCCGTCACCAGCAGAAAGGAAGTCCGCGAAAGAAAGAGATCGGCGCCGAAAATCCCCACCATCAGCACGAAGAGACCCGCCACCACCAGCCACATTCCTTGCCAGGTCGCCCGTGTAGGCGTCTGCCGCAGTTGCTCACGCTTGTCCCACAGCAGAAACAGAACGAAAAACGGAATCAGCATTCCGTGCGAGGAGTCCGGGAACTGGTACCAGTCGTGCGCCAGCTTTAGTCCGATCCTCGCATACAGCACGATCATGAACGCCAGCAGAGCGAACCCCATGACGATGCCGGCTCTCCCCGATACGGGCGTCGAACGGCTTGCAAGCCTTGCTGACGCAGTCTGCTTGCCGTCCAAAACGGCCTCCGCGCCAGACGAAGCTGTGGGCGCGGCGACACGAAAGGCCGTGGAAGGCGAGTTGTGGGTAGGAAAGTCTGAAACCACGGCTAGAGTTTACCCCGGTACCGGCGAAACGTCACTTTGAAATAGAAAACAGATTCAGTGTCAGATAGACTCTGTCTGCGCCGCAATGCCGCTTTGGTAGTAAGTAGCGACTGGCCGGGGTATGGGTAGGCGAACCGGCTATCGCTTAGAATAACCGGAGTTGGCGTGCCGTCCGTAACAATCCAGGCGCGCCAAGGCAATCCGCGTCGTGCGCGAACTCCGTAACGGAAGTGCAGGTATGCAATGAAGCGTCTTCTTTCGATCGTGTTGCTTTCGTCAGCAATCCCGGCCTGGGTGGCGACAGCCGCGCAACAACCCGGCGTGCCGGGTCCGGTTCTCAGCGCCAGCCCGCCGCCCGCGGCTCAGTCCGCTCCGCCGCCGGCCCCGGACCCATCCTCCGCCAGCGCGGCCTCGCCCAGCTATGTCATCGGTCCGCAGGATGTGATTCAGGTCACCGTCTGGAAGGAGCCGGCCTTATCGCAAAGTCTCACGGTGCGTCCGGACGGCATGATCTCGCTCCCGCTGCTTGGCGATGTGTCCGCCTCCGGCCAGACTCCCACCCTGCTGAGCGCCGACCTGAGCACTCGCCTCAAAAAATATATTAATGATCCGCTGGTCACCGTCACAGTAGTGACCGTCAACAGCAAGCGAGTCTTCCTGCTCGGCGAAGTCGTACACGTTGGCGGACTGCCGATGACGCCCGACATGACGCCGCTCCAGGCGATTGCGGCCGCCGGCGGCCTGTCTCCCTACGCCAACGCCAAACATATTTACATCTTGCGCATGGAGAATGGGAAGCAGAAGAAGATCTTCTTCGATTACAAGAAGGCGATCAAAACTGGAAATGAGCAAGGTATCGTTCTGGCGCCGGGCGACACCATCGTGGTTCCATGATCACACGCCTCAAGCTCGGCCTTTGCAGTTCGCTTCTGCTCGCGCTCTGCTCCGCGGCGGAAGGCCAGGCGCTGCCCGCGGTCACCCGTGCCGGCGGCTCCCTGGGCTTCCAGCTGCCGACCGTGCAGGGCTCGCTGCAGTATTCGCTCAGCGCCTCGGAGATCCTGACCTTCGGCTATGGCGGAGCGAACGACAACGCGCATGCCTCGAGCATCGCCGGCAATCTCGCGTTCCTCTCCAAAAGCAATCAGCACCCGCTCAACGTGCTCTACTCCGGAGCGTATCTGTTCGCCGCTTCTGACGAACCATCCACGTTTGTGCAAAGCCTTACCGTCTCCCAGGTCTACAAGTGGGAGAAGTGGAATGTTGTCGCCAGCGACGCGGTAAGCTACTCCCCGGAGTCGCCGAGCGTGGGACTTTCGGGCATCCCGGGCCTCGGCGACCAAAATCTCTTCCCCGTCACAGGGACCGGCCCCGCCAGCCAGGGTCTGCTGAGCAACTACGCCCCACGCGTGACCAATTCCGCTTCAGGCACGCTCTCCCGTTCGCTGACCGGAAGCACCTCCCTCCAGGGAACCGGCACCTATTCCATCCTGCGCTTTGTCGGAGTCGATGCGAACGAAGGCATCGACGACAATCAATTCACGGTCGGCGGCGGCCTCAATCATCGGATTAATGCGCTTAACAACATAGGCGCGGTGGCCAACTACTCGCGGTACACCTTTAGCGGAACCTCCACGTCGGTGACCACCGAGACCGCCTTGTTCACCTTTAATCGTCAGCTGAACCGGAGATTTTCGATGACGCTCGGAGTTGGACCGCAACGCACGACCAGCTCTGACACGGCGCTCTATCCACCTTCGGTCGGGATCAGCGTAGATGGGTCGCTCACCTATGCGGCCAAGAGTTACACCAGCTTTCTTTCCTATTTTCGCGGAACGAACGCAGGATCGGGCGTGGTAACGGGAGCGCTGGCCAATAACATCACCGGCGGAGTGTCGCGGCGATTCAGCCGCAGCATTCAGGGCACGGCCAGCGTCAGCTATTACAGCACGCAAAATCTCTTTCCTGCCCTCTCCGGCCTTCCGTCCGGCAGCGCCTTGTTTCCTGCAACCAATATCAACTCGCTCATCGGCAGCGCACAGGCCAACTACCGGCT
>CAXSDM010000006.1:17770-19077 GCA_964235575.1 uncultured Acidobacteriaceae bacterium | reverse complement strand
AAAATGAGCATGGACGATCGGCTGGAGATGGCGCGCAAAAGCATCAGCATTCAACCCATTCACTCCGTGATTGCGCATTCCGGAGGTCTGCCCGGCTTCTTTATCTCTTTCACTGCCAACGATCCGCACACCGCCCAAGCCGTCTGCGGTGAGATCACCTCCCTCTTCCTGAGTGAAAGCGCCAAGGCCAACGAGGACTCCGCCGAAGGCACCACCGAGTTCCTCAAAGGCCAGCTAGCCGATGCAAAGAAAAGCCTCGACGAGCAGGACGCCAAACTCGCCGCCTTCCAGCGCCAGTACGTCGGCAAGCTGCCTGGGGAAGAGACCAGCAGTGTCCAGATGCTCACCAGCCTCAACACCCAGCTTGAGGCCGCGACGCAATCGCTCGCGCGCATGGAACAGCAGAAAAGCTATGACGAGTCCATGCTGGCCCAGCAGACGGTGAGCTCTCAACCGGCTTCGCCCGGCCAGCCCGCAGGACCGCCTCCTCCGTCCGCGGCCTCTCAGGCTCAGGAGCTACAGATGCAGAAGCTGCTCGCGCAGGAGGCTGACCTGACCGCGCACTACACTGCCGACTATCCCGACGTCATCACTATTCGCCGAAACATCGCCGATCTACGCAAACAGATGGCGGTTGGACCTGCACCAAGAGCCTCTGTCCCGGGGGTCGCACCTCGCGTCGTCGAGTCGGCCGCCGTCCAGCAGCTTCGCGCGCAGATGCGAGCCCTCGACCTCGGCATCAACGACGCTCGTCGTGAGCAAGGCAGCATTCAAAATGCGGTTCGCGTCTATCAGGACCGCATCTCCTCAAGCCCTCAGGTGCAAGAGGAATACAAGCAACTCACGCGCGACAACGCCACCGCAAAAACCTTCTATGACCGGTTGCTCGGTGAGATGAACAACGCCAAGATGGCCACCGATCTCGAGCGCCGCCAGGAAGGGGAACAGTTCCGCGTCATGGATCAACCGAATCTTCCTGACGCGCCGAACTATCCCAAGCGGCCCATCTTTGCCCTGGGAGGCTTAGCCGCTGGACTTGCCTTTGGACTGCTTATCGTCGGCATACTGGAGTACCGCGATACCGCCCTGCGTACCGAGCGCGACGTCTGGGCCTTCACCAAACTTCCCACCCTGGCCATCATTGCTCTGACGAGTGAAGAGGCAGCCATTCCTGGTCCTTCCAAGCTACGCGGACTTTTCCCCTGGAAAACAGCTGCAAAATAAGACAGACTATGCGCACGTACAGGTCGACCTATGTATAAGAGCTTCTATCAACTGCAAAGCAATCCGTTCGGGACCAGTCCCGA
>CAXSDM010000006.1:10196-17670 GCA_964235575.1 uncultured Acidobacteriaceae bacterium | reverse complement strand
TGCGCCAGCTGCGGCAGCGGGTCGCGCTCTGGAGCCGCACCCAGGCCATCACGCTCACGCAGACCTCCGCCTACATCGTTCAGCGTCTCAGCGTAGCCGGTACGGACCGCAAAATCTTCTCAGACGACGCTGTGGCCGCCGTGCATCGCGCCAGCCGCGGCATCCCCCGCGTCATCAATCTCATCTGCGAGCACGCCCTGATCGCCGGCTACGTCGACCAGCTCGATCAGATCTCGGAGTCCGTGATCCAGTCCGTAGCCAAGGATCTCGACCTCGACACGCAGCCCTTCATCGTTGCCTCGGCGCAGGAAAACTTCGGCGGTATGCGCGCCTCGTACGATCGCGAAGGCAGCAAGGATACGGCCGCCGTCTTTACCGCGCACGGCGAAAAATCAGGAGGCTACATCCGATGAGCAAGATCTACGAAGCCCTGCTGCGCGCCGAGCGGGACCGCGCCGAGACCGCCCCGGAGCCGCACGCCGGCGAAGCAGCAACGGCGGTTCTGCCCGCCGGAGAGCAGGCGTCCCCCGGCTGGCAGGCAGACCCGCCCATGGGATCGATCCTGCCGCGCCCGGCCTACATTCCCGCCGCAGCAGCGCCCCCCACGCCCGCAAGCCCCGGGCTCTCTGAATTTACCTCGAGGTTCTCCCCGCCCGATCTCCCGCGCACCTCTTCCGCTCCTGCCGCCGTAGGCGGCCCTTCGAACACCGCGAGTCCAGCCTTCGACCCCAGCCAGGTCCGTCCCAGACTCTGGACTCCGCTCTTCGCCCAGCTCCCCGCCCTCGAAGAGCGGGGCAGCGGCGTCGAGCAGTTCCGCAGTCTGCGCTCGCGCATGTTCGAGTTCCGCGACCTGAACAAGCTCAAATCCATCCTGGTCAGCAGCGGCCTCCCGCAGGAAGGCAAGAGCTTCATCACCGCCAACCTCGCCGTCTCGTTCAGCAAGCACAAGGCCAGCCGCGTCCTGCTGATCGATGGAGACATGCGCCGCAGCTCGCTGCACAAGATGCTCGGCGCGCCCAACGACATCGGCCTCTCCGACTACCTCGGCGGCAAGGCCACCCTTCCCGAAATCCTGCAGCGCGCTGACACGAAAGATCAGCCTCTGCCCCCAGGCCTTGCCTCGCTCACCTTCATCTCCGGCGGCACGGAAGCAGAGAAGGCCGCCGACCTCTCCGGCAACCGTCGCTTCGACCAGCTCATCGCCACCCTCTCCCCGCATTTCGACTGGATCGTCGTCGATTCGTCGCCCGTCAACCTGGTCGCGGACGGAGTCAATCTCGCTCGTGCCTGCGATGGAGTCTTGCTCATCGCGCGCGGCGGAACTACGAAATACGAGACCGCCCAGCGCGCCCTGCTGGAGCTGAAAGCCTCGCGTATCCTCGGTTTCGTCCTCAATGCAGTCAAACGGCCGCCCGTCACCGGAGGCTATTACGGTTACGACAGTTACGATAGCTACGACCCGCCCAAACGCGAGCCGGAGCTAAGCGCAAAATGATTCGTTTTCTGAACGTGTACTATCCCACGCGGACAGTCATCCTGCCGGTCTGCGAGGCAATAATCGTCGCGAGCTGTTTCTTTCTCGCCACGCTGGTCGCCATGGGACCGGGTGACGCCTACATCGCCCTCAATTACGAACGCGGCTGGTGGGAGATCGGCGGAGTCACCGCCATTACCCTCATCCTCTCCTACTACTTCGACCTCTACGAGCCGCAGCTCGTCTCCTCGCGCTTCGACGTCTTCTTCCGCGTTCTGCTCGTGCTCGCCTTCGACTGCTTCATCGCCTCGGGGCTGATGTACTTCTTTCCCGAGATCGGCATCGCCAAAAACGTACCGCTCATCGGCTTCCTCCTGCTCACCCTCGCGCTCCTTGCCTGGCGCCGCGCCTACGACTGGATCGTCTGGCTCAAGTTCTTCCGCGAGCGCGTGTACGTCATCGGCTCCGGAGACACCGCGCGCGCCACCGTCGAGATGCTCCGCAGACGCCCGGACGTCGGCATGGAGGTCGTCGACTGGGAGGACATCCAGTACGACCAATCCGCCCGGCGCCAGTACTGGGTCGAGCAGCTGGAGCGAATCTCCAGCCAGCCCGACATTCAGCGCATCATCGTTGCCATGGACCTTCAGCGCGGCGAGCTTCCCGTGCGCGAACTGCTCGATCTGAGATTTCGCGGCGTCATCGTCGAAGAAGTCGGCAGCCTGCGCGAACGGCTCTCCGGCAAGATTCCGCTGGACGGCCTGCGGCCCAGCCATTTCCTCTATAGCGACGGCTTCCGCGTCCGCCCCTCGCAGCAGTTCACGCGGCAGATCGTCTCTATCCTCGCCGCCGCCGTGGGCCTGCTCCTCTTCGCGCCCTTCTTCCCGTTCGTGGTTCTCGCCGTCCGCCTGTCGTCCGAGGGACCTATCTTCTTCAAGCAGATCCGGGTCGGTGCCGGAGGCCGCAACTTCGCCGTCTACAAGTTCCGCACGATGCGCACCGACGCCGAAGCCTCCGGTGCCCGTTGGGCCACCAAGAACGATCCTCGTGTCACCCGTGTCGGTCGCTTCATGCGCAAGACCCGCCTCGACGAGGTCCCTCAACTCTGGAACGTGCTCAAAGGAGACATGGGCTTCGTCGGCCCGCGCCCGGAGCGCCCGGAGTTCATTCCGATGCTGACCGAACAGCTGCCCTTCTACAACCTGCGCCATCTCATTCGGCCCGGCCTTACCGGCTGGGCGCAGGTCCGTTATGGCTACGGAGCCACGCTCGCCGAGACCAAGGAGAAGCTGGAATACGACCTCTACTACATCAAGCACATGTCGCTCGGCCTCGACCTGCTGATCATGTTTGAAACCATCAAGATCATTCTGCGCCGCCGGGGTGCGCAGTGAGATCGCTCTTCTGGATTTCCCTCGCGCTCGTGCTCTACACCTACGCGGGCTATCCTTTACTCATCGCCCTGCTCGCCCGCCTGCATCCCCGCCCCTGGCTCCGCGCGCCTTGGCCCACAGACCCGCCGCCGCCGATCAGCATCGTCATGGCCGTGCATAACGGCGCCGCCGCCCTGGAAAGCAAGCTCGACCATCTGCTGACTCTCTCGCCCGACCTCGTCCGCGAGATCCTCGTCGTCTCCGACGGCTCGACCGACGACACCGCCGCCCTACTCGCCCTCCATCAGGACTCACGTCTACACAGCATCCGGCTCGAGCACCAGGTGGGCAAAGCTGCCGCGCTCAACCACGGCATGGCCGCCGCGACCGGCGAGATCCTCCTCTTCATCGACATCCGCCCCCGCGTCGGCGAAGGCGCACTCGCCGCCCTGCTCTCGAACTTCGCCGACCCGAACGTCGGCTGCGTCGCCGGAGAGCTTCTACTCTCGTCCGATGGCCATGAAGCCACCGCATCCGCGGTCAGCGGCCTCTACTGGCGCTATGAGCAGGCAATCCGCAACTGCGAAGCCGCCTGGGACTCCCCCGTCGGCGTCTACGGCGGGTTCTACGCCATCCGTAGATCGCTCGCCACCAGCTATCCTCCCGGCACCATCCTCGACGACATGTTCCAGCCGCTCTCCATCCTCCGCCAGGGCTACCGGAGCGTACTCGACCGCACCGCGCTCGTCAGTGACACTTGGCCTGGCAAAACCGCAGGCGAGTACACCCGCAAGGTGCGCACGCTCGCCGGTAACTTCCAGCTCCTCGCTGTCGCTCCGTGGCTGCTGACCCCGAAAAACCGCGTCCTCTGGCAGCTCGTCTCGCACAAGCTGCTGCGCCTCGTCGTCCCCTACTGCTTCGTCGCTCTGGTCGTCACCTCCATCTTCCTCGGGTTCAACTCCACCGCCTTCGCCTGCTTCGCCGCGCTGCAAATCGCCTTCTGGCTGATGGCGCTCGCCGCGCTCCGCTTCTGCATTCCCGTCTTCAACCGGCTCGCCACGCCCGCCAGTGCGCTGCTGGTCCTGAACGCCGCGGCTGTCGGCGGCCTGTACAAATTCCTCTTCACCCGGGGCCCTCTATGGAAGATCTGGTCCGCAACGCCCGTCTCCCAGCAACAACCCTGACCCACAAATCACGACCGCACATACAGCTTCCGATACTCTACCTCCATCCGCTCGAGGGTAAACTCCGCCTCGTACGCCCGGCGGCCGCACTCCGCAAACCGCGCACGCAACTCAGGCCCTTCGGCCAGGCGAACGATCTGCCCCGCCATTGCCCGCCAGTCGCCCACCGGTGCCAGTAAGCCGCACCGGGCCAGCCGCACCACCTCCGCCATCCCTCCCACGTCCGTCACCAGCGCCGGCACCCCAACCGACATCGCCTGCAGGAGCGACATCGGCAGCCCCTCCGATACTGAAGACATCGCGAAAACATCTGCCGCCGCGTAGAAGCGAGCCGTCTGCATCTGCCGACCCCAGAAGCGCACCTCTCCCGACGCCACGCCCAGCTCCGCACTCAACGCCTCCAACTCGCCCCGGACCGGACCGTCACCCACGATCCACAGCTCCAGCTTGGGAACCTGCTCTCGAGCCAGCGCCACCGCCCGGATCAAGGTCCCCAGATCTTTCACCGCAGCCAGCCGTCCGATGAAAACCAGGGTAAACCCGCGCTTTTCCAGCTTCTCCGTCCCTGCAAGCTCGATCGGCGCAGCCCCGTTGTAGACCCGCATCGTCCGTCTCTTGCGCGCAAGAGGCGCACCCCGCAGATTGACGCACGTCGCGTCGCAAATCCCGACAACCCAGTCGCAAAAATAGGAAAGCAGGCTGAACTTGATCTCGGCCGCCGTATCGTATGGAGGAGCCACCAGGCTGTGCCTCGTCGCGATCACAGACCTCGCCCCGGCCAGCCGCGCACCCATGGCCGCCTGCAGGGTCGGAGCCGGATTGTGGCAATGCACCACATCGGGACGCAGCGCCCGGAAGTGCTGGAAATACCGCAGCATGGTCAGCACGGGCGGTGCCTCGCCCGGAACATAGATGGCAAAGCCCTCCGCCGCCAACTCCTGTCCCACCACCCCCAGCGACGAGTACGCGCACACCGAAACCTGGTGCCCGTTCGCCCGCTGCATCCGGCAAAGCTGCGCAACCAGCACCTCCGCACCCCCCAGCTCCAGGCTGTACACGACATGAACGATCTTCATGAAATCTTCATCGGCCGATTCAACCAAAACTTGAGCGATCTTCCCAAACAATCCATCCTTCGGGGCATACCGCCAGCCTGCCGCCAATGCCATACTAGGGCAAAGCGCCGAGTCTCTCGCGTCAGGACGTCGTGAACCTTCCCAAGAATGCAAATCTCTGGCTGCCCGGCTACCTTCGCGACCGAGCCAGGCGCCTCGCCCGCCCCGCGCCCGCCCGCCGCCTGTGGATCGCCATCACCGACCATTACGAGCCGCTCGCCGGCAATCCCCTCACCACCGCCCTGCGCCGCGTCCAAACCTGGCAGGACCTCTGGCCCCGCATTGCGGAGGACGCCCCCCGCGACGCCGCCGGACAGCGCCCCTGCTTTACCTGCTTCTACCCCCAGGAGGAGTACCGGCCCGAGATCCTCGACGCGGTAGCCGCGCTCTGCCAGACCGGCACCGCCGACGTCGAAATCCACATCCACCACGATCACGACACGGCCGCCAATTTTCAGCAAAAAATCGCCGGCTTCCGCGACTGCCTGCACGAGCGGCACGGCCTGCTCCGTCGCCAGGACGGCCGCATCGTCTTCGGCTTCATCCACGGCAACTGGGCGCTCGACAACTCTCGCCCCGACGGCCGATGGTGCGGCGTCACCGGCGAACTCCAACTCCTGCGTGACCTGGGCTGCTACGCCGATTTCACCATGCCCTCCATTCCCTCGCCCACGCAGTCGCGCCTCCTCAACCAGATTTACTGGACCACTGGCGACCCCACCCGCCCGCGCGGCTTCGACTCCGGCATCGAAGCCGCCATCGGCGGGGGTGTCCGGGGCGACCTGCTCATGATTCCCGGCCCCGCAGGCCTGCGCTTTCGCGGTCGCTGGATGCCGCGCATCGAAACCGGCGAACTCGCCCACTACGACCCACCCACGCGCGCCCGGGTCGACACCTGGCTCGCCCTCGCCCCCCGCATCGGCCAGGACATCTTCCTCAAGCTCTACGGCCACAGCGCCCGCGAGGACAACGCCGGCGCCCTGCTCGGCAACGCAACCCATCCCGGCACTCTTGCGCCCATGTTCCGCTGGATTGCCGAAGCCGCCGCGGAGCAGAACCTCGAGCTGCACTGGGCGAGCGCCTGGCAGATGTACAGCGCCGTCCGCGCGCTCATCGAAGCTCCGGCAGGCGCCCGTGGCTGACCGCAAGCGCCTGCGGGTCGCCGTCGTCACGCAGTACTTCCCCACCTCCGCCCAGCCCTGGGCCGGCCACTCCGCCTACCAGACCCTCCGCCCGCTCAGCCGTTTCTGCGAGCTGCACGTCTTTTACCCGGAGGCCCGCTACCCCGCCTGGCTTACGCCTCCCGGCGCCCGCCGGCCCGCGCTCAACCGAACCTGGAGCCCGCCCGAGGTCCCCGTCACCTATCTCCCCTACCCGGCGCTCCCTGTAATCTCGCGCCCACTCAACGGTTGGCTGATGAGCCGACGGCTGCTCCCCGCCGTGCGCACCTTCGCCCCCAACCTCATCCTCAACTACGTCGTCTACCCCGACGGTTTCGCCGCCCTGCGGATCGCCCGTGCCCTCCGGGTGCCGGTCGTCCTCACCGCCATCGGCTCTGACCTCAACCGCATGAGCGATCGCCTGGTCGCCGCCCTCACCCGCTCCACCCTCCGCCGAGCCGACCGCACCACCACCGTCAGCAACGATCTGCGCACCACAGCCATTCGCCTCGGCGCCCCGGCGGCGCGCACCCGAGCCATCCTGAACGGCTGTGACACATCCGTCTTTTACCCGCGCGACCGCAAGCAAGCCCGGCAGGCTCTCTCGCTCGATCCCTCCGCAGAGATCGTCCTCTATGTCGGCCGCCTGGATGTCCGCAAAGGCCTCGTCGAACTCATCGAAGCCATGGCCCTGCTCCGCCAGTACCGCCCGGTTACCCGCTGTCACCTCATCGGCGACGGCCCGGACAAACCAATCCTTACCGCCGCCATCCTCCGCAACAACCTCACCGCCCAGGTTACGCTCGTCCCCTCCTGCCCAACCCAGGCAGTCGCCCAGTGGATGGCTGCCGCCGATCTGGTCACCCTACCCAGCTACCGCGAAGGCTGCCCTAACGTGGTGCTCGAAGCGCTCGCCGCCGGCCGGCCTGTCGTCGCGACCCATGTCGGCGGCATCCCTGAGCTGATGGACGACACCTGCGGCCGCCTTATCCCGGACCACGATGCAACCTCTCTGGCCCACGCCCTCAACGAGGTCCTCAGCCAATCCTGGAGCGCCGAAGCCATCTCCTCCCGCCACAGCCGCAGCTGGCACGACGTCGCCCAAGACCTTCACCAGCTCCTCGAAGAGGTCTCCCAGAGCAGCGAAACCAAGTGAGGACACACACTC
>CAXSDM010000006.1:0-10096 GCA_964235575.1 uncultured Acidobacteriaceae bacterium | reverse complement strand
CACACTCCATCGGGTAGATGATGGTGTATGGCATTGCGAGAGCACTTCAGCAACGGGAGATCCCTTTTCTTGGATCGAAACTTACTCTCATGGGGGCCGCTTTTGGTGCACAAATCCGCTTGGCCTCGTTGGAAACGCACTCATAGCCAAGTTAAGTTCTGCGTGACCCCATGCACAAGCCATCTCGCAGAAGCTAACGCAACCTTTATTCCTCCCGACAATGTGTTAAGTACATAGCTACCCGACTCTGCTCTGCCTCGGCTGCCCCAAATACCACGCAATCGTTCGCTCCAGCCCGTAGCGAAAATCCGCCGTGACCTGGTATCCAAACGTCTCCCGCGCCAGCGAAATGTCCGCGAGCGAGTGTTGAATGTCCCCAGTACGTTCCGGCAGGAAGTTTACCGAGCCGGTGTAGCCCACCACGCGCTTGATCTCCTCGTAGGCTTCGAGCAGCGTCGTCCGTTTGCCGGTCGCCACGTTAAAGACCCTGCCCGCCACCGGCGCGCTCGTCTTCGCCGCCAGCAAATTCGCGCACACCACGTTGTCGATGTACACAAAATCCCGGCTCGTCTGCCCGTCCCCAAAGATGGTCGGCGTCTCCCCCTTCGCCATCTGCGCAATAAACCTCGCCAGCACGCCGGAGTACACCGACTTCGGATCCTGCCGCGGCCCAAATACGTTGAAGTACCGCAACGCCACCGTCTCCAGGCCATACGTCCGGTAGTAGCTTGCCAGATAGTGCTCCCCCGCAACCTTCTGCACCGCGTACGCCGAGAGCGGCGAAGGCAGCATCGCCTCCGCCTTCGGCAGCTCCGGGGCATCGCCATACGCCGCCGCCGAAGCCGCATACAGCACCCGCTTCACGCCCGCCTGGCGCGCCGCTTCAAGCACGTGCAGCGTTCCATCCAAATTTGTCCGATTGGTCCCGACCGGGTCCTCGACCGACAGCGCCACCGACGCAATCGCCGCCTCGTGAAACACGTAATCCACGCCCCGGCAGGCATGCTCCACCGCATCGCGGTCCGCAACGTCACCCTGCCGCAACTCGACCTGGTCGGCAATGCCCTCGAGATTCTCAACCTTGCCCGTACTCATATTGTCCAGGCCCACCACGGTCGCGCCTTCCGCCACCAGCGCGCGCGCCAGGCTCGAGCCGATAAACCCCGCCATCCCCGTAATCAAAACTTTCGACATACGTTCCTTGCCCTTGTAAACCCTTAAGTTATCACTCCAGGCCGCTGCCTCCTATGCCACGGAGTGTGTAGCCGCCGACCACGCGGGGACTAGGGTTTCGCCCCCCCGGCCAGCTATCCTGACGGTATGCCCGCGCCCCGAGCCTCCGTATCCAGCCGCATCCTTAAGAACTCGGCTTGGTACGGCCTCGAACAGGTGCTTGAAGCCGTCGTCTTCTTCGGAACGTCGATCGCCGTCGCCCGTTATCTCGGCCCGGAAAAGCTAGGCTATTACCAATACATCAACTTTTTTGTGCAAGTCGTTACGCGTACCAGCGGTTCCGGACTTGCCGGCGCCACGCGCAAGTACATGGTTGAATTCCTCGCACAGGACAGACCCGGCACTGCCCACGCCGTCTATAAGCTCGCCTACCGCTTCCAGCTCGCCGGTGCGCTGCTCATCACCGCTCTCGGCCTAGCCGCAGTCGCCTGGTTCGGGCAGCCCGGCTACCGCCTCATGGCCTCGCTGCTCATCATTTCCATCGTGCCCGGCATCCTGTCCTGGATCCCGGCCATGGCGAACCTCGCCTTCGAAGATCTCTCCCGCAACACCTTCAGCGCGCTCGCCTACATCTTCTCCTACACGACGACGCTCATCCTCACCCTCCACTTCCACTGGGGACTGGTCGGCATTGCCTCCGCGCTCCTGCTTGGCCGCACGATCGAGGTACTTCTCCGCACTGGCCCGCTTCACCGCCGCCTCGCCGCGCTTCCACTGGACACGCTCGACAGCGAGATCAAGCTGCGCATCCGGCGCTTTTGCCTGGAAGCGCTCGGCCTGCAGCTGCTCATGTCCGTCGTCTGGGACCGCTCCGAAATGATCTTTCTCAAGCACTTCTCCGGGCTCGAGCAGATCGCCTTTTACTCGGTCAGCTACAGCCTCACCAACAACCTGCTGCTGGTGCCTCGAACCTTTGGCGGAGCCACCTCGGTCAGCCTGATGGCGGAGGCCTCGCGCAACACTCCCGGTCGCGTCGACAGCATCGTCAAGAACGCCTCGCGCTACCTGCTGCTCGTCTCGCTACCCATCCACGTCGGCGCCGCCGCCATCGCCGGGCTCGCCGTCACCTTCACCTATGGCGCCAAGTACGCCGCCGCCGTTCCCGTCCTCATGATCGCCTCGCTGCTTGCCATCCCGCGCGCCTTCCAGGAGATGCCCGAAACCCTGCTCCGCGCCGCCGACCGCCAAAAACAGCTGCTCGTCTGGTACAGCATCACCGGCGTCCTCAACATCGCGCTCGACTTCCTCTTCATCCCCCGCTTCGGCGCGGTCGGCGCGGCGTGGGGCAACGGCCTCGCGCAGGCCGCCGGCGTTGGCTTCATATGGTTCCAGGCCCGCCGCTTCTACACCTTCAGCCTGCCCCCGCGAGCCTTGCTGCGGCTTGGCCTCTCCGCCTGCATCATGGGCTCCGTCGCTTACTCAATCACCCGAGCCCTGCCTACATTTACAGGGCTGCTCTTGGCCATAGCCGCCGGCGCCGCGGTCTACGTGCTCTCTGTCAAATCCCTGCATGGCCTTGAGCCCTCAGACCGGCAGCGCCTCGCGCCCATCGGCAACCGCTTCCCCGATCCCATGCGCCGAGCCTACCTCGCCACGCTCACCTTCCTCATCCCCGCCAAGGCCTGAGCTAACGCGCCGCCCCTGCCTTGCCCGCGTACCGCTTCATCACCAGTGGATCGACCCGCGCCGAGGACGACGTCATCTCAAGCTCCGTCTCATCCACCGCCTCAAAGTCCGAAGCCTTCACCATGTTCAAGCGGTGCAAGTCATTGTCGTCCCAATGCTTGTCCGGAGCTCCCGTGATGAACATGGCGCCGCCATTATCGGCCAGAAACATGCCGTATCGCTTCAGCGCGACCAGGATGACCTGGTTGGTCTTCGAGAACTTCGACACATCGAAGTCCGCGCGCAGCCGAAAGCGCTCTCCCATCGGCGGCACGTTCGGGCTGGCATCGCGCGAGGCCTGATGCCGCGCCGGCCACACGAACTCGTTGCGCGTATGCGGTACCGTAAAGCGCAGCGCGTGGCGGATCTCCCCCGACGCGACCTCGTCATAGCGCACCAGTCCGGGCAGAATCGGCAGTCCCGCCGCGTCCGCCGAGGTCCAGCCCTCCGGCCGTAAGCCCTGGCTGGTCAAGTCGATGCGGATGCCCGCACCCGCCTTCCACGAGCCATCTTTCTGATGCTCGGCCGCGAATACCTCAAACAGGAGGCAGCGGCTCGGGTCGAGCAGCAGAATATGGTTGTCCCCGCCCGGCACGCCTCCGCTCTCGACTGGAGCGCCCGGAGGAATGGGATAGTTGGCCAGGTCGCTCTCGTCCCGGTACTCGAATCGCGTTACGGCCGGCCGGGTGCCGGGAGGAATAATCATGTACGGAACCCCGTACAGCGGATTCGAGGAAAAATCCGCATGCACTGGCTTGGTCGGGCCAATCCCCGCGATGTACGCGTCCGACTTCGGATCCCTGGGCAGACCGTCGATCGCCACATTCCACACATTGTCCGGCGGAAATATCGGGCAGCCTGCCATCGCCGGCCCCCTGCTCGCCTCGGCAGCCTGAGCCTCGACGACCACATGCTCCGTCTTCCCGGCCCGCAGCAGCGCAAACGCGAACACAGCCGCTATCCCCAGCCCCAATCCTCTTCGCAGCATTGCGCGCTTCGTTCTACCCAGACTCAACCGGACCTCTCCCCAGAAAATCATTTGCCCACCAGGTTGACCAGGCGCAGGAAGACGTACATCAGCGCGATCCCCGCCAGACACAGCAGCACCGCCTGCCTCGCGGTATACGACATCGTCAGCGGAGGCGGAACGATCTCCTGCGCCAAACCCATCCGATATAGCGCCTGAATGATGCCGCCGATCAGGAAGAAGGTCATCGTAAATGCCCGTGACAAGAACCAGCCCGCTGCCAGAAAGCCGGTCAACGACACCAGCATTACGCCCGCAAGCCGCTGTATCTCCGCCGGCGCAAGCAGCTTTTCCTCGAATGCGCCCGCATAGCCCGGCAGCCCAGCCATCGCGGACGGCCCCGCAACCGTGCTCGGCACAGCCTCTGTCGCGCCTCCTCGAAACTGCAGATATGCATTTCCCATGCCGTACTGCGCCGCCCCGGCCGGAGACAAGCCCAGCTCGGCAGGCAGGTAGACCGGACGGTCCTGCGCCTGATCCACCTTCGCGTCTTTCTCGCCGGACGCGCATCGGCTGGTCACAAGACAATCGCGCACGGTCGGAAACAGAAACAGCATCCAGCAGAAAAACCCGAACAGTCCCAGCTCCGCGGCACACACCACCAGCGTGTTATGCGCCGTAATGGTGTAGTACTCCGAAAAGCGCCCGTACCCTACCCCAAACAGCGGATGCGCCTTGAGCAGCTCAAGCCCCGCGCCCCATGCGTCCGTCCGGTCCGAGCCGCTGGCGGCCGACACGTCTCGTCCCCCCGTCCATCCCGTCGCCGTCAGCCCCACAAACAGCAGCCCCGCACCGATCGCCGACGGCACCACCCCGAGCTTCTTTCTGCCTGCCACCACGGCAACAATCAACACCGCGATCATCGCCCCGCGTGAATGCGTCAGGAAAAGCCCGAACAACAGTACACCCGCCGGAAGATAGACAAACAGCAGGTTTCTCGCCGGAGTGCCCTTTTTCCAGAAGAAAAACAGGCAGGGCAGCAGCCCGATCAGCATCTGCCCAAAGTCGTTGGGGTCCGCCAGAAAACTCCGTGCCTGGATGCGAGCGAACGCCCCGTTCGCGCCTTGCATCATGATGATCCGCTTGCCGTCTTCATCTCCAAGCCACGCCGCCTGGTATCCCTCGGCGATATTGAAAAGAGCCGTAAACAACAGCACCAGGATCAAGAGCTGCAGGTGCGACTTCTTACGGAAATTGATCGCCACCATGACGTAAATCAGCACGTTCGGCAGAATGGCGAGCAGTGCGTTGAACATCTCTCCTTTCAATCCAATGAAGAGGAACGAGAGCATGACCGCCAAGCTCAGCCCGAGCACCGCCCAGCCCTGCACCGGACGAAGCACCTTGTACTCTCCGATCGCCAGCAGCGACCCAAGCATCGCAAGCACCGCGATCACGACTTCGACGTGGTACTGCGCCAGTTCCCCAAAAAGAGTTTCGGGGCTCAGATAGGCGCAAAGAGTAAAAAGCAGCGTGAAAAAAATGCCCATGCGGATCAGTTTCGTGCCCCACGATTCTATCTCACCTCGCAGCCGCTGCTTTATCCCACAACCGAGGCAGTGCCTTCCCCAGACGTCTGTCGTACACTCCTCAGGTCACCCGCGGACGGCTAGTCGCCCGCGTAACGGAGCCCTTGGCGCTTGAACGTTCTGCTGATCACCTTCTCTTTTCCTCCCGCCGGAGGCGTCGGGGTTCTGCGCGCGCTCAGCCTGGCCAAGTACCTGCCAGAAAACGGCATTCGTCTCGACGTCCTCACGGCCCGCAACGCACCCGCGGTCGGCAAGGACCTCTCGCTGCTCGAACAAGTCCCCGCAAGCGTCACCGTCCACCGCACCTGGACCCTCGACCTCCCCTTCGCTCTCCGCAAATCCCTCAAGAGCCTGGTCGGCGGCGGCAGCGGACGGTCCTCCGCACCACCCACAACCGCCCCTGCTGCCCGCTCCCTCAAGCAGCGCCTCCGCACCCTCGTCGCCAATCTCCTGCTACCCGACCCTCAGATCGGCTGGCTCCCCTTCGCCCTTCCCGCCGCCCGCCGCATCATCCGCCGGCGCGGCATCGACGCCGTCGTCATCACCGTTCCACCCTTCTCCACCGCGCTCCTCGTCGCCCGCCTGCGTAAGCTCTTCCCCGCCCTGCCCATCGTCCTCGACTTCCGCGACGAGTGGCTCTCGACCACGCTCGATCTAGTCAGCTTCAATAACAATCAGCGCGCCCGAGCCGTCGCCCAGCGCGCCGAGGCCGAAGCCGTCCGCGCCGCGACCACCGTCGTCGCCGTCACCGAGGCCGCCCGCCGCGAACTTCTCGGCCGCTACCCCGACCAGGACCCCAGTAAATTCGTCTGCATCCCCAATGGCTTCGACACCGCCCTTCCGCTGCCCACGCGCAGCCGCCCCGCACTCCACGCCAACCGCATCGTCCTCACCTACATCGGCTCCGTCTACGGCTCGACCGACCCCACCCGTTTCGTCGACGCCGTCCTCACCCTGCCCGCGGACCTCCGGCAACGCCTTCACATCCGCTACATCGGCCACATCGAGACGCCCGCCCTCCGCGCCTCGCTTCTCCGGCTCGGCGACACCCTCGAGCTCCAGGGCTTCGTCCCCCAGGCCGAAGCTTTGCGCGCCATCGACTCCACCGACTACCTCCTGCTCATTACCCACGACCGCATCAACGTCGCGGCCAAGTTCTACGACTATCTCGGCGGGGGCAAGCCCATCGTCGCCGCCGTCCATCCCGCAGGCGACGTCCGCCGGCTGCTCGAAGAGACCGGCGCCGGCATCTGGGCTGACGTCGGCAGCGTCGACGCCATCCGCGCCATGCTCCTTCAGTTGCTGGAGAAGAACAGCCGCATGCCCGAGCCCAACCTCGACGGCATCGCCAGCTATCACCGCCGGCCCCTGGCCGCCCGCTACGCCGCCCTGCTCAAAGCCCTTTACTTGCCGCTGTAAGCCGTTTTGATCAGCTTGCGAGCCATCTCCGCCTGCGTCTGATCCCCACCCGCGGCCCCGGCCTTCTGGTACTGCACCACCGCCCCGGAGTGGTCATGCAGCAAATCCAGCATCTCGCCCGCGTTCAGCTCCGCCCGCTTGCGCAGCCAATCGGAAGGGTCGGGCTGATCCGCCGCTTCTAAATAGTGCTTCGCCGCATCCTCCACATCCTTCTGTCCACGCTCCGTATCGGCCAGCCCGAACCACGCCATCTGCAGCCGCGGATCGACGAAGAACCCCGGCCTTCGCGCATCCGCCAAGACCGCCCGGTAGATCGCAATCGCCGCCGGCCCATGGCCCTCATCCTTGGTCAGGTTGGCCTCCTCCAGGCGAAAGAGATAGTTGTGCGGAAACTCAGCCGCCAGCCCATGCTGCACGGCCAGCGCCTCCGGATAGCGCCCATCGTGGCGCAAAAACAGCGACAACGTCGTGCGCGACTCCACGCTGGTAATCACGCCCTTCTCGGCCGAAATCCTCAGCAGACTCAGCCCCTTCTCCTTGTTTCCACCCACTCCGGCAATGCCCACCATCATGCGCATCATCCGCGGCAGGCTCGCGACCGCAAACTGCTGGATGCCGATCGCCATGTCCGCGTCCGCATAGTCGGGGTCGATCTTCAGCACCGCCTCCGAGTCGTTCCGCGCCGCGAGCCCCTGCCGCGCCGCCGCGAAAAACGAGTGATCCGCCAGCGTGATGTAAGCCGCATGCAGCCCACGCGCATACCCCCGCGCAAACAGCGCATTCTTGTCCTGCGGATTATTTTTGAGACGCCCATCGGCCAGGGTCGCCACCTGATTGGCAAGGAACTCAATCCTCTGCCGGCTGGCCTCCGGAATGTCGACCCGCCGCTGCGTCGTCAGGAACGAGTCATGCGCATAGTAGGTCGTGTCCAACAGGTCCTGGTGATACAGCTCGCGGAAGATCATCGCCTGCAAGGCATACGCGTACGCGATCGGCTCCTGCGGATGCGCCTTGATCACCGCGTCGAACTTCGCCAGCGCGCCGTCGTAGTCCAGGTTGTAAAACAGCGCGTACCCTTGCCGAACTACGGGATCAAGATTGAGAGGTTCGGTATGCAAATTCTGCCCGGCAACCTGGGAAATCGAAGGCGAAGAAGCGCTGCAAGCCCGGCCCGCAAAGCCCGCCATCAGACAAAACAGCAGAACAGTTCCCAGGCAGCGCATACGCATGAAACCACTCTAGTCCCGAACAAAGATGTACTGTCAGCCTCACAGCTTGGCGAGAAGCCTCGCCGCTCCCGATTGGATGCGCTCTCTTCGCGCCTGGTCGGACAAACTACAGCGGGGAAGGCGCCGGTCTTGCTCGTACACTGGAGGCGAGCGTTCGCCTGCATAGAGCCTATCGTGGACGCTCGAAGGTGGTTGTATGACGCGATTTCAGCTTCTTCAATTGCTTTTGGGTCAGGCACGGGAGAACGGGTTCGAGTTCCGCAGATGGTACACCGCACGGCTCGGCATAGCCTGGACCAATGGCCAGCACGCCATTGAAACACTTGCCTCCGAACGGCGCTACTACGCCCTGCTCTTCTCGCACGAGTTCGCCCGCAACTTCTGGAAGGCGGGAGAGAAGATCACCTTCCAGGTCTCAGCGCAGACGTTTCAGCGCACCCGGCCCGATGGCTCCATCGGCATCGTCACCCGCAAACCATACACCCGCCGGAGTGGACGCGAAGACGCCTGGAAGTACCATCTCCGCGAGCTCGCCATGGCGGAAGAACCGCTGCGCTACATGCGCCGTTACCTGCGCGTCGAGGACGAGATGGAAGAGGACGGCTAGGCCGCTCTCGGGCATCGATATCTCTCCGACAACACTTGTCATCCTTCGCCGCAGGCGGAGGATCGGTTTTTGCTTTTAAGAACGGCTACGTCGCAGAACTCTAAGCTGCTGAGCTGAACCTACTTCGACCCCAGCTGAGCCAGTTCCTTCCGCACCATCTTCGACTTCGGCCCATCCGGATCGAGTTTTAGAAACGCGTTGTACTCCGTTACCGCCTCATCCCGCTTGCCCAGCCGCTCCGCGCTTTGCGCGAGAGCCAGGTGCGCCGCCTCGTCATCGGCGTAGATGGACACCGCATCCTTGGCGCGCAGATACGCTGCCTTGAAGTCACCAGTCGAGAAGTAATAGAGCGAAACCTCCACGTCCGTCGACTCCCGCTTATCCATGTCCTCCACCTTCGGCAGATGACGGCGGCTCGACCGCGTCGACCCGGAACTTCCTTCATCCTTCAGCGGAGAGTCCTCATCGGTCGAGTTATCGGCCGGCGCGCCGCTGGACGACGAAGAGCTTGAGGACGAAGAACTGGACGAACTGGAAGAGCTGCTGGACCCGGAAGCCGGTGCTGGCGCGCTCGGGGGTTCGCCCGGAAACGGAAACGCCTCTCCCGACCCGGAGGGAGCAGGCTTGGAAGGGCCGGCCGGCGCGTTCGGAGAAGCCGGAGCAGTCTCGCCAGGAAACGGAAACGCCTCAGCCGGGCTAGCCGCGGGCGCGGCTGGTTTCGTCTCTCCCGGAAACGGAAACTGGTCGGCCGTTGCAGGCAGTGAGGGCGCCGCGGCCGGCGGCGTACACGGGTTCTTCTTGATCGGCTGGCAAGGCGCGGTCGTCAGCGGCGGCGGAGGCGGCGTGTACTGCGCGCGCGCACCGTGCAGCGCGGCCATTACCCAGCCGCCGCTCACCAACGCACCTATCCAGAGCCCTTTCCGCTGCCGCACCCGCTTTGGTATAGTCAGCTTCATCGCTCTCCAGTTTAGTTGGACGGGCAGCGCGGCGGATGGGTTTTCGCACGGTGCCATCGAAAGAGGTCCTCCTTGAGCAACGGCCTGATCGTTCGATCCTCCGACATCCACGCCGCCGGCTGCTACACCACCCGGCCCATCCGCCAAGGCCGCCGCGTCTGCGAGTACGACGGCCCACGCATGTCCAAGAAGGTCGCCGACCTCCGTTACGCCGACCGCGTCGTCACCTATCTGTTCGGCTACGGCGAAGACAACATGGTCATCGACGGCTTCGGCGCGGCCATGTTCATGAATCACTGCTGCGAGCCCAACTGCGAGACCCGCGAAGAGAACGAACGCATCTTCGTCGTCGCCCTGCGCGACATCGCCGCCGGCGAGGAGCTCGTCTACGAGTACAACCTCTGGGACTCCGACGACGCCACCCAGGACTG
>CAXSDM010000005.1:45564-51754 GCA_964235575.1 uncultured Acidobacteriaceae bacterium | reverse complement strand
GCCGGCGGAGAGCGAAAAGTCGACCCGTCCGAAGACGATGCCGGCGAGTTCCTTGGCCTTCTCTGTTTCACTCGCCATGGCATTCAACTGCTGGAAAGCCGTGATGGTCTCGAGGTTGAAGAGGAAGTCGGTCTCCTCCTGCTCTTCGGGCGTGTAGATCTTGCTGACAGCTTCGGCGAACTTGGTCAGCGCGTAGGTGCTCTCGATCATCGGAGCGATGATGTAGTCGACGCCGATCTGCTTGCTTTCGATCAGGTCGCGCATGGCCTCGCATCCGCCGATCTTCAGGCCCAGCTTCAGGCCGGCCTTGCGGCAAATCTCTACCAGACGCAGCAGCTCATCGACCCGTGTGCCCTCTGCCTCGAACTCGGCCTTTACCGCGACATAGCCGAAATTATCCCGGCCGATCTTCAAGAGCTCGAGCATCTTCCGTTCACGGTTATTCATTCATTCTCCAGCGTTCTCAGTTCAAACTTCACGCCTTCCGTCGCTCAGGCTCCACCAAGTGTAGACGAAGTGCCGCGGCTTGGGTCAAATGCGGCTTTCGCGCATGTGTCGCATCTCCCGGCGGCTCCACTGCCTGGTTCTTTGTCCTGTATAAACGTGAATGGCGCGGTGTTGCGTGCCAAGTACCGGTGCGACTGCGATCCGGTCTTACTCGAATCCGCATCACACGTTTCGATAGTTTTTTTGAGGGAGAGATATACATGCAACTCGCGATGATAGGTCTCGGCAGGATGGGATCGAATATGGTGAAGCGGCTGGCCCGGTGCGGCCATGAATGCGTGGTGTTCGATGTGTCCGCAAAGGTAGTGCAGGACGTCGCAAGCCATGAGCACATCACGGGATCGACTTCGCTGGAAGACATGATCGCCAAGATGGCCCGGCCACGCGCCATCTGGATGATGATTCCTGCAGGCTTCGTTGATAAGACGATCGCGGAGATTGTTCCTCATCTTGAGGAAGGCGACATCTTGATCGACGGCGGCAACTCGTACTATGTCGACGATATCAATCGAGCCAAGGAACTCGCGCCGAAGAACATCAAGTATGTCGACGTGGGTACGAGCGGCGGCGTATGGGGACTGGAGCGCGGCTACTGCATGATGATTGGCGGCCCAACTGAAACGGTGCAGCATCTCGATCCAATTTTCCAAGCGATCGCGCCAGGCAAAGGTGATATTCCCGTGACGCCAGGCCGCGAGAAGCTCGGCGGGACTTCCGAACAGGGCTATCTGCACTGCGGCCCGAATGGTGCCGGACATTTCGTCAAGATGGTGCACAACGGCATTGAATACGGTTTGATGGCCGCCTACGCGGAAGGTCTCAACGTACTGAAGGGCGCGGGCATCGGCAAGCATGTGGGCGAGATCGACGCGGAAACAACGCCGCTGCGCGACCCGGAATACTACCAGTACGACCTGAACCTGACCGACGTGACGGAGGTTTGGCGGCGCGGCAGTGTCATCGCATCATGGCTCCTCGACCTGACGGCGCAGGCGCTTGCCGGAGATCCGCACCTGGAGAAGTTCGGTGGGCGTGTCTCCGATTCAGGCGAAGGCCGTTGGACCATCAAGGCTGGCATTGACGAAGGCGTTCCCACTCCCGTGCTGACCACGGCGCTCTATGAGCGTTTCAGCTCGCGCGGTGAAGACGACTACGCCAACAAGGTGCTCTCGGCGATGCGTTTCGGATTCGGCGGACACCTGGAGAAGCCCGAGGCGAAATAGCTCTCACCCTCAGCAAGAAAGGATCGTCGTGGCTCAAGTGCACTCTGACGCTCTCGTGTTCTTTGGCGCCACGGGAGATCTCGCTCATAAGAAGATCTTCCCGGCGCTGCAGGCGATGGTGAAGCGTGGATCACTCAACGTTCCCGTCATCGGCGTCGCCAAGGCTGGTTGGAACCTCGATCAACTGAAGGAACGGGCCCAGGATGGCCTGCGGCGGTATGGCGGGATCGATGCCGCGGCATGGGAAAAGCTGAGCTCTCTGCTGCGCTATGTGGATGGCGACTACTCCGATGCAGAGACCTTTGCGGCCGTGAAGAAGGAGCTCGGCGAGGCCAAGCATCCGGCCCACTACCTGGCAATCCCGCCGTCGCTCTTCGACGAAGTCGTCGATCAACTAGTCAAGTCCGGCTCTGCGGATGGCGCACGCATCATTGTCGAGAAGCCCTTCGGTCACGACCTCGCCTCCGCGCAGAAGCTGAACAAAATCTTGCTGGCGGCGTTCCCGGAGAGCTCCATCTTTCGCATCGATCACTACCTCGCCAAGGGACCGGTGCAGAATATGGTGTCGTTTCGTTTCTCGAATGCGTTTCTTGAGCCGGTCTGGAATCGCGACTATGTCGATAGCGTGCAGATCACGATGGCCGAGGACTTCGGCGTGCAGGGCCGGGGAGCGTTCTACGACGGCACCGGCGCGGTGCGGGATGTGGTGCAGAATCACCTGTTCCAGGTTATGTGCAATCTCTGCATGGAGTCGCCCGCGCGCAAGGACAGCGAGTCTGTGCGCGACGAGAAGGTGAAGGTGCTCAAGGCCATCTCACCGGTCGCTCCCGAGCATCTGGTGCGCGGCCAGTTTCGCGGCTACCTGGACGAAAAAGGCGTCTCCCCCGACTCCCAGGTTGAGACCTATGCGGCGCTTTGTCTGGAGATTCAGTCGTGGCGCTGGCAGGGTGTTCCGTTTTTCCTGCGCGCGGGCAAGAACATGCCGGTCACCTGCACGGAAGTCATCGTGCGCTTCCGTAAGCCGCCGATCACCAAGGCCTCCGAGAGCGGCATCGAGCACAATCATCTGCGCTTTCGCATCAGCCCGGAGATGACCATCGCGATGGGCGTGTCCGTTTCACCGCCCGATCTGACCGGACGTCGTGAGGCCGCTGAGTTGATCGCCAGTCATCACGCATCGCCAGATGAGATGGAGGCCTACGAGCGCGTGCTGACCGACGCGATGGCCGGCGACCCGACCATCTTCGCCCGGCAGGACTACGTGGAAGAGGCCTGGCGCATCGTCGACGATGCCCTGCAGTCGCCGCCTCCGGTTACGGTGTACGAGGTGCACACCTGGGGTCCGCCCCTGACCAGCCATACGCTGCCTCCAGGCGGATGGATCGAGCCGCAGGTAGACGCTGCGCCCGCGCAAGACAAGTAGAAGCGCGGCTATGCTGAAGGCATACCGGCTTTTGCCGAGCAGGACTGCAATGTCTACGACTCATCTCTTTCCCATCCTGACCACGCCGGAGGAGCGCGCACAACGCCACCCGCACGAGAGCTTCTCGGCAGCGGAGGCTCTCGAGGCGCGGCTCCGCGCAACCGTTCGCGGCGAGGTGCGCTTCGATCCAACCTCCCGCGCGCTCTACGCCACCGACGCCTCGAACTACCGCCAAGTGCCGATCGGTCTCGTCCTGCCGCGCGACACGGACGACGTCATTGCCACCGTCGCCGCGTGCCGTGAGTTTGGCGCGCCTGTGCTCTCGCGCGGCGCAGGCACCAGCGTCGCAGGCCAGTGCTGCAATGTGGCCGTGGTGCTTGATTTTTCGAAGTACATGCGAGGCATCGTTGCGCTCGATCCCGAGGCACGCCGCGCGCGCGTGCAGCCGGGCATCGTGCTGGACGCGTTGCGCGATGCGGCCGAAGAGCATGAGCTCACCTTCGCACCGGACCCCGCCACCCACAGCCGCTGCACTCTCGGCGGCATGATCGGCAACAACTCCTGCGGCGTGCACGCGCTGATGGGCGGCAAAACGGTCGATAACATTGAGGCGCTCGACATTCTGCTCTACGACGGAACCCGCATGACGGTCGGCAAGACCAGCGAGGCGGAGCTTGCGGCGATCATCGCGGAGGGCGGCCGACGCGGCGAGATCTACGCTGGGCTGAAGCGATTGCGCGACACCTATGCCGCACTGGTGCGCGAGCGCTTCCCGGACATTCCGCGGCGCGTCTCCGGCTACAACCTCGACGAGCTTCTGCCTGAAAGCGGCTTCGATGTCGCCCGTGCGCTGGTCGGCTCGGAGGGCACCTGCGTCACCATTCTTGAGGCCACGTGCGAGCTCAAGCCGAGCCCGCAATATCGTCGGCTGATCGCGCTCGGCTTCTCGGACGCCTATATTGCCGCTGACCATGTGCCTGTCGTGCTCGAGCACAAACCGATCGGCTTGGAGGGCTTCGACGGCCATCTGGTCGACTGCATGTTGATCAAGAACCTGAACGTGGACGACGTACATCTTCTGCCTGCCGGGCGAGGCTTTCTGCTGTGCGAGTTCGGGGCCGACTCGCCGGAGGCAGCGGACCGCATGGCTGAGGGCTTGATCGAGGCATCGCGAAATTTTGTCCAGCCGCCCACCATAGCCTTCTACTCGCCTGAAGAAGCAGCGCGCGTGTGGCGTGTGCGCGAGTCGGGTCTCGGCGCGTCGGTTTTCACGCCCGGCATCGAGAGCGGCTGGGAGGGCTGGGAGGATTCCGCCGTGCCGCCCGCCAGCCTGGGCGCGTACCTCCGCGAACTCTTCGCGCTCATCCACCGCTACGGCTATCAGTCGCCGATGTACGGGCATTTCGGCCAGGGCTGCGTCCACCTGCGCATCAGCTTCGACATGAAGTCGGAGAAGGGCGTGCTGGCCTACCGGCAATTCATCGAAGAAGCTGCGGACATCGTGCTCAAGTACGGCGGCTCGTTCTCGGGCGAGCATGGCGACGGACAAGCCCGCGCCGCGCTGCTGCCGAAGATGTTCGGTCCGGAGCTGATGCAGGCCTTCGCAGAGTTCAAGGCGCTGTGGGATCCGCTCAACCGCATGAATCCCGGCAAGCTGATCGATCCGGTTGCCGTCTACGACCCGATCGAGAACCTGCGCATGGGCGCCGGCTACCAGCGCGCCAAGGTCGACACATGGTTCCAGTTTCCCGGCGACGGAGGCTCGTTTGCGCACGCGACCGAGCGCTGCGTAGGCGTAGGCGCATGCCGCAAGGTGGACACCGGCACCATGTGCCCCAGCTACATGGCAACGCGCGAAGAGAAGCACTCCACCCGCGGCCGAGCGCACCTGCTGTGGGAGATTATGCAGGGCAACGTCATCGGCGACGGCTGGCGAAATCCCGAGGTCAAGGAGGCGCTCGACCTTTGCCTTTCCTGCAAGGCATGCAAGACGGAGTGTCCGGTCAACGTCGACGTGGCCACCTGGAAAGCGGAGTTTCTTGCCCACTTTTATCAAGGCAAGCGGCACCCGTTGCAGCACCACGCGTTCGGGTCCATGGACCGCTGGGCCTCGCTCGCCTCGCACGCACCCTGGCTGGCGAACCTGCCGTTGCGGATTCCGGCGGTAGCTTCGCTTGCAAAATCGATCCTGCACATCGCCCCGCAGCGGACCCTGCCGGCCTTCACGCGGCGCAACTTCCGGGATGCATATCATCGCGGTAAGCGCAGGGAAGCGGCTACCGGAACGCCCGTCCTGCTCTGGCCGGATACGTGGAACAACTACTTTCACCCGCAGGCATTGCATGCGGCGGCGAAGGTGCTGAGCGCCAGCGGCAGCCGCGTCGAAGTGCCAAAGCAGCACATCTGCTGCGGCCGCCCGCTCTATGACTTTGGGTTCCTCGACGAGGCGCGGCGTTATCTGCGGCGCATCCTCGACCGGTTCGCGCCGCAGATCGACGCCGGCGTTCACTTTGTCATGCTCGAGCCTAGTTGCGCCAGCGTCTTCCGCGATGAGCTGGTCAACTTCTTTCCGAACGACGAGCGTGCCCTGCGCCTGAGCCGTCAAACCGTCATGCTCAGCGAAACGCTCGCCCAGTCCGGCTTTCAGCCCCCCGCGATGCCGGGCCGGCGCATTGTCGTCCAGGGCCACTGCCATCAGAAGGCTCTGATGACAATGAAGGGCGAGATGCTGCTGTTGCACGCGACCGGGGCCGAAGTGACGCTGCTCGATTCCGGATGCTGCGGCATGGCCGGCCCGTTCGGTTTCGAGGCGGATAAGTTTGAGGTCTCGCAAATCCTCGCCGAGCGCGTTCTGCTGCCAGCCGTGCGCGCGGCCGCTCCGGAGGATTTGCTGGTTGCAAACGGCTTCAGCTGCCGCGAGCAGATCAGCCAGAACAGCCCGCGCCGGGCGATTCACCTGGCGGAAGTTCTGGCGGGGGATTGCTGACGATTGCGTCTGCCGGTTTCTGTGAGCGGCGTCTACAAAGAACGTTGCAGC
>CAXSDM010000005.1:43785-45464 GCA_964235575.1 uncultured Acidobacteriaceae bacterium | reverse complement strand
GTGGTGGAGGTCTCCATCATCTCTGCTACACCGTTGTCGCACTCGAGGAGTCGATCCGGCATCTCGAGGCGCACGGCATGAAGCTCATCTCCGACCCCAAGTCAGCGAAGGCTTTGAACGGACGGCGTATCTGCTGGCTGCTGGGCGAGGATTTTCTACCAATCGAATTGTGCGAACGACGCACTGCGAACGACGCCTGCTATCCCGTTCCGGCGCTTTGACTCACTTGCTCCTGCGCAAGCTTGCCTGTTTCCTCAGCGTTTCTCGCCGTGCGCACCCACGCCGCATCGCCCCGCGCCGCCCGTTGCCTTCGGCGCACAAGCAGAAGCTTCCAGAGCAGGTAACCCGGCGCCCCGGCCAGCGCCTTGAGGGAGTCACCCGGCCGCGGACCGAGCGATGCGGCCACACCGAGGTAGAACACCATCGTAAACACGCCGAGTACCGAGTACGCAATCAACCAGATCGTTCCGAAGGCGGCTCCCAGCAGAAGCATCATGCTGAAAAGAGCCACCTCGCTGGCCAGCGGCAACGCGAGCAAGTCGAGCAGTGGCTCCATCATGCGCCAACGCCCACCGAGCGCTTCAGCGGTCAGCGGCCACGTCCATAGCCGGCGCATCCGGATGCGGCCTCCCTCCCAGCGCGCACGCTGCGAACTGGCGGCTGCGGAGCTCTCCGGCATCTCGCCGTAAACCGCAACCTTATTAAGGAACTGCACCCGGACCCCGGCCCGGACCAGGTGCAGGTGATATTCAAGATCCTCCACAATCGAATTCGCCACGTACGGCACCCTGCCCAGCACCTCCGCCCGCAGGCCAAAGCCGTTCCCAAAGATGCCGCAGGAAAGCCCCAGCCGCGAACGCCCAAGCGGACGCAGAACATTCATCCCTAGAAACGCAAGCGCCGCCAGCTGCGTGCGTGGGTTCGCGTCGGCGTTGGCCACCTCGTAGCGGCACTGCAGAGCCTCCACCCCCGATGCGAAAGCCGCCGCAACCTGGGCGATCATCCCCGGTCCAGCGATCGAATCGGCATCGACCACCAGCACCGCCTCCGCGCCTTCTTCAATGGCCGTGGTCATTCCGAAATCCAGCGCCGTTCCTTTTCCACCCACACCGTCCCGCAAGGTGAACACATGAGCACCCGCGACCCGAGCTTGCTCCGCCGTGGAATCCGTACAGTTGTGCGCGATCACGTAGACGGCAACGTCCGGTTCAGCCGAAGCCAGAATGCTCCTCACACACCGTCCGACGCCCATCGCTTCGTTGTGCGCCGGAACGATGACGGCCAGCCTGATCCGTCCCCGCCCCGCCCGAGTGGCAGAACGGAGCGGAAGCGATGCCGCCACGGACAAGACCAGCAACTCCAATAGCAGCGGGAGCGACGCCAGCAGGAGCAATAGGCCGAGTACATGCAAGAGGATGTGAGAAAGAGACATACGGTGCTCGTTATGTGCTCTGCTATCGTGGCTGGATGTTCCGCGCCGGTCCATACCCCAAATGGTGATCGCCCTCCCCCCCGATCGGTCGGACCTTCGCGCACAGCTGTTCGTTTGCCGCATGCAGGTCCGGACTACAGCCGGACACTGGTGGAGAAGATCGCAGCCATACTTACCGGCCCACCTCCCACTTGAGCACCGTCAAAGAAAATGGGGGAAGTAGATAGGGTCGTCGCGGATCAAAGCT
>CAXSDM010000005.1:30969-43685 GCA_964235575.1 uncultured Acidobacteriaceae bacterium | reverse complement strand
ACGGAGCCCCATAGCGGGATCGTTTTCTTGGCGCCGGGCGCACGAAACGGGTTCTGAAACTCCGGCAAAGCGAAAAGGCACTGCGTTGTAACGCCCAGATCCCGCAGCATCAGCAGCATATGATCCGCCACCGCCAGCCCGGCGCCCAGGGTCGGCACTGTGCGGTCGAGATCTCCTTGCGTGATCGAAGCCGATCCATTCATCGTGCCAAGATTCACCTCGTACACGGCCAGATGAGGCGGATGAGGACGACTCCCGACCGCTTTCGCCTGTTCGTACACGGTCCCGCCCGGGCGTGAGTCGATCTGCTCCGGCTGAGCAAGCATCGGGCCAAAGATCGCCTCGGTGGAAGTGGCGTCCAGGAAATTGCTGAAGAGATACGGCGCAATCGCGACCGAATCGCTACTGGTGTTCGCCGAAAGCTCCCGCGATGTCCACCACGGGACAGCGGCCCATGTCCCCAGCACGAGATCGAACCGCGCCGGATTGAAACCGGCTCCGTGCCGCGCGCCTGCAAACACCTCTTGGGCACGCGCCGCAAAAGCGATGGGCTCATCCAGGGTTGCTCCCGGAAACGACCCTGCGTTCCATTGCTCGTTCCCAAGCTCAAGATGGATCAATGGGAAGACGTTCGTCCAGGGCGTCCGTTGTCCAAGTGCGGCTCGTCGTGCGCCGTAGGGCGTCTGCGGATCGCCAGCCAGATACTCGACCAGATGCCCCGCCTCCAAAGGAGAGGTGCCCGCCGGCATGCTGAACCAGGGCTCTGCCCCGACAGTTTCGGCCAGCTTCAGAAACTCGTGCAGTCCGATCGGGATGTCTTCCTGCACGGTCTGCTGCGTGCTGAATCCTGCCCGCATGCGCGCGAACGGAACAGCCAGCATATTGTCGAGCGAACTGCCAAAGTCCGTTCCATTATCCATATATCGCAGCACACCGGGCCGTAGGTCACGCAAGGTCTGGACTACTTCGTCCCGAAAGGCAGTCGGATTGCCGGGTGCAGCCGCGGCCTCCAAAGCGACATCGTCGAGCAGCGCCGACGTGTTTGAAAAGGTAAAGGTCAAGTCCGCCGGACCGATCTCCGAGACATTCTCTTCTGCGGAAAACGAGAAGCTGTAATCCTGCCATGTTGGACTGAGCTTTATCGACCTGAAAAGGAAGATATGATTGCCGTGCGATGTGGCCAGCCGCTCCACCTTGATGCTAAGCATGCGCTCGCCTTCAAGACCCTTGGCGCGGAAAGTCACCGTGTATCTGCCGCGAAGCTGCACGAAGGAGCGGCCCACCGTCGTGTCAAAGAAGGACGCGACCGATGCACTTTGGCCTTCTTGAGCCGCTTCTATCCGCAGCGCCTGCCTGCCGGGGCTGTGCGTCGAGAGATCCTTCTGCTCAGTCGCAAGTGCCGCTCCGCCTGCAACCGTCGTCCACCATCCGCCTTGAGCGTCTCCCGGCTTCTCTATGTGAACAAGAATAAAATCGCCGACGTTCGGCGCGGAAGACGGCTTGGAGAGCGTGATCTCAACGCCTGCGTCCTTGCTTGCCGTTCCGCTCTGAAGTATCTCACCAGTCGATCCCTTAGCGCGTCCAGAAAGATATTCGTAGTGCGCCCCGTTGAGGAATCCGGGTGGCCATGTGCTATACCGGTCTTTATCGGTGCAGGTAGTTACTGTCGCTGTCTTGCACTGGAGAATCGTCTGCCAGGTCTCGCCCTCAAAGCCGGGGTTGCGGAAGACAAGATTGCGCAGCATCTGGCCGGAATCGTAAAACGTCTGTCCGCTCAAATTGATGCCAAATCTCTTTACTCCTGCATGCAGCACCTCCGGCCCGAGGGTGATTCGCGTCACCAGCGCCGCCTCCGCTCGATTGTCTTCTCCGTAGGCAGCGACCGTTCTCGTTTTACAGCCTGCGCATCCAAGAACGGCCAGCAGGGACAAAGTAAAACGGAAGAGTAATTCCGGGAACGGGATCTCTTTACCCATTAGGTAAGCACCCCCCGAAAACTCAACTGGATTTTCTCGGCGGGTTGAATGCGCATCGTCTCTGACCATCCCACAAGAAGAAAAAACAACAGATAGGATTGATTTCCCAGAAAAACCGTCACGATGGTAAACATCAAGCCGAGAAATATCCCTAGCAGCGAGAATGCAAAGTATCGATCCATCTTGTTTGTGGAGCCCAGGATTGCGGAAACGAAGTTGGTAATCGATTTCAGGCAAATGAGACAAAACGCTCCAAACCCGACCCATCCTTGAGTAACGGCAACGAACAGGTATTGGTTATCGATGGAAGTCTGACCTTTCCTGATCGGAAAATCGGTTCCCCAGCCCCAAAGTCCGCCTTCTGTCACCACGGGAATGTAATTCTCAAGGAGGTGAGCGCGATAGGTGGCGTTCTCCTGCTCATTGGTGGTGGTCGGGGCATCGGTGTAGGCCTGCATTCCGAGGTACAGGGTTGCGCTGAAGATGGTCCCGAATACGGCCACCAGGATAGCCGTACGCAACACGTGCCGGCTGCGCCCGATAAAAGCGATCGGAATCGCAAACAGGGTCCCCAGCCAGGGTCCGCGAGCCTGCGTGAGGACTAGTGTTAGTCCAAGAACAAAGGTGATCGTCCGCCCTTTGCTGAACGGAAGCCAAGGTGCATATCTAAACTTCGGCTCCCAAAGGTTGTAGTAGGTCAACCAAAGTGCCAGGACCAGACCTGCAAGCAGCATCATCCCTGCTAACTCTGACTGGCCAAAGGGACCTGCCACCCGCCCGAAACCCCAGCGGATCTGGGTTTTCCAGCCAAACTGTTCCTCCGGAAGCAGACGGTCCATGACAATCTGATAAGGATTGCGTCCCATTCGGTACTCATATTCAGAAAACAAGGATGCTAGAAAAAGACAGAAAACAATTCTTTTAACCGTTGCAATTCGTTGACCATCATGCTCGATCAATAGCTTACCTGCTAGATAGGAAACAAACGCCGTCAACAATCCAGCAAACAGTTGAAACGTTGATGCCGTATCGCGATGCTTGAGCGCATCGGCGTAGCAGGTTGTGAATACGAAAACTGTCATCCATAGATCCATCGGCGAAATTCGCCAATCCTTTAGGTGTCTCAAGCAAATACCTATCGCCAATGGAATCAGGACTGCTTCGTTCATATCGATGGGAGGCAAAGCTGGAGCTTTCCAAAAGTAGTATGTGGGTAGCATCAGCAGAATGGGTAAGAACACATTCTGGAAGGTCTTGGATACGGAAGAATGGAAAAGCGAGAAGACGCAGAAAATCGCTGGAACAAGAACGATTGTCTGCATGCGTGTGCTCCGCCCGATAGCCTCAGGCAGCGACAGGATACAAGCGCAAAGACGATCAATTCCATGACGCGAACGGCGTGATCGAATGGCGCAAACGGGCTATTGTCCTCGATTGGTAAAAACAAGACAGTAGAACTCGTGAGCAACCCCGAACCGAGCGATCCCTGGAGAAAAACAGATACTGTTCCAGAGTTGCGCGAAGGCGACCTGCAGGTGTGGCGGCTTGACCTCAACGGTCCAGATAGCCGTGGCTTGCTGACGCAGGCTTTCGAGGCACTGACGGCTGAGGAGCGTCAGCGCGCGGCGAAAATGCGCACCGGAACCGCTCCGGAAGAATTTATCGCCGCGCGCGGCCTGCTTCGCCATCTTCTAAGTGCATTCTTAGATTGTGACCCGCAAGTCGTCGCAATTGTCTTGGGAGCTCATCGCAAGCCTGCTTTGCGCCCCCAGCGCGGTGTGCGCATGCCGCATTTCAACGTCTCCCACTCGGGCGGAACGGTGTTGGTTGCCATCTCGCGCACGGGTTCGGTCGGAGTCGATGTAGAGTACATGGATTCCTCCGTTGAGACCATGGACGTAGCCCGAGCTGCCTTCCACCCGGACGACCTCCGCTGGATTGAGAATGCTGCTACCGCCAAGGATAAATTGCTCGCCTTCTACGGTTGCTGGACGCGCAGGGAGGCGGTGGCCAAGGCTGACGGCCGCGGACTCACCTTGCCCGCTTCCGGCTTTTCCACTGGACCCCCGAGCGGCCTGGAGCATGTGGTTGAGGTTGGCGGTGGAGAAGGTGCCGATTGCTTCGACCGCTGTGTATCGCATTACTTTGTTCGGAGCTTGTGCGTGGGTCCTCATCACCTTGGGAGCGTCGCCCTTGCACGCTCCTGCAAAAAGCCCATGTTTCTCCACTTTTCTCGCGCTTTATGGTCGAGGAGCAAGCATCTTCGCTCGAACCTCCACAACTCCTCAAACCCCATGGCGCCGAGGAAGGAACATGCAATGATTTTTTCTACAGAAGATACTAATGCTTTGAAAGAGTGAGCCGATAAGGTAAGCAGCCTACGCTTGGCTTGCGAGTCTGTACGACTTGTTGGCCTGTAGCAAATGTTCTACTTGAGGTTCTAGCGTGAAGCGTTCTTACATTGTCGAGGAGCAAACACCCCCGGTTATCGCCCTGTTCGGTCTGCCGATTGCCAACGTGACCATGGCTCGAGCAATCGCTCGTATTGAGGAGAGCATTCTTTCCGGGCAAACCCACCAAATCGCAACGGCAAATCTGGATTTTGCTCGAAACTCTCTTCGTGATCAGTACATTCAGCGCATTATTTGTGAATGCACCATGGTTCTTCCTGATGGAGCGCCTCTTGTCTGGGCCTCGCACTTGTTGGGTTCGCCACTTCAGCAGCGAGTGACTGGAATAGACCTAATCCCGGAACTCGCCAAGCTTTCCGCTCAAAAGCAATACGGTATTTTCCTGCTTGGTTCGAGCGAACAGAATTCTCGAAAGGCTGCTCAGGTTCTTGAACAGTGCTACCCCGGTGTGCGCATCGTTGGGCGGTTTTCGCCAGAGCAGCTTCCGCTGCATCGGATGGACCATGAAGACATCCTCCGCCGCATCGAGGAAGCCTCTCCGGATGTGCTGCTCGTGGCTTTTGGAAATCCTAAACAGGAAATCTGGATCCACCGCCATCGCGACCGCTTGAAAGTTCCAGTTGCCATTGGTATCGGTGGCGCGTTGGACATGATTGCCGGCCATCTCAAGCGCGCACCAGCGTGGGTACAGCAGCTTCAAATGGAATGGTTCTTCCGGATGGCGCAGGAGCCATTTCGTCTGCTGCCACGTTATGCCAAAGACGCCGTGGCACTCATGCGACACCTTCCTCTGGGTTGGATGGCAAACCATCTTCAGCCTGGAGAGCGTAGCGACGGCCCTGTCCAGGTCGGCGTCCAGGAAACCTTTCGAACCGTCATGACTCCTGCGACCCTCTGCGGAGATAGCTGCGCCTGGATTAATCGCGAGGCGCGTGCAGCCGCGTCAGCAGGGCAGACGCTGATCGTCGATCTGTCAGCCACCCTTCGTGTTGAGGCAGACGGTCTTGGCTGCCTGTTAGAGGCTCGCCGCATCATGCTTGCTGAGGATTTATGGATTTGGCTGGCCGGCATGTCCAACCCAGTACGACGCGTCCTGCAGTTTGCCTTATTGGCAGATCTTTTTCGGCTGTCAGTCACTCCTGCAGAGGCAATGCGTTTTACTGCCGTCGATCGGTCCGTTCCTTCTAAGGTTCCCTTGTCTGTGCCGCAAGCCGCTCCTGAGGCACGCCGAAATTCAGGAATTACCGTTTCCAGTGTGGCCAGGGCAAGCTGATGCGAACCTTACTTCACTATCGAGGCGTTTGGCCATGCGGGCTTTTCCTGAACCAGCCTTGCTTCTACTGGTTACTAGGTCTAGCGTGCTTGATGCGGGGCGCTGTTGCCCATCCGCAAGAGCAATCGATGGATATCGGTCCGGAATTAAAAATTAACTCCTTTGCCGCGTTGCAGTCCTATGAAGAACCGGTCAACCACGAATACTCATTGGGGCGTGGAGATGAGATTTCGATCGACTTTGCCGGGTACCCGGAGCTGAGCTGTAAGCGGATCGTCGGACCTGACGGCCGCATAAGCATTCCGCCGGCAGGGTCCATCCTGGTCGCAGACCAGACTCGCGAGGGTGCCGCCAATGCAATCTCCTCCGCCATGAGCCTCTACTACTCTCACCCATCCGTGACGGTCGGCGTTGATCGTTACACCTCCAACCGAGTGCTTGTGCTTGGGGCCGTTGAGCATCCGGGAATCGTCGTCTTTGATCGGCCCCCAACCCTTCTCGAAACAGTTACGCAGGCTGGAGGGTTCACCGCCAATCATGGTTCTTTTCCAGACCGCATGCAGGCGAGCACCTCATCGACCTTCGCCGCTGCAATCCCAGAACGTTGCGCCATCTATCGCGGAACCGGCCAGGTTCTGTGGGTGGATTTGCGGGCTATGCTGGATCGCGGCAGCTCGATGGCAGCCATACGTCTGCAACGCGATGATGTGGTCTATGTGCCCGCGCCCAAAGAACAATACGTCTCCGTACTCGGTCAGGTGCAACATCCCGGCGCGATTCGGTTGGATGACGATACCACGTTGGCTAAGCTGTTAGCCGAGGCTGGTGGCCTAACCGTGCAGGCAGGGAAATCCCCAAATCTTCAGGTCATTCAGCCTTCGACAGGCAAAACCCGCGTGGTGCCCTTTCGCGCACTTTTGCAGCCTGGTGTAGTTGATCTAACCCTCAAATCTGGAGATGTACTGTATGTTCCGGAAAGCGGTTTCAACCAGGCAAGCTACCTCTTTCAACAGATCTCCCCATTGCTAAGTGTCTTTACTACTGCAGTGCTATTTCAACATTAGGTCAAAGCGCAGAACATGAGTTTAATGACGAACAGTTCAAGATCGGAGAGTACGTTCTCTACGCTTGCCGCAAGCCTGGAGAACGGTTCCATGAGAGCCGCCAACCCTGCTTTCCGGCTTGATCTCATGCGTAGCTTGAAGATGCATCCAGTGCTCGCATTAAGCATAACAAGCATCTCCCTTGTTCTGCTTTTGCTCTATGGGTTGACCATGAAGCCCATGTATGAAGCGGAAGCCTTGCTTCATGTGCAGCCGGATTCGATCACGCTTCTGGACGAAAATCCGAAGCCATCCTACGATTCCGGAAAATACGATTCTTTCCTGCAGGAACAGATTCAAAGCATGCAACGGTCAGATACGATCACTGCAGCGCTCGGTCGACTTCCCAAGCATGTGTGGGAGGAGTACGGTTCCTCGGAGGAAGAGGCAACTCAACAGATTATAGCGAAGGTGAAGATCGCTCGCGTAAGCACTTCTTACCAGGTTTCATTGATGCTGAAGGGATCAGATCGACGGAATACTACGGATTTGATCAACGCAATCACGTACGCCTATCTTGATGTAATACATAAACAAAACCGCATAGAGAACAATGAACGTGCCGAATTGCTGGCGGAAGAGCGCCAACGAATCGCGAATGAGCTACGGAGAGATCAAGACGAGCAAAGCGCGTTGAGTGCCAGTCTGGGTTTAGCAAATCCGGATGGCGACGGTGACCCATACGAGGGTGAACTCACTGCGCTTCGGGAACAATTAGTACAAGCCCAGAGTGCCCATGAAGCAGCAGCAGCCCGCATGGCCTCTCTGAAGGGGCAGACAGAAGGACACAACTCGGCTCTGGCGGCGGAAGCCGACGAGGCAGTTCTCAGTGATGCCGGGCTTTCGGCTCTCAAATCAAGTATTGGTGAACGGCGTGCTGCCCTGAGAGGGCAAATGTCGGGCATGACTCCTGATAACCCGCTCCGCCAACGGGATCAGGAAGAACTCATGGAGTTAGATCATTCTCTGGAAGAAATGACCTTGAAGCTTCATGTGAAGAGTGAGCGCGACCTCCAGGAGAAGCTTCGCGCCGACCTGCAGCGGACGGGTGATCTTGAAGCTCGGATTCATTCGCAACTGGCGCAGCGCACAGCAGCCGCGACGAACGCCACACCGAAGCTGCAGCGCGCAGTAGAACTTAATGGAGATGTAAAGCGGCTTCTCCTCCGGCAGTCAGAGATAGAGAACGCGACACGGATCCTTCAGCTTGAAGGGAACAGCCCTGGTGCGGTTCGCCTGACCCTAGCCGCACAGGTACCCACCTCTCCGGAAGGGAACCGTAAGCGACTATTTCTCATGGCTTCGTTTCCGCTTGCGCTTATGTTTGGAGCGGCTGCGGCCGCCATCTCTCATAAGTGCGATCCGAGGATGTACACCAAGGTAGACGTGAGCGATACTTTGGGGTTCTTGCCTCTCGCCACTTTGCCGGCCCAGGACGAAGTCTCGGAAGCGGCAATTGCGGAAGAAGTGTTTCGTCTGACTGGAGCTGTAACGACTGCTTACCGGGCCAAGGGCGTTCGTGTCTTCCTTTTCACCACAGTTAGTGCTCCAACTGACATCGAACCGCTAAGCCGGATCCTGACCGAGAAACTTCGCAAAACTGGAATCAATGCTAGTAGCATGTCATCTGCGGATCTGTTTCTCCCGATTCATGCAGATCAAAGGGCTGATCCTGATTGCCTCAGGCCTGAGGAAAATAACAGCCTTCCTCCTGCGCAAATTGGAACCCAAGGATATGCTGAGCGAAATTTAACTTTGTTGAAGTTGCGTCCTGGCCTCGTTTTGGTCAACGCATCTAAGCCGTTCGAGTGCGCAGAAACGGAATATATTGCGCGATGCGCTGATGCAACGATTCTCGTGGTTGAAAGCGCAGTAACGACAAAAGCGGAGTTGCTACAGGCAGCTGAATCGGCCCACAGGCTCGATGTGCCAACTATCGGTGTTGTTCTGCTAGAAGTGAGAAAGCGTTCTATGTCAAGGTCGACGCACGAAACACTCGGTGCATCTCGAACTCCTGATCACCTGAGCGAGTCATCCCTTCAGGAACAAGCTCCTTTGCCGAAAAGGTGCGAGGCAATGCCGAGCATTTATCCAGGAGATGGGGCCGGACACTCTGCACAGCCGAATAGGTTGGAAGTGATTCAAGCAGCCGATTTACAGAACACTGTTTTGGCGACCGAGTTCTCCGGTGTGTCGACTCAGAGAAAGCCGGAACTCACGGTGTCTTCACCTTCGATCAATCAGATTCCGCCATCGGAAGACAGGCCTGCCTCGTGCCGGAGCGCTCTCGAAGTTAAGACAGTCAGCAACTCTTACGAGGTGACGGGTTTTAGTAACGAAACGGCGTGTCCTCCCTCCGTAGCAGTTCAGGAAAAGAGTGTCGCGCGAACGAATGAGGTAAGCGTTTCGGCCTCTGCGCCCCTACCGGGCATCTTCATTGAAAATAATCAGATAGATGTGGGTTGTGTCGGGTTGCTCAATAGACCTTCTGAACATCGGTGTCAGGAACAGCCGAAGCGTCAAGGATCAAGGCACGCACTGCCATCCGGAGTATTTCAATCACTGATTAGTGAGTTTACCGAGAAAAGGTCCGACGAGCCCTCCTTTGTGCTCAAGGAAGGTTGCAAGGATCCATCGTCTTTGGTTAACTCCGCAAAAATGGAAGAGCCACATCAATCTGTTCATCCCTCGATGTTTCAGCTTTGCGGTTTCGAGAAAGCGGCCAGTTCGCTCCAAGCCGATCAAGACAGCATGCTCACTCGTCAATGGACACTCCTCAGCCGATTTCAGCAAGGGCGAAGGTTTCTTTCCAGCATTTAGTGCGTTGGGCTTACGGAGATGGAAGCAGAACGACAAAGCCTATGTATCAATTCAATTAACAAACATATAAGTGATTCTCTATGCTTGAGCACATACGACAAGATTGGATGGCACACGATCGATCCTGGAATAAGCGTGGTTTTTGGGCTTTGGTGATATATCGTTTTGGCCGGTGGCGATACTCGATTCCGTTCCGGCCCGCACGTATCCCTTTCTCGTTTCTTTACAAACTGTCCAGGTTTTTTTCCGACATGTTTCTTGGTATCGAATTGCCTTGTGAAGCAGTTGTTGGCGAGCGTCTCGTCATCGAGCACACTGGAGCGATTGTCATTAGTGGAGATGCGAGTTTCGGGAATGACTGTATTCTTCGCCAGGGAGTAACCGTGGGACTTCGTCACCGCGGGATAAGAGGCTCGCCTCAACTTGGCGACCGCGTCGATATCGGTGCCGGTGCCAAGTTGCTAGGCCCAATCCGCATCGGCAATGATGTAGCGATCGGCGCAAACGCCGTTGTCCTGTCTGATGTACCCGATCATTGCATTGCGATCGGGGTTCCTGCGCGTATCAGACCACGAACTACTAAAGCGATTCAGGCGCAAGAAGCAGTTATCGGGTGACGGAGATGAGTGGACGCATTCCGTTGGTTTCTATTGTCGTGATTGGAAGAAACGAAGGTGAGCGGCTGGAACGTTGCCTGATGTCGGTTGCCAAGATACGCCGTGAAGGGTTCCAAACGGAAGTCATTTACGTTGACTCCGGCTCAACCGATGACAGTGTCGAGGTGGCAGGCAGGCTGGGAGCTACAGCAATTTCGCTCACCTCGGTCCGTCCCACCGCCGCACTCGGCCGGAACGCGGGTTGGCGTCTGGCAAAAGGCAAATTCATCTTGTTCCTGGACGGTGACACGGTGCTGGACCCGCATTTCGTTGCTGAATCTTTATGCGACTTCAAAGAAGGAACTGCGGTCGTGTGGGGTCACCGCCGGGAACTCTACCCTTCGGCATCGGTGTACCAACGCGTGCTCGATCTCGATTGGGTTTACCCGGCTGGCGAATCAGCGTTTTGCGGTGGAGATGCTCTGTTTCTTCGCGACGTTCTCGTCCGTACGGACGGCTTTGATGTCAACCTGATCGCGGGTGAGGAGCCGGAGCTTTGCCGGCGCATACTAGAATTAGGTTACGTTATTGAACATGTAGATCGAGCGATGACCGGCCACGATCTCGGCATCACGCGCTTTGGGCAATATTGGCGTCGTGCGACGCGAGCCGGGCACGCTTACGCCGAGGTCTCAGATCGATTCTCCTCGACTTCAAATCCATTCTGGAAACGGGAGAGTCGCAGCAACTACTTTCGGTCCTCGATCCTCGTTTTCTCGGTCGTGTTCACGAGTGTTGCGACTCTTGTGCTCGCAACACTTTGGCCCTCCGCCTTGTGGAGCATAATTCTTTGCCTGTTAGCTGGTCGCACAGCGTGGAAGGCCAAATGGAAATCAAGCAATTGGGCGGTTCTGCTTTTGTATGGCTTTCACTCCCACCTACAACATATTCCCATCTGTTTAGGGCAGCTGCAGTATCGTGTCAATCGGCAGCGTGGAAGGCAATCCGATCTATTTGAATACTAGGAGCATCAGACTTGATTGACGTTGCTATGAACTGCCCTCTTCCGGATGGATGGACAACGCCGAGTGCAGCAGCTTCGCCGGTACCCCTCCTACGACGGCTCGCGCAGGAACGTCTCGCGTAACCACCGCGTTCGCACCTATAGTTGCGTAATCCCCGATCGAAACTCCTCCGACAATAGTCACGCCTCGACCTACCCACACTTCGCGGCCGAGAGAAATGGGCGCTGCTCTGTGTCCTGCCTCGCGAATCGGCATACCAGGTTGACGCTGATGGTTTGCGTCCCTAAGACTGGAGTATTCCCCAATCATGGATCCGCAGCCGATATCAATGCCTGCCATAGCAACCAGGTGGACGCCACGCGAGAGGACGACCCCATCGCCGACCTGGATACTCGCTTCATTTTGGGTTTCCAAATGAAGATTTGGGTAGAGTAGTACGTTCTTCCCGAAGCGGATTTTTTGTGTGCCGTACGCGAGACTGCGCCCCAGCACGACGACTGAGGCAGGCAGCGCCTCCTGCAGCTGTGCCGACAGATCGGCATGAGACCAGATTCGATGCACGTGTTCGCGCAGACGCGCAGTTCTCCGCAAGCCGCCGCGTATGGGACTCACGAGCAGTGATTTGAATTTCACCATGGTCGCTGCGGCGAGTGCCGTCCCCCGACAGTATCCAGCCATGCTTGCTGGAGACACTGCAAGAGCAATCGATACTGCTTACCCCGAACGCGACGCCTCGGATCGAGGCTCAACGAGTTACGCACGACGGTTGCCCAATAGATCAGCTGCTCGCTCAGCCAAGCCACATGCACTTGCCAGCCGTGATGTTTACGGTAGTAGAGCAGGGTGCTGCGCATTCGCCAAAGCACGACCTGAGAGGTTTCAGGGGAAAACTCCAGATCGGTTCTCCTGCGCGAAGATTCACCCCCGATATGCACAACGACCACATCCGGCCAATACCAAACTGCAAAGCCGCCGCGTTTGAAGCGCAGACAAAGATCGACTTCCTCGTAGTACAGAAAGAAAGCAGGATCGAAGAGACCGGTCCTGCGGAGGGCTTCCGGACGAAGGATGCAAAAAGCTCCCGGCACCCAGTCCACGCTTGCCGGCGCATTTGGGTCCGCCCAGGTACGATCGAACCGGCCAAAGAATCGGGATTTCGGATAACGGCCGGCTAATCCAGAAAGAACCAATACATCGCTGAGAACGCTGTGGAAGCAACGCGAGGAAGGTTGAGGAGATCCGTCGCGGCCTATCAGTCGGGAGCCTCCAAGTCCGCATCCAGGCGTCTCGTCCATGTGCCGGATTGCTAGGCCCAGAGCTCCCGAAGTAAAAAATGCGTCCGAGTTCAATAAAACAAAGTAGCGTCCGCGGGCGATTTCTAAAGCAAGATTGTTCGCCGCTCCGAAGCCCAGGTTTACCTCGCTGCGGAGAAGAAGAACCTCCGGAAACTCTGCCTGGATCATCTCCGGTGATCCGTCCGTGGACGCATTGTCGACGACCATGATCTCGGCT
>CAXSDM010000005.1:13380-30869 GCA_964235575.1 uncultured Acidobacteriaceae bacterium | reverse complement strand
TTCTTCGCGCCGCCTCTCCCATCGACACCCGCCGGGAACTCTCTCTCGCCAAAATCAGGAGAGCTTCTGCCAGCGCCTGAGCGTTACCCGCCGGAACCAGCAGGCCTTCCACCCCGTCCCGGATCAGTTCCGGAATGCCGGCGATAAACGTGCTCACGCATGGAATACCCAACGCCATTGCTTCCATCAATGCCACAGGAATACCTTCGGCAAAGCTGGCGAGGACAAAAAGATCCGCTCCGCGCAAATAAGCTAGAGCCTCGTCATGAGAGAGTGCTTGCGTGAAGGTGACGCTTTCTGCAAGTCGATGGGTTTGGACGAACTGCTGCAGGCGCTCCATCTCCGGGCCGCCACCGATGAGGGTGAGCTGAATCGGCGTTGCTTGATCCTGAAGGAGCAGCAAAGCTTCAAGCAGCGTTCGATGACCTTTGGCAGGAACCAGTCGTCCGATGCAAACAGCTTTCAACGCTCCGCACCCACTCTTGCGGAAAGGGTTGACTGCCGGGAGAAGCTCGGTCGGGTCCACCCCCAACCGTACAACCTGGAGCTTGCCCCAGTGTTCCTCAGATACCAGTTGGCAGAGCTGGCTCTTGCAAAAGTCGCTGATACAAATAATGAAACTCGCCCGCTCAACTTTTTCGCGCAGATGATTGGAGGAAAGATCGAGGAGTTCTTCCGGGCCGTGAATCGTTAGGGAAAAGGGAATCTGCCATGCTGCGGACACAAGCAGACCCACGCTCGCGACGGGGCCCCCGAAGTGTACGTGAAGTTGCGTCAAACCTCGCTTTGCCATCCAGCGGCCGAGGAGCAGTGCCTCCGCAAGATAGAACAACCAGTAAAGCCGTTGCCGAGCCGTCAGATTGCGGATTCCGCATACCGCTTTGAGTCCCCGCAACACCGCTGCGGGCTGACCCAGACAAATAGTCAGCAGCGTCCATGCCGCCCTCGGACGAGAATCTCCCTGAACGTAAAAGGTTCTCCCTGCTTCGTCCGCTTCACGCGGCGGGAGATCGCTCAAGCTTCGGTCGGGAGGGTTGATTGAAGCTGTTTCAATGTGCAATCCACGTGCGCGCAGTCCAAGCACCTCTTGCAGCAGAAACGTATGCGAGATCGCCGGATATCGACTGAGCAGGTAGGCGGTCCGAGCTCCGGACGGCGTGCGGCGAGCATGATCGTCCGCTGCCTCGGCGGCGCATTTTAGTCCGACGTTAACATGCTGCAAAGTCTGCAAGGTCATCCATCCAGCAACTTACTTCATTCAACCGCAATGGGAGTTGAGGCACACTCCCTCGAACGAGCTACATCCTTTTCATCCGTACACGAGTCAATCGACGTCTGATATAGCTCCACCATCCGATCGATCCGGTCGTTCCAAGAAAAATTCCGCAATAAGCGCTTCCGGCCCGCGTTCCCGAGCCTCCTGCACAACTCAGGCGAGGAAAGCATCAGCGACATCGCTTTGGCGAAGCCTTCGATCAGGGCGGTTCGGCTGTGAGGTGGAATCAGCGTGCCGCAGCTCTCGTCAAGGTACTCGGACGGGCCACCCCAGGCGGTGGCAATCACGGGCCGGGCCATCGCCATTGCTTCGAGCACAACCGCGCCGCCGCACTCGTACAAACTTGGCAGCACCAACGCGCAACAGCCGTGGAGCCGTTCCGCGCAGAGTTTCTGGCTCAGCCATCCGAGAAAACGCACGCGATGCTGAACGCCGACTTTTACGGCCAGCTCCCGCCAGGACTCCAGCATCGGCCCATCGCCGATAACCTCCAGGGTTGCTTCCGGAACATCTTGAAGAGCCTGAATCACAATATCAAGAGCCTTCCAGTCGACCAGTCTTCCTACGAACAGGAAGCGCGCATCGCCACTTTCCCGGGAACATGCCGGCATCTCCCAGTCGGCCACATCAACGGCATTCTCCGGTAATTCGAACACGCGTCCCTGTAGACCCTCAGGCAGAGCCTCTCGAGTCCGAGTGTTTGCCACCAGCACCAAGGCGGCTTTGCGCTTGCCTGGGAAAACCGCGTTGGCCAGGTTGGAAAGCGAGCGGCCCAGAGCAACGACCCATCGGCTCGCCAATGGTTCCTTGGTCCGAAACGCCGGAGGGTACTCCATGCCGCCGTTCAGCGGGCCGATCACCACCGGGGCACCCAGGTTGTAGAGCAGGGACGGGAAACGTGGCGACACCGGGATAGGCTGATGCACCACGCAGTTCGCCGTGATGAGGCCGCGCAGAACTGCAGCCTGCTTCCACTGCGTAATCATTTGCGTAGCAAGACCCAGCGTTGCTTCGTCCATACGCCGCGGAAGCAAACGCCCTAGCAAAAACAGCAGCTTTTGCAGAGAGGTGTCTTCGACGAAGTGGATGTGGTCCAACTCTTGAGGAAACAGTGTTACCAACTCGGGGCGACTTCGGGCATGAACGATCAGGTGAACGTCAGCCTGACGTTGCCGCAGCAAACGAAAGTAGTGGTACGGCAGGATTGCCTCGCCACCGAAGCGCACAGACGTATTCTCTGCGGCGATTAAGACGCGCATTCGGTAATTGCTCATGCGTGCCTCGCTCCAAAGACGCGGTAGTAACCAGTCGTGCGCAGCAGATTCTTCGCTCTCTGCTGAAGCTGATAGCGGGTCGGCGTCAGTTCCACAAAGGGAAGCGCGCGCCCCGGATTCATGATCTCTTTCATTCCAGTAACCCGCTGCTTGGCAATGAGGTCGTGCATCAGCCACTTTGCCTCGCCTCCGCCGTGAAAGCACTTCATTGTGTGCCATGCTTCGCCCGCGAGGAGCTCCGCACCGGTCGCCCCCAGCACACGCCGAAGCCGCCTGGCCTGGGTGCGATGCCAGCACACCCACAGTCGCGGATCGAGATAGCTTCCGCCCTCGCGCATGGCAAGCGCCGCCCAGACAATTGCCTCCACATGCATTATGCGCGGCAGTCGATCTCCCCCCAGCCGGCCAATCAGCCAGTCCAGCCAGCCTAGATCGGGGCTGCCCCTCCAATGCGCCACCCCAATATCAACGTGATGGGCAAGCCGAATGCCGGCCTCCATGGCTCGGCGAACCACCTCCGGCGGGAAAAGGCATGTGGGCCGCTGCCACATCAATTTCAGTCCTGCGGCGGGTGTCTCCTCGAAGCAGAAGCGATTTGGAAAGCAGACGTCCGGGTCGAGCAGGATGATCTCTTCGCCGAGGCCAGCCATGAGAAGCGGATCGGTGATCTTGCGCCAGCACGGATGCCCCTGTCGAAACCTCCGAAGATTCGGAAGCCCGGCAAACCGGCACGCCTCTGCATCCGCCAGATCGCCCTCGGTCGTCACGCTCCATGCGTGACGCGACTCCGGACGCAAGCTGCTGATGGCGTTAGACAGAGTCTCTCGGTCGCTCTCCATGTCAGTAATCAGGTGCAGGTCGACTGGCTCGACGCAGTTCCGAAGTAGGTCCGCCATGGCTCCCAGCGCATAGCGCAGCGATCGAGGCGACAGGACGACGTATACCTGGCGCTTTGGAAAGCAAGCTGCGGTACTTGCGTTCATACGCGCACCGCCATTCTTCGCCGAAGAAGATCGCTTATCTGCTCCGCAAGTTGGTCGATGTTGGGTTCGAGGAAAAGCCGTTCGTGATCGCCCGGAAGATCGTGAATCTCGACGCCCTGCTCAAATACCTCGCTCCACCCCAAATCGTAGGCGCCGCCCGCATGCTCCTGTTCCGACGCGCGGAAGAGCACCAGGCGACCGTCGTAAGGCTCGGGCCGATACTTTTCGATGGCGACCAAATTGATGTCGTACGCGCTCCGCATCCAGGCGGGAACACGCCGGAAGCCAAGCTTCGCGGCTGTCATGCAGCTAAGGCGAATCACCCTGGTATGCAGCTTCCCTACAACGTACCGTACTCGATCTATGGCCGTAAGCCGAGCCGTATTGCCGCGGAGCCGGTGCAGCCGCTGGTTCAGGCGGGCAGGCGCAGGTGCGCTGCAGGCCATTGTCTGGTCATACTGCTGGGTGCGCGCATCCAGCATTCCCAGCAGCGCCACCTCTTCCCCCTCCGATTGGAACTGGCGTGCCATCTCCAGCGCGAGCGTGCCTCCGAATGAGTAACCCAGCAGGTGGTAGGGTCCGTGCGGCTGCACTCTGCGAACATCGCGAACATAGTAGGCGGCCAGATCCTCCAGCCGCAGCAGCGCCGGCTCACGCCCGACCAGCGACTGTGCCTGAATGCCGTACACCGGTTGCGCTTCGCCGAGCCGCGCCGCAAGACCGTGGAAGCTAATCACGTTGCCGCCGACGCCATGCAGGATAAACAGCGGAGGTCTTCCGCCATGCGGCTGCAGAGGCACTAGCGAGCTGTCCGTGTTTGGCGCAAACCGTGTCTGAATCACCTGCGCCAAACCCTCGATCGTTCCAACGGAGACGAGGCTCGCCAGGCCAAGATCCATGGCGAAAACCCGATTAATCTTGGTGATCAGGCGAAGCGCCGCAAGTGATCCGGCACGAAGTGAAAAGAAGTTGGCGCGAATGCTGATCTCCGGGATGCCCAGCGTCGCTTGCCAGAGGTGCGCAAGCTGCCGCTCGATCACGTCGCGCGGCGGAACGTATACCTCTTCGGCTCGCTCGCTCCCCCGTCCAGCTTCGGGCAATGCCTGGGGACGAGCTACCGGCTGCGCTGCTGCGAGCTCCTCCACTCGCGCCTCCGGCCGAGACAAAGCCGAGGACAGCAGTTCGTTGAACAGACGCAGATAACTCTGAATGGTCGAGAGCTTGTAGTGTCGCGGGTTGTACTCCAGCTGGAGTGTTGGACCCTCCTCCGCCCGATCGACTACCGCGAACATCATCTCGAACACCGCGCCCGGACTCTCCGAGCGCAGCGGAACGATCTCCAACTCGCCAATCCGGTGAGTCACCATGAAGGACTTCTGGTAGAGGAAGAAAACCGGGATCTCAAAAGTACGGCCTGAGCCGGCAAAATGAGGGTCGTGCACGAGCATTTCAAACGGCAGTGCCTGGTGCTCGTACGCTCCCAGGGCCCACTCCTCGACCTTACCCAACAGAGTGCGGAACGTCTCTTCCACGGACATGCGCAGCCGCATCACCTGAATGTTCATGAACAAGCCGATCAGGTCTTCGGTTTCGTCGGTGCGATTGGCGCAGGGCGATCCGATTGTTAAGTCTCGCTGTCCCGTAAGCCGGTGCATCAGTGCCGCGAAGACGGCGAACAGCAGAATGTTCAGCGTCACGTTCTCGCGTCTCGAAAATTCCTGCGCCTGCCTCTGCAAATCAGGCGGGATCAGCAGCGTTTCAATCACTCCAGTTGCCGCATCCTCGTGCGCCGGTAAATCTGTGACCGCGTCGGGATCGCGGGTAAGTGAAAGCTTTGTGAAGTCGTTGCCCAGCGCATTCCGCCAGAAGGCGAGAGAGGCTGCCGGACCCTCACCGCTCAGCCAGTTCTCCTGCCAGACCGCGTAGTCGGGGAACTGGATGGGCAGCTCCGGCAGGATCGCCGGCCGGCCGCTTAGCAGAGCTTCATAAAAGACCCGCATGTCGCGGAGCAGAAGTCCGTTTGAGATTCCATCGCACACGATGTGGTGCATCGTCACCAGCAGAAGGTGGTGGCCGGGACTAAACCGCAGCAGCTTCAGCGCAAGCAGCGGGCCAACCTGTAGGTCGAAGCGAAATGCAGCGTGTTCGCGCGTAATCCGGTCCGCTTCCACGCGCTGCGATTCGCCGTTGAGAGCTTCCAGGTCGACGAACGGGAGGGCAATCGAAGTCTCAGGATGAAGCACCTGCATCAGGCGCCCATTGCTCCACTCGAACGTCGTTCGCAGCGCCTCGTGGCGATCGGCACATAAAACAAATGCCTGCTGCAAAGCGTGCAGATTTAACGGACCGGTGCACTTCCACATCAGCGGCATATTCAGCGCCGGGGTGCCGGGATCCAGCTGATCGAGCGACCAAAATCGCATTTGACCGTGGGTCACGGGGAAGGCGTACAGCGCCTTCGTTTGGCTCTCTTGCCCGACTGAGTCTTCAGCGGGAGCGATTTCCAGACTTTCTGGAAGCACGTCGCCGGCGATAAGAGAAGGGGTCATCGCACTCCTCCCGCATTTGAGACACGGTATCGTTCCCGAGCGACGGCCGGGATGCGCGGCACAAGGTTCGCCCCGCGCCTCGCCTTGCCCTGCTCCAGCGCCGCACACACTCGAGCGACCGTTCGCTGTTCGAAAAGTAGCGTGGCGCTTACCGGGAGACCTTCCCGCTGCGCTCGCGCCGCAATCCGGAAGATCAGCAGTGAATCGGCACCAAGCTCAAACAGGCTGTCCGTCACTCCGATCGAGCTGAGCTCCAGCACCTCGGACCAGATCTTCGCCAGCAGCCTTTCTGTCGGCGTAACCGCGGAGACGAGAGCCTCCGGTTCTTTGCGGCTGTGCGATCTGGACGGCGCCGGTAAAGCTTTCCGGTCGACCTTACCATTGGCGGTTCGCGGCAGTTGGCGCAGCACGACCCACTCCGCGGGAATCATGTACTCGGGCAAAGTCTCGCGCAGGTTTTGCGCAAGACGTTCCCTCAAAGCCTCTGCCTCGTCGCCTCCTTCGCTCGTCACGTAAGCGACTAATTGAGTCGCCGCCGCGGCTCCCACGTGAGCCGTCACCACGGCTTCCCGAACCTGCGGATCAGCCTGGAGCGCGGCTTCAATCTCCTGCAGCTCGATCCGGTAGCCGCGTAGCTTGACCTGGAAATCTGTTCGCCCCAGCAGCTCGATTGTTCCGCCTGCTCGTCGCCTGGCGAGATCTCCCGACGCATAGATCCGGCCACGACCGAAGGGATTCGCGCGAAACTTCTCCTGCGTCAGCTCCGGCCGGTTCCAATAGCCGCGCGCCAGCCCAGCCCCTCCGATAAATAGCTCCCCGATGGTTCCAATCGGTGCCAGCTGTCCACGCTCAGAAAGAACATAAAATTCCGTATTTGCCAGAGGAGCCCCAAGCCGTAGCGGCCCGGACCCCGCTTCCACGCGCGTGGCCGAGGACCAGATCGTCGTTTCTGTCGGACCATACATATTCCACACTTCGGCTGCCCGCGCCAGCATCCGGTCGGCCAGCTCGCGAGGCAGGGCCTCGCCTCCACACAGCGCTTTGAGTGCGCGTTTGCCCGCTGGCGGCTTCGTCCAGCCCGCATCTATTAATAGCCGCCAGGCACCCGGCGTAGCCTGCAGCACAGTCGCGCCAGTCCGCTCGATGAGGCTCAGCAGCGTGCGACCGTCCGCAACCTCCGCATCTGTCGCAACCACCAGCCGAGCTCCCGTGACCAGCGGAAGCAGCAACTCCAGCCCAGCAATATCGAAGGCCAGCGTAGTGATCGCCACCAACGTGTCCGTAGCTTCGAGTCCAGGCTGCTGCTGGGTGGAACGCAACAAATTGTCGAGCGCGCCATGTTCGACGGCAACCCCTTTTGGCTGCCCGGTTGAGCCCGAAGTGTAGAGGACGTACGCCAGCGACTCCGCCGTGAGCGCAGCGGGCTTGAAGTCGGTCGCCGCCGGAAGGCTCTTTGTCAGGTCGAGCACTTGAGCCGAAGTCGTCAGCGGAACTTCGCCCAACATCAGCAGAATGTCCACACCAGCATCGTTCAGTACCATCTCCAGCCGCTGCCGCGGATGCCGCGGGTCAAGCGGCACGTACGCCCCTCCCGCCAGCATCACCGCCAGCAGCGCGCCGACCATCTCCGGCGAGCGCTCCAAGCAGAGGCCCACCACACCTTCACGCGGCAGACCCAGCCTGCTCAGCTCCTGAGCAAGCGCCAGCGCGTACCCCGCCAGCCGGCGGTACGTCCAGACCACGCCGCCGCATTCGAGCGCCACGCGACCCGGCTCGCGCTCGGCACGCGCAAGCACGCGTTCGGCAACGGACCGAAACTCGCCCCAGTCCACAGCAGTCCCGTTCCAGTCCACGAGCAGCTGCCGGCGCTCTCTAGATCCAAGCAACGGCAGCTCATCGACCCGCGTATCCGGAGCCGCGATTGTTGAAGACAGCACCTCGGCCCAGGTCTCGAGCCAGCGCGCGATCGTAGACTCCTCGAACAAACCGCAGTTGTAGTCGCACGTAAATTGAAGGTCCGCCCCCGTATCCACCACGTTGAGAAACAGGTCAGTGTTGACGAAGCATTTCGGGTTCGGCTGGACCTCGATCGCGAGACCATCGAAGTGAACGTTCTCCCCAAGCCGCTCCAGATTGAACTGGACCTCGATCAGCGGCAGCCGTCCAGGCTCGCGCTCCAGCCGCAGCTTGCGCAGAATGCTGCCGAACGTAAACTCCTGGTGATCGTAGGCGTCGAGCAGCGCCGTCCTGGTCGCCTGCATGTGCTCGCGAGCCGTCGTTCCGTCACGCACCTCGCTCAACATCGGCAGAAAGTGCACCGCATGTCCGACTAGGCTGGCATCCTCCACCAACGCCTGCCCCGCCGTCGAGATGCCGACCACGATTTCTTCCTGCGCGGTCAGCCGATGCAGCAGCACTTCAAACCCGGAGAGCAGGACGACAAAGAGCGAACAGCCGCTGCGGACGCTTGCCTGAGTCAACTCTGCGTAGAGTTCCGGACCAACCTGGCCGCGCAGCGTCCGGCCTTGATGCGTTCTTTGGGGCGGCCGGATATGATCGGTCGGCAGGTCGAGCCGCGGAGACCGGCCCTTGAAGCGATCGACCCAGTAAACCTCATTGTCGGCGAATTCACCTGCCTCGTCCCGTTGCCGCTCCCGCAGAGCATAGCTGCGGAACGGCAGTACCGGCGCAAGTTTCAAGTTGCCGCTGTACACTTTGCCAAGCTCCTCCAGCAGCACGTTGGCCGACCAACCATCCAGCACCAGATGATGAGCTGTCAGCAACAAAGCCCAGTGGTCGTGCGCCAGCCGGTAGCAGACCGCACGCAGCAGAGGGCCGCGCTCCAGGTTGAACGGCGTGTGCGCCTCATCGGCAATGGCCGCCGCGAGCAGATGATTCCGGGTCGACTCCGCCAGGTCACGCAGGTCGACGAAGGACGTAGTCAAGGACATCTCCGGCAGGACTCCAAACCACTCACCATCCTCGCTGACCGTGCCGCGAAGCGCATCATGCCGGCCCAGAACGGTTTCGAGCGCTTGCTCCAGCGCCTCTTCACGCACCTCTCCGCGCAGATACAGCGTCAGCGACTCGTTGAAGCCGCAGTTCGCCTCCTCACTCATCACCGCCGCCACAAAGATCTCTCGCTGCGGTTCCGTCAGCGGCACGCGAGCCGGAAGGGAAGCGGCGCGCATAGCGGGTGGTTCGAAGACCTGATCCGTCCCCGGCATCACCTGACCCTCCTGCATCTCGACGATCGTCTGCCGAAACGCAGCTTCGATCGCCGCGACATCCGCTTCTGAGTGAGCCGTGGTTAGGAAGCACGGATAGCCTTCCTGGATGTGAATGCCCTTGGCGCGCATCGCGTAGTAGAACAGGCTCGCCAGCCGGGCCTCACCCGCAAAGGTGAAGTAGAACCACGAAGCGAAGTGATGTACGCGGCTCGGCACTCCGCGCTCGACGAAGAAGCGGTCCAGCGACTCCGCCAGCCGAGCCGTTCTGGAATTCAGCTTGCGCTGCAACGCCGGTCCCGCCTCGCGCAAATGACAAAGCACCGATTTTGCCGCGGCCAATGCCAGAGGGTGCCGCACAAACGTTCCGGCAAAGAAGGTTACGCCGACCTCCGGCCCCGAATCGTCACCAAACTGCCAGCCTCCCCCATCAAGCGCATCAAGGAACCGCCGCTTGCCTGACAACACCCCGATCGGGTGACCGCCGCCAATTACCTTGCCATAGGTACACAAGTCCGCGCGGATGCCGAGAACCTCCTGCACCCCTCCCGGAGCCAGCCGGAAGCCAGTAACCACCTCATCGAGAATCATCGCCGAACCGTTCTCTTCTGTAATCGCCCTCACCGCCCGGATAAACTGCATCGGCTGCAGCTCCGGGTGACGCGTCTGGACCGGCTCAATCAGCACCGCCGCAATCTCGTCCGCGTTCCTGCGCAGATACTCGAGCGAAGCCTCGGCCCCATACTCCAACACCTCCACGTTGCCCACGTTGGTCTCTGGAATCCCCGGAGCAATGGGTATGCTTCCGCGTGCCGTGCGCCGGACCAGCACCTCGTCGAACGTGCCGTGATAGTCACCGGCGAAGTACACCAGCTTGTCCCGCCCGGTGACCATGCGGGCCACCCGTATGGCGGCCATCACCGCCTCTGAACCCGTATTGCAGAACGTCACCCGATCGTTGCCGGTCAGCTCGCAAATCAGCGCCGCCACCTCGCCGGCCAGCGGCGTCTGCGGTCCGATCGCGACTCCCCTGTCCAGCTGATCGACCACCGCATTCAACACAAACTCCGGCGAGTGCCCAAACAGAATGCACCCATAGCCGTTCACCAGATCGATGTACTCGTTGCCGTCCACATCCCACAGGCGAGAGCCCTGCGCGCGCTCCACGACCAGCGGATAGACCATCTCCTTCCACTGCGGACGAAACCCGGCCACCGCTCGCGGATCAGCCAGCTGAGCACGTCCGGCCTCGGTCAGGCGCTTCGAGCCGGCGGTCTTCGCTTCATAGCCAGCGACCAGCTTCGAGAGATACTCCTGCTGCTTTGGGCTAAGCTCATGTGTCGCCTTCGGCTGGATCGGCCGAAACGAACCATGACGGATCTCTGGAGACTCTACCCGTGCCGGGACCGAGGCCTGCAATGCCAAAGGTGTAGACGAGGAACTGCCCAGGGCTGCGCGGAGCTCTGCCACCTGCTCGGCAAACATCTTCTGCATCGCTTCGATCTGGGCCGAGAACAACTCCTCAACCGGCTGCCTGGACGCCGATTTCATGGGCGACGCCGTGTCGGAGCCGTCTGCAACCCTCTGGATCGCAGGCGCTTCGTGAAACGCCTCTGGCGGCAGCTTCTCGTCCAGGTAGTTCGCCAGACTCTCGATCGTCGATATCTGCTCCATCATCTGCCGGAACGTCACCTTGACACGGAACGTCTTTTCAATCGTTCGAGTGGCTTGCGTCAGAAACAACGAGTCGAAGCCAAGCTCTAGAAACGACAGCGTATATTCTTCAGGCGTTGCAGCAATCCCGCTCAGCTCGGTGAAAGCTCGAGCAATTTCAGCGCAAAGTCGCTCTGGACGCGAACTCGAAGGCGGTTCCGCTTGAAGCAAAGACGTTGCATCCTGAGCCATGCCAAGGCTCTCTTGTGCGTAAAGATCTGGCAACACCGTCGTACGTTCCACCTCAGTCGCTCGCCGCGCCGGAGGCTCGAACCAGTGCAGTTTGCGCTCGAACGGGTACGTCGGCAACGAAACACGGCGACGCGGTTCCTCGGCATACACAGCCTGCCAATCGATGGCAACTCCGCTCCTCCACAGCGCGGCTAGCGCGTCCTCGATCGTACCTGCCTCCTGCCTGCCCACCGCAGGAGTAAAAGACGCGACCGCCATAACCTCTCCAACCGCATTCTGTGCCGCCAATGAGACCAGCGTTCGCCCAGGCCCCACCTCCAGCAGCATGTCCGTCCCGCCACTCACCAGTGTCCGGACCGCGTCGGCAAACCGCACCGGCTGCCGGCACCCTCGAGCCCAGTAACGCGTACTGGTCGCCTCTGCATCCGTAATCCACGTTCCACTCACGGTAGAAACAAAGGGCAGCTTCGGCGGGTGAAGACGAATGTTAGCGACCTCCGCCTCGAACTCCGCGAGCATCGGGTCCATCATCGACGAATGAAACGCGTGCGAGGTCTTGAGCCGCCGCGAGCTGACACCATCCTGCTCCAGCCTTCGCTCCAGCTCTTCCATCGCAGGCGTGGGCCCTGCCAGCACGCTCGAGCGCGGCGCATTCAGCGCGGCCAACGATATCTCCTCAGAAAGATACCTAGCGATCGATTCCTGCCCTAGTGGAACCGAAATCATCGTGCCGCCCGGCAGCGCCCCCATCCTCCGCCCCCGCAGCGTCACTAACCGCAGCGCATCTTCAAGGTTCATCACGCCCGCAACGGCCGCGGCCACATACTCGCCCACGCTATGGCCAACCATCGTCTGCGGCACAACTCCCCACGCCTGCCACAACGCAGCCAGGGCAAACTCGGTCACAAACAGCGCGGGTTGCACTATGGAGGTCTGCTCCAGCCGCGCGCGCCCGGCCTCGTCATCCGCATCTGAAAAGATTGCTTCGCGCAGATCCTCTTCCAGCAGCGGACGTACGATAGCCGCGCAGCTATCCACCGTCTCGCGATAGACCCGCTCCGTCTCATACAGGCTCTTGCCCATGCCTGCAAACTGGCTCCCCTGCCCTGGAAACAGGAAGGCAACCTGCCGTTTCGCAGACCTCGAAACAGGAGCATTCCCCAGGCGAGATGCCAGCGCCGGCCCGCTCTCTTCCGCGGCAACCGCAATTCGAAACTCGTGCGCCTTTCGCCCGCAAGACAAGGTGTACGCCGCGTCGGCAAGAGACGTCTCCGGTCGTGTGTCGAGATGATTCCCAAGCTGGGCCGCCGCCTCCCGCACGGCTGCCTCACTTCGCCCGGAGACACACAGCACCTCTTTTCTTCGCAGGGTGATTGCTGCCGGAAGACACGGTGGCTCCTCCAGCACCACATGCGCGTTCACGCCGCCTACTCCGAATGCGCTCACACCTGCCCGCAGCGGTCCCTCGCTGTGCCACGCGCAAGCCTCGGCAGTGAAGCGAAACGGTGAGTCGCTGAGATCGATCCTGGAGTTAGGCTCCTCGAAATGCATCAGCCCCGGCAGCAAACGATGGCGCATGGAGAGCACGGTCTTGATCACGCCCGTCACTCCGGCCGCCGCATCCAGATGTCCGACGTTGCCCTTCGCCGTGCCAACTGCGCAGAAACCGGTTCGGTTCGTCCCCTTACCGAACACCTTCGTTAATGCGGCAATCTCGATCGGATCCCCTAGCGGCGTGCCCGTGCCATGCGCCTCTATATAAGAGACGGTCTCGGGGGAGATCCCCGCCATCGCCTGCGCCGCCGCAATCACCCGCGCCTGCCCATCCACGCCCGGAGCCATGTACCCCGCCTTGGCCGAGCCGTCGTTGTTCACCGCAAAGCCGCGGATCACCGCCTCAATGTGATCGCCATCCCGAAGCGCGTCCTCCATGCGCTTCAGCACGATCACCCCGACGCCATGGCCGAACACTGTCCCCGTTGCCTGCGCATCGAACGGCCGGCATCGCCCATCCCGAGAGGCCAGACCACCTTCCTGGTACACATGGCCGCGCTCCTGCGGAAATGTGACCGAGACTCCGCCCGCAAGCGCCATGTCGCACTGATAGTTCAACAACGCCTGGCTCGCTTGGCAGATCGCCACGAGCGACGTGGCGCAGGCTGCCTGCACGCTCATCACCGGACCACGCAGATTCAGCTTGTACGCCGCGCGCGTGGTCAGGAAATCCTTGTCGTTGCCGAGCGCAACCGGAAACTCGCCCACCTGGTATTGTGCCGTCAGCTCTTCAAGAAAGCTGCGGTCCGCCGCCAGATTTGCAAGCAGATACGTGTTCAGGCTGCATCCGGCAAACAGCCCAATTTCGCCAGGATACTCGGATGAGACATACCCTGCATCCTCGAGCGCATTGGAACACGCTTCCAGAAACAAACGGTGTTGCGGGTCCATGCGATCTGCATCCCGCGGAGCTATGCCGAAGAAGTCCGCATCGAACATTGCCGCATTTTCCAGAACGCCGCGTGTGCCGACGAAATCTGAGTCTCCCGCCTTCCCGCTGAACCGCGTTATCGTGTCTCGTTTCTCGACCAGCACGCGCCAGAACGCATTAAGATCCGGAGCGCCCGGAAAGCGTCCGGACATGGCGACGATCGCAATTCCTTCCATCAGCGATGGATCGACTTCGCCTGCCAAAGTTGCCGCCGGTCTCGTCACTGCACCACTCCTTTCCCTTCCCGCGCCCGGCGGAACGTCTCCCGCTGCCGTCGCGCCGCGTCGGCCAGCCGGGTGGAGGCCTGGGAACCGGCCTCGTCGGGCGACCCGAGCTTCCGGGCGAGCGAGCGGATCGTGGTGTACTCAAACATCCACGTCACTGGGATCGGCCGGTCCAGCTGCTCCTGCAATCCCGTCCGCACCGCGATTAGCAGCAGGGAAGAGCCGCCGACATCGAAGAAGTTGTCATCGAGCCCAACTTCCTCAGCCGCCAGAACCATCTGCCAGATGCGCGCAATGCTGTACTCGAGTCCCGAGGCCTGCGTCAGGCTTCTTCGCTCGGAGGAACTCGCGCCCGGCTGCGGCGCAGGCAGCGCCTGGCGATCCACCTTCCCGTTTGCCGTAAGCGGTAGTGCCGGCAAGCCGATGTAGAACGCCGGCATCATCTGCGCCGGAAGCCGCTGCGCCAAAAACTGGCTGAGCTCGCGCGTGCTCGGCTCCGGTCCGGTTTTCGCCACATAGTAAGCAGCCAACCGCGCGCCTCCGCTCGACTCCGCATGCGCCACCACGCACGCCTGTACCAGCGACGGATGCGCGACGATCGCCGCTTCTACCTCGCCCAGCTCGATCCGGAAGCCGTTGATCTTCACCTGACTGTCCCGTCGGCCGACGTAGACAAGCTCGCCATCCGCACGTCGCCGGGCCAGATCTCCGGAGCGATACAGCCGTCCCTCCTGACCTAAAAAATCGGCTTGTACAAAGCGCTCCGCAGCCAGCGCAGGTCGGTTCAGATAGCCCAGCGCCACCCCTCCGCCGCCGATCCACAGCTCGCCTTCTTCCCCCACGCCCACCGGCTGCCGACTTCCATTGAGAAGATGCAGCTGCATGTCGGCAATCGGATGGCCGAGCAGGCTCTCGCGCTCATGCTCCGCGTCCGCCGCCAGAATCCGCCGGTAGGTGACATGCACCGTCGTCTCCGTAATCCCGTACATATTCACCAACTCCGGCCGCGTGTCCCCATGACGCGCGATCCATCCGCGCAGCGCCGCCGGAACCAGCGCCTCCCCACCGAAGATAACGACTCGCAGGCATAAGGGCGCTGCAGGCACCCGCGCGTCCACCTGGCTCAAATTCACAAAGGCCGACGGCGTCTGGTTCAACACAGTCACCCGCTCGGCCACCAGCAGCGCGTGAAACTCCTCCGGGCTGCGGCTGACCACGAACGGCACGATCACCAGCCGCCCGCCATGCAGCAGGCAGCCCCAGATCTCCCACACCGAAAAGTCGAACGCACAGGAGTGAAACAGGGTCCAGACATCCTTGGCACAGAACCCGAACCAGGGATCGGTGGCCGTCATCAGCCGCGCCACGTTGCGGTGCGAGACCACGACTCCCTTGGGCCGGCCGGTTGAGCCCGAGGTGTAGATCACGTACGCCGGGTCGTCTGCCTGAACCTCAGCCACCGTCAGCGCCGCTCCCCGCAGTTTAAGCTCGTCGACGCACAGCAGCGCCGCCCGTCCCGCCTCGAAGCACTCCGCCAGACTGCGTGCCGTCAACACGGCCACTGGCGCGGCATCCGCAACCGTCTCCGCCAGCCGCGCCGTCGGGTAGCCCGTATCAAGCGGAAGATAGGCCGCTCCGCATTTGAGCGTCGCCAGCATCGCCGCGATCATCTCGAACGATCGCTCCAGGCAGATCGCGACGATCGTTCCCCGGCCCGCGCCGTGCCGCGTCAGGTGCGCCGTAATCCCGTCCGCCATGCGGTCGAGTTCGGCATAGGTCATGCTTCGGTCGCCAAGCGTCAAGGCGATGGCGTCCGGGCGCCGCTTGCAGACCTCCGCGAAGAGTGTGGCAATGGTCGTTTCCTGAGGACTCTGCCGCGGCTCGAATTTGAAGAAAGGCTCTATGCTTACGGCCTCTTGATGGTGGTTCATTCCTACACTTTCCCTCTCCCCGCCTCCGATGGAAATACCGCTTGCGGGTCAGCGAACTCCCACTATCCGAGTGCGCGCCTCAGCGCACATTCCAAACCCAGCAGTGCAACAAAGATTAACGTCATCGCAAGATCCTGACGCAAAGGCTTGATCCCTTCGCGCGTCGCCCCGAACTGAAAAACCGCATACAAAGGCAGGTCGCCGCCAGCGACCGCCCACACCGCACCCCGCAAACCCCAGACATGCAGGGCAAGTGGGATCGCCGTCAGCATCGTCGCGCAGTAGATCCCGTTGCCCACCGCGTTGTACTTCGATTTGCCCAGCGAAAACAGGACCGGGCTGCTGGTCTGGTAGAGCAGCGTGTGCCAGAGGCCGATTGCCAGAATCGGCACCATCCAAGCCGCCGCCGCGTACGAGGGCTTGTACAGCTTCAGAATCAGCAGATCGCCCCAGTTCACCATCGCGCTCAGCAGCACCGCACCGGCCACCAGCGCATACCCGCGGTAACGCAGAAACTGCTCCCGGAACTCTGCCCTGGGCAGGTGAATGATCCTTGAAACAAATGGGTAGCCGACCTTATTCGCGAATGAGTTGATCACCGAGCGCGGCACGTCCGATATCTGAAACGCGATCCCATACACCCCCAGCATCGCCAGGCTCACGTATTTGCCCAGAATCAGCTTGTCGGCCTGCGATGCGAAGAAATAGAACGCCGTGCCCAGAAAGATCCACCTCCCGAAATGCAAAATCTCGCGCATGGATTCCCGGTTCCATGTACACCGGTTGCGCATCCCCGGCGCCGCTGGCGGATAATGGCTCAGCCCCAGCCGGTATATCGTCGAGACCAGGTTCCCGCCCACTAGCGCCCACACGGTCGGCGATATCCACGCCCAGGTCACCGTCACCGCCAGTGACAGTACCTGTGAGCTGAAGTCCAGCAAAAACAGCCGCCGCACCCCCATATGCCGCGACAAGCTCAGCAGATTCGTGCTGTTGAACCCGGAGACCAGCAGCGTCAGCGCCAGCACCGGCAGCACCCGCCGCATGGACGGATCGTGATACATCGCGGCCGCCGGCCAGGTCAGCAGCAGCGCCATCAGCCACAGCCCGACCCCCCGTACCGCCTGCAGGGTCCACGCCGCATTCAGGAACTCCGGCTCATCTCCGCGCGCGCTCTGGATGACACTCGGCCCCAACCCGATGTCTGACAGCAGCGCGATGCCCACCATCAGTGTCGTCACCAGCGTGATCTGGCCGAACGCCGACGGCAGCAAGAGCCGCGTCAGAATCAGGCTGTTGACCACCCGCAGCGCCTGGGTCGCGCCATAGGATATCAACGTCCACCCCGTCGCCCGAAGCGCCGTGGACCGCAGTTTCCCCATTTCCAGCTGCGCCGGCACCTCAATCGTCTGCCCCGCCGCGGCGACGACCGGACCGTCGATCAGCGCCGCAGATTCCAAGCCTTGCCTCCTCCGCGCCAACCGCACGCACCTCTATGCTGCATCCAAGTCTCCGTTGCGCCTCCGTCATCAACCATCCCAAGTTAGTTGTAGCGAACGCCTAGCGTACCGTTACCCCGGCAACGTCCCTGACCTTTCTCTGCATCCACTGGTCACTGGTGTCCACTCGGCGATC